>DPYP01000345.1:0-4461 GCA_003545375.1 Lentisphaeria bacterium
TGCACAATCAGTAAGACGATCAAGGCGACGGCCGTCGCCGCGCTTACTTTCGCGCCGGTCGCCAGGCTTTCCGGTTCGTAGCGCAATTCAAACGTATGCGTGCCCGCCCCGACCAGGACCCCGATCAGGGCATGGTTGACTGGGAACACGTCGTACGTTTTTCCCGTGTCCGGATCGACCGCTCGCCAGCCGCGGCGATAGCTGTCCGTCACGACGATCAGCGTGGGTTCACCAGCCGTACAACGGATCGTCGGTCTGTTGTAATCGGGTACTGCAGATATATCGATTTCGCCCGTGACCACGGTTGGGGGATGCTCCGGCAATGATGCCGGCCTATCCCCGGCCGTAACGATGGCCTTTGCAGAAGGATCGAAATCCGACGAAGTCAGACGGTTCAGTGCTGTCTCACTGTCCGGCACAACTTCCCAAGTCGCCGGCACAAAGGCGCGCGGCAATGCACCGGAGAGTTCAAATACCTTGTACTGCTCGTCGGCGTACACCTCTGTTGCGCCCGGAATGACGTGCTGCGGCGCCCCGATCACATATCGCAGTCGCAACAACGCGAACAAACGATGAATGCGTCTGACGTCGAGGTATTCATCAACCCTTGCCGTCCTGTTTCCCTGTGTGGCATCGACAAGTTCCGCGTAGCGCCGCGCAACGTCCGGGCCGTAGCCCCAAAGTCCGTGCCAGCCATTGGCCATGCTCCGGTTGCTCAGGACGCTGTCAATGAACAGTACGCGTGCATCGCCGATGACGTCCTGTAATTGTGCGGTCATCAGCGCCGGCAGCGGCAAGTCATCTTTCGCAAATTGACGCCGGGCCTGCCATGAAAAGTGGGCCAACTCGAGCCCGGCGACGATCATAAGCGCAGCCGGCAACCATCGACGTGCCCGGTTCAGGCTGAAGAGCAGGCCGAGCAGCGTGGCGACCAAAGCGGCTTGTGTGAGCGAGGAGCGGGTCAGCGCGATCGCCTGAACAACGAACTCAGGGCGGGCGAATCCCTCCGGCCGCAGCGTTGCCAGCCCGCTTTCGGCAAAACTGGTAATGACCGATTGCCAGGCGGCTGGTGAAACGAATAATGCAGCTGCTGCCAGTCCGGCAGCTGCTGCCAGGGCGACGACGCCTATGCCGGAAAACCGCCACTGTCGTCCGGCGTCCGAATTCATCGATTCAGCTGCACCACTGCATACCCGTTGCAGCCCTGCCGCGGCCGCCAACGCCAGAAAAAGATGGGCAACGAACATCGTGTCGGCCGGGCCACGGAAGCGCCCGAACATCGGCAGCCAATCGTACAACAGCCGGTGCACCGGTGTCGCGCTGCCGAGCGCCACTGCCAGCGCGCCGACAACGATGACGATCACTGCTATGCGGAATTTGAAGCGTTTGCAGGTGAGCCCGTAAGTGGCCAGCAGCAGCCCGCAGACGCCGAAAAACAGACAGTTCGTGTGGAAGTACCATCGTCCCCAGTAGGTGACGTCGTTACTGCCGCCAAAGACAAATGGCACGACCAGCGTTGCCAATGAATCCCAGCCAATACTGTAGGACGATGCCGTGGCATAGTCGACACTGGTACTGCGCGTGGATTCCGCGGCAGCCTCGAGACCCGGCAGAATTTGGATGGCCGCGAGCCCCGC
Organism: Lentisphaeria bacterium; assembly: GCA_003545375.1. GTDB lineage: Bacteria > Verrucomicrobiota > Lentisphaeria > JABSQK01 > CAJWLW01 > CAJWLW01. Next base: position 1,638 of record DPYP01000345.1, read on the forward strand.
ACCAATAAGATAAACAACGGCGAATAGCCCCAGCAAACGGCCTAACCGTTGCACACGACAGCGCCGTTCCGGAATATCGGCGCTCGCCGCCCAGCCTGTCAGGACACAGTAGATTCCGGCGAATAAGGCTGTGAGGAAGGCGATCTCGGGAAAACCCGCCAGTTGCTGCAGTGCGACGATTACCGCGCCAGCAGTCACCCAGACCGCCGTTGGTCGTGTTCGCAGCCGATCGAGAACCAGCAGGATGCCCGGCACCCAGGCGATGGTGTCGAGATGCGGCAGGTGCCCGCCCGCGATGCGAGTGTATACGGGCCCGGAGAAGGCGAAAAGCAATGCCCCGAATAGCCGCGCCGGGCGTTGCAGCGCGTGACCCCCGAGCCAGGCGTATGTCAAGCTGCCCGCGATCATCAGGTGCAGAATGAATTCGCAATTGATCGCTGTCGTTGTGGGCAGCAGGAGGTAGATCAGATTGAGCGGGTACAGCACCGCCGCCTGGAAACCGCCGAGCAGCGGCACGCCGCCGAAGATGTACGGATTCCACAGCGGCAGGTTCCCGGCCGCCAGCTCGGAAGCAGTCAGTTGCCGCCAATGCGCGAACAGCAGGTGCACATCAAAGTAGCGGGCGGACAGAACTGCCGAATCGCCGATCAACAGGTCGGCAAAGCTGATGAGGATCACGCCTGCCAAAATACCGAGAGCAGCGGTATCCCGCTTCAGTTCCTGTCTGGCTTCTGTTGTCACGCTGGCACCGGCGCGTGGTAGCGCGTGACCAGGTGCCGTATCGTCAGGCCTTGCACCAGGATCGAGAAAACCACCACTGTGTAGGTTACCGTCAGCAGGACGTCCCGCGTGGTGCCCGGCGGCAGCGACAGAACCAGCGCAATGGAAATGCCGCCGCGCAGCCCGGCCCACGTGATGATCGGAATGGCGCCCCTGGAAAACGTCCGCGACCGGCCCAGGAGCAACACGCTGACGGAGACGCAGATGAAGCGCGCCAGCAGCGTGATGCCGATGGCAACCACGCCGGCAAGCAGGGCCGTGCCAGTCGCCGAAATAACCAGCATCTCCATGCCGATGAGTACGAACAGCACGGCGTTGAGAATCTCGTCGATCAGCTCCCAGAAATTGTCGAGGTGCTCGCGCGTCTTATCCGACATGCCGGTGCGCCGGCCGGTGTTGCCGATCATCAGGCCAGCGACGACGATGGCGATAGGCGCGCACAGATGCAGCGCTGCGGCCAGCGCGTAACCGCCCGTCACCAGAGCCAGGGTCAGGAGGATTTCGACCTGATAGTTGTCGACGCTGCGGATCATCAGAAAAGTCAGCCAACCGGCAATCAGCCCGAACACCGCACCGCCGACAGCTTCCTGGACGAACAGCACCGTGATATACTGCAACGACGCTTCGTGCTCACCGGTCGCGATACCCAGCAGCGCCAGAAACACGACGACGGCGATGCCGTCGTTGAACAGCGATTCGCCGACGATCTTCGTCTCCAGCGATTTAGGGGCCTTGGCTTTCTTGAGAATGCCCAGGACAGCGACGGGGTCCGTCGGCGTGATCAGCGCGCCGAACACCAGGCAGTAGATGAACCGCAGCTCCAACCCGATCGCATTGAAAAGCCAGTAGACCAGGCTGCCGACGATAAAGGTCGAACCGACAACACCGATGGTCGCCAGCACGCCCACCACTTTCTTCTGCTTCGCCAGGTCCTGCAAGTGGACCTGCAGTGCGCCGGCGAACAACAGGTAGCTGAGCATGCCGTGCAGCAGTGTCTCACTGAAATCGATCTGCTGCAGTACCGACTCGGCACGCTCGCGGATGCCGAGGCCGAAATGCCCCAAAGCAATAATCACCAGTGAGATCAGCAGCGCGATGAACATCAGCCCAATCGTCGTCGGCATGCGGACCCAGCGATAGTTGACGTAGCTGAGGACCGCCGCGATCGTGACGAGGATTGCGATGATTTCAAACATAGCCATGAGAACGACTTTAGCCCGTTAAATCAGTTTGGGCCGGTCAGGTGGCCGGGACAGTCTCCGACCGTTGCCGCCAACGCCGCCAAAGGCGGAGCCAGAACATGCCCGCCATGACAGTCATCAGCGGCAGGCAGGGGAGCTGGTAGCGCGGCATCAGCACGGGACCGGGGAGAACCAGGTAATAGACTACGAAGGCGAGAAAGAAAAACCCGAGAAACCATTGGCGCTGCAGCAGCCAGCGTCCGAGCTGCAGGAAACAACCGAGATAGGTGAAGCCGACGATCGCCAGCAACGGCGCCAACGGCAGCAGCAGCCACAGCCGGTCGCCAAAGTAATGTTTCACCGCCGCCACCAGCCCCTGACGGTGAAAGACGTCGAGCGTCCCCTGTCCCGTCTCTGTAAGCCCCAGCAGCTCGAGAAACGTCGGAGCATCGGGAAACAGGATTGGCGGCTGACAGTGCAGCCGCGTGTATTGCCACAGATTGTCGCGGATGATCGGCCGGGCCCTGCCCAGCAGGTATCCGGTCTGTGCATCAATGCTGGCGTAGGCCGGGTCGTTTGCGAAAACCGCTGCTGTCTCCGTCTGCCAGCGCTGGCGCAGCACCTCTGCCGATTCGCCGGTCAACACGGAGACCAGCGCCGCACAATTGTGGTAGTAGAGCGTCTTGCCGATATTGCTGCCCAAGCGGAAGCCGGCACCCGCCTGCTGGTTTCGGAACATCCACGGGGTGATGACAGCGAGAAACACTACGACGCAAACAACCACGCCAAGCAACCGCTTCGCCCACGACTTGCGGGCAAAGATCAGAACCAGAAAACAACACGGCACGATCCACATAAGCCCG
>DPYP01000484.1:0-7138 GCA_003545375.1 Lentisphaeria bacterium
CAGCATCCTTAAGGCTTCCGCAGAACGAACGCTTGAATCCTTCAACTTCCCTTCAGAAGCCAGCTTGATCAAACGGTCGTCGGGAAGTGAATTCCACAGAAAGTAAGACAACCTGGACGCAATCGCATAATCATCGAGGTTTAGAGAATCACCTTCGACCTTATACAAAAACTTGGGTGAGCAGAGCATCATCGTCAAGGCCGCTTGCACGGCATCGAGGACGTTTTCATCCGTTTCATATCTCTTTTTTGCGACATCGAAAAACCGCTTCAATTCGCTGTCACTCACCGGGCGGCGAAAGAGTTTGACTGCCAGCTTTTTAATGAATTGCTGGCATTTCTCGTGTGGGTCGTCGCCCTTCAGGTCTTCATAGTACGTTTTGTAAAAATCGTTTTTTGGAGGCCAACTATCATAGAAGGGACCGGTCACTTCAGCTGAGATGAGGTGCAAGTTCGTTTTTGGCAGTTTGGCTAGCTTATCATCTCGTGGGAACGGGGGTATACGTGTGAGCTTACTGAGATCCTTGGGCAAGGGATAAAAATAACTGTGACTATTAAGAACAAGATTCTGCCCCGGCTCCAAATAGACCCTCACTTTGTCGCTTAATAAGAACTCCTGGGCGCTGAGTGCTTCTCTACTGATCTTAGGGTCCACATTGGTCGTGATGCTCAAGCGTTCATTTTCTTTACCCAGCGCAACTTTGAAATTTAAATCACGTTCCTTATGATCGATGGAGGCATCGTAAAACGTAAAATGTCCATTGATCTTCACATCGTAATAGCCAGGCCAGATTACAGCGTATTTGAATCCAATCGTGGATAAATCATGGTAACGAAACCCTTCGACAGTCACACCGTCATTGGTATGTTCATAGCGCGCAAATCCTTTGCTGCCTAATCTGCGTACTTTACCATTATAATAACTATGAACGGTTGTAGAAGGCCCGGGCATGCCCCCCACGACCTTCTCGGCTATTCCAGAGGCAACTCGAAAATAGCTATCCATGGCATAGGGTGACATGACAAGTTTGTCGCCTTCATTGTCAAAGCCATCCCTGGTGTTGTCTACGGGCAAGTGGTTTTTGACTTCTAACTTGGTGAAAAAAGCATCGTTGATCGTGTTCTCATATTCCGCGCGATTCAAACGTGTGAGAACGCCAGGCAACGTTGATTTAATTGCCAGGTACTGTTTGGCCAAGAGCTTTTCAAAAGCCGCGACCTCCTTCGCCGAGGGTTTCTTCTCGGCTTTTTTGGGCGGCATTTCCTTTTCTCTTAAGACCGTTAACAGGTCATTGAGTAATTCGCGATCGTTCCATTCTTTGTCAGAGAACGTTTCGAAATTATGATCGCCCTTGCTCTTTTCATTGCCATGACAGCTAACGCAATGGGCGGTTAAGAAGGCTTTGCTTTGGTCGAGCTCCGCAAGGTGTTTTTCAGCACCAACCGAAGTAGCGCTCCCTAGGGCTACGACCACTAGAAACGCGAGGAGGGAACGAGATCTCATGGTACCAATCCTTCTTTCATTACGAAGTGATTGTGCCTGCGTTCCTTAGAACTTGGCGCTCCTACTACTGGTGGCAAAACTTTCGATTTCGAGACCCAGATGCTGCAAGGCCGCGAGGTAGATGTTGTTGCGGTTGTCTGCACCATTAAACTTAATATGTTTACCATGCTCAAATCCACCGCCAGCGACAATCACGGGGTTATTCTTCATGCCGTGAGGGCCTTCTTCTTTACTAATACTCAGGGAACTGGTGATCAAACAAACCGTTTGATCCAGTAAGGTTCCACCAGTTTTTGTCTTAGTCGATTTGAGTTTTTCCAAGAAACGAGCCGTCTGCATCATGTAGGCCTGGTCCGCCTCGATGTTCTTAATAAATCCTTCTTCGCTTTTAACCGCGTGGGAATCCGTATGATGACCAAGCCAATTCCATTCCGCATACACATTTGCCACTCGGGTGACGTCATATTTGAATGCCAGAAAGAGTAAATCCAAATAAGTTGAACGTTTATTGAAGTGCGGGCACACCAAGATCTTTTTCGAATACTCACTGAGGCCGTCTGTTTCGAACTCTACGTTTTCAGGGAATGGCACGTCTACGTGTTTTTTATTCAACCAGCGCTCAGATCGTTGGATCGACTTTTCAGATTCACGCAAACTTGAAAAGTACTCATCCAATTTGACCCGGTCTGCCTTGGAAACTTTATTCCTCATGCTCTTGGCATCATCTCTACTCGCATCCAGCATAGATTTTTTAAGCGCCAGTAATTCTTCACGCTTTTTCTTGTCGACTTTGCCAAATATGGTTTGGAACAAAATCTGCAGGTCCGAGATTGAGGAAACGGGCAAACCACCCTTCCAGGAGATGCCATAGGAATGCTTCTGTTCAACGACCAAATTTCTAATGCGCGTCTCATTGCCAATGTGGGACGCCGCGATTTCATCAACCGAGTCTTTAATCAACTGGGGATTTGTGTGATCAGAATATTCAGCAAAGGCGTACATCGTGCTTTCATGATTTCCGTAGTTCCTTAAATTCGTACAGAGAGTGAAATCATCCTTTAATTTTTCCAGCGGCTGGAAAGTAGAAGAGCTCTGATAGTCCTTGCCCGTCGACGTCGGGAAGTTGTCAGAACACATGCCGTTGCCGATATTCATACAAAACAATCGATTCGCCTTCACGGCATCATCGCCCTTGGCCACTTGCCCGAAGCTTTCCAAAGCAGGCAACATCAATAAACAACCCGCTGACTTCAACACATCTCGCCTATTCATCACATCGCGCCTATTCATAGGGGCACCCTTCCGTTTTTGAATCGATTTCATACCCTGTCACTCCCAAGGTCGGACAATCTGGACAGAAAATCTTCGCTAAAAATTATGCAGTCCTCGTCACGCACCCCCAAGCGCCCTGATGTGCCTGGGTTTTTAGTACCAGTCTGAATGAGAGTGGTGTGATAAAACCCCGTAACTCGATCATTGATGTGCTCCTAATATCCCCGGACGCTCTGCAGCCACTTCTTTGTCTTCGCCGGGAGCTCACCTGCCCTCTCGGCTTTGGTGCGATAGTCCCAGTCGGCGGTCGTGTGGTATTTCAGGCTGCGCTGGAAGTGAACGAGATCGGCCGCCTGCTTACCGAGATACGGATTCGGTCCGGAAAGGCCGGCGCTCTTGAGGGCGTTTTCGCGAACAACAGCGGCGGCGCTTCGCAACTTATCCATTCGGGCGCTCCGCTCGTCAGCGTCGATGCTCTTGTCCCGCCCGAGCTGCTGGATCTCTTTTTGCATCTCCCCATACTTGCCGGCGCGGAGTTCGGCCTCCTTCGCTTTCCTCCGTTTCTGCCAATCGTCGTGCTGCTGTTGATCTTGCTCGGACCACTCCTGCATCTGTGTCAGCGCGAGCGGCGGAGGCCCCACCGCGTCAAAATCGTTGTGAACCTTTCGGTAGATGCGGAAGTGATCTATTTGTCCGTGAAAGAATTCACTCTTGTTGCGCGCGCAGGCGATGAAGTTCCCTTCTGGCCGATCACCGATAAATACATCGCGCGGGCGGAATGTGAATTTGCCGTTGGCGACCTGCTTCCCGTCAATATGAATCGAGGCGGTCGCACCGTTCATTTCAAGGCGCACGCGCGCCCACGTGCTCGCCGGGATCGCTGTCGATATCCACAGCCACCAGCTGGTGGCTGTCGATGCTGTCAGCGTGTAGGTCTTGCCCTGGTGCCGGGCCGTCAGGGTAGGCTTGCCACTTCCGTCAATCGACAGATAGAAACACTCCTCGTCGCCCGTCCCGAAGTCAAACAGACGTCCGCCTTTGCCCTTGGATCGCTTGACCAGGATATCGAGGGTCAACTCCCCAAAATCGGCTACGGACGGAGGGGCTTCCGCGTATTGGTCCCTACCATTGAATACGACGTATTTGTGCGGACCGTCGGCGTCTTCGGAGAATGTTGGCCGTCCGTAGAGAATCCCGACGTTGTTCACGTAGGAATCCTCCAGCAATACGCTCTTCGGATGGTTGAACTGCCAGTTGGCGTAGAGAGCACCGGCATCAGTTCCACCGGCGAATCCCGGCGCGCGATCATAGCGATCATGCGCCCGGTAGAATCTCCCGTTCTGGAAGACGCCGCTCTCCTTATTTTTGACGTCTGCGTAGTAGTCCATAACCAGGCCGCCAGTGAGTCGTTGGTCGGTGGTGTAGCACGACAGCAGATAGAGCTCGCCCTTGATCACTGCGCTGCCGTCGATCTCGACGCTACCTTCGTAAAGTCGATTCGGCGAGGCCTGTGCGCGCTGCGAGGTGGTCACTGCGGCGGCCTCAAGAATACGGGCATTCCCGCTCACCTTGACGTTGCCGACCACCCAGGCTCGGCCGCCAATTTTGGCGTTGCCCGACACTACGGCCTGAGACCCCATGACGACCGCATGTTCCTTGATGCAGGCATTGTCTTTGATGGTCGCGCCATCGAGGACCATCGCATTCGGACCGACGTAGGCGGTCGCGGCCACCTTGCAAGTGTCGGAGACAAATCCACCGCCGTTGGGGTGGCGATGTCCTTTGGCGTTTTCCTGCAAAAACTTCACGCGATGGAGCAAATGCTCGTGCGTGCGAGTTTTCTTTCCCCACCAATAACCGCGATTCAACTTGCCCGCATCAACCTCCGCCTGCAACGCATCGGCTGAAGCCTTGATGCGAGGCAGCATCTCGGCAAGCTTCTGCTGGGCGAGCGGGCCATCGGCGTCCGTCAGCGGGATCGGCACCTCATGCTTGAGAGGAAGATTCACAGAGGTGTTGCCGTAGTCGCAGCGACCATAGAGCTCGTCGAAATTGATAATGTCGCCTTGTTTCCGGTGTGGTGTACCCGGCGTGCATCCCGAAAGCGTCACCTCCCACGGATGACGCGGAGCATGAATGCCCGATAGATACATGCTCATCCAATGGGCTCGCGGGCTGGACGAATCCTGAACCGGAAACGCGCTGGGCGATGCCGACACGGTCAGCCAAAGATGTTTATCCGTTGGCTTGAGCGCAAAGCCCATCTGGCCCTTGTTCCACAAGGGGCTATACCTCGCCCGCCCCTTCGCATCAACCGCCACGATGCAGGCCCGCCAGTCGGAATGCTGTGACGGATCGTAGATCCCTTCAAAATCAACCGCGATCTTCGTCGCGTCCGCGTCCCGTTTCAGGCGGATGATGTTGTATCCTGTCCATCTGGGGGCTTCAGCATTCGAGATCCGGTAGCGATTTTTGTGCCCGTAGACCGGACAGACATGGCTCGTCTCGGGCATTCCGTACTTGCTGCGAATCATGTCCTGCTCGACGAAGTCGCAGGTCACCATGCGGGCCGCATACTCGCCGAAAAAATCTCCGAAGCCACGGACGCCATTTTCCCAGAGGCCCTTTTTTTGTCCGACCATCGCGATCGTGTGATAGGGCGTGGTCTCTGCCTCACCAGCGAGGCCCCCGATCACCACCTGGATTCCGTATCCCCAATTCGGATTGTCACCAAGCACAAAGAACATCAAAGGCGACTGGTACCCCTTGCGATTCACATAACGCCAGGGATAGCGAAAATTACCCGAGAACATCTGCAGCTCCCCCGGATGCCCGGTGTGCTGTCCGGCATTGCCCATGATGTAGTGAAAATCTCCCCAGCCACCCAGCGGCTGGCTGTGGAAGAACTCGTGCGCCAGCGCAGCGGTGTTGGCATTACCAATACCGCAGTGGTAAGTGCCGACCCCGGAGCCGCCCGACGTGACGATAATGTGATACTTTTTATTCGGACCCGGGTGGTGCCAGTACGGCATCGAGTGGCCGGCGGCCTCGACGTAGGTCCAGAAGTTTTCGAGGTACTCAAAGATGTCCCTGCGGAAAAGGTTCTGACCCGCGATGTCGTTCGGCCGGATCCAAGCCGTCGGATTCCCATATCTCTTAGGGTCGGTGACAAGGTAAAAATTCCGAGTCTCGAAGATGACATTACCATCCTTCTCGGCCCACAGGGGATACTTGGCGTTGGCGTCCTTCCAGGGCGGCAGGGCGTTGAATCTCACGGGAAGTGCTTTCCAATGTTCCAGCGGAAACGTTGCAGACACAGAACGCTCTTCCTTCGAAATCTTCGCATAGAGAGTCGGATAGACCTCTTCCCAGACCTTATGGATGAAGTCGCGGTCCTCTGTGCTGATCATGTGGCTGAGGGGGCTGTGATGAACAACAGCCCGTTGCCTTCCGTCTTCCAGGCGCAAGACCGCCGCGGGAATAGTGGGCGTTTCGGCCGATGACGTACCGAACCCTCGAAAAGCGATCAGGTGTGCCTTGAATGTCTCCGGATCCGAAGCTGTCCAGTGTCGAGTGACGCCCGCCTGGGCTTCGGGATCTTGTTGGCCCTTATTCCGCGTCCACGTCCGCAGCGGCGCGCCTTCGGGAATGTCAACGATGTCCTGCCCCTGACGCGGCCACCACTGGACCGTGCGACGCTGGTAGCCGACCGCATTCGGCCCGCCCGCTTGCTGGACCTGGTCCCGGCCCACACCGGCCACCAGCTGCTTCGGGTAGCGCAGGTTCCTGTAGTAGTCATGCTCCGCGGCAAGCGCACTTGCACAGATACACAGCGCTGCCACGGCGAGAAGCGATATCGATTTCAGTTGGGCGGTTTTCATGGTCAATTGATTACCCCCGTTTATAGAGCATCTGGACAGACTTTTTTAAAATAGTTTAGCCGGTAGGCGCTGTTTGTGGGGGAGCATGCGAAGCGGGCAAACTTTACCTGAAAAAAGGACGTCACCGAATGATTCGTGTCGGGACGATCTCACAGTTCCCGATGACACAACAGTGGATCAAGCGGGTACGCGGCAACGCCCGATGAACGTAGTCGAGGAGGGCAATTAGGGGGTCAGCCTCTTGCGATTGACGGACAAGAAGCTTACTCGCCGCCCGCCGCGTTGACCGGAGCCTGCCGGACGGCTCGGAACCCGTAGCTGACGTCCCTGACCGTTCGCATGACGGATGACATATAGCGGTCGGAGACGCGCAATCTTGCTTTGTCCGTGTACCAGGGTCCGCCCCTGAATCCGACTCCGGTTGTCGGAAATCGTTGTCCCTTCTCCCAGGTAGCCATCGGTCCGGGCCAACCGGGTACATT
>DPYP01000062.1:0-8085 GCA_003545375.1 Lentisphaeria bacterium
GCGTCCGCCCCGCGATGAGCGTCCACGAGGAAATGACGACTCCGAGGCGCGTTTGCGATCGCAGGCCAAAGACGCCGCTGCCGAAGTCCGCAAGTGGGGAGAGAAGATTCAGCTCAAGCTGCGCGATCAGACCGAGGCCGAAAAAATCGTTGAAATGTTCAACGACGATTCCGAAATCACCGCCGAAGCCACTGGCGACGGCAAAGTCATGATCCAGTTGCGCGGCTGACCCGTACCTCTGATTCGTATGTCCGCCGACACCTCAAATTTCGACCTGACCGGACGCGTGGCCATCGTTACTGGCACCAGTCGCGGTCTCGGTCAATATCTCGCCCGGGCGTTGGCCCGCGCCGGTGCCGACCTGGTGATTACCAGTCGTCGGCTTGAGGCGCTGAGCGAATTCCAGGCAGAGATTGAGGCGCTCGGTCGTCGGGTCTTGCCCCTCCAGCTCGATGTCGGCGATCCCGACAGCATCACCGCGATGACCGCTGCCGCTGCCGATGCCTTCGGTCACATTGACATTCTCTTCAATAACGCCGGTTGCAATATCCGCAAGCTGGCCATGGATGTCACCTGGGACGATTGGAATCTGGTGCTTGATACCAATCTGCGCGGTACTTTTTTCGTGGCCCAGTCCGTTGCCCGCTATATGATTCCGAATGGCTACGGCCGGATCATCAACATCGGTTCCATCACCTGTGTCAGTGGCTATGCCGGTCTTGGCCCCTACTGCGCCAGTCGCGGCGGTGTCAAGCAGTTGACTATGAGCCTGGCAGACGATTGGGGGAAAAACGGAATCACCGTCAATTGCCTGGCGCCCGGTTGGTTCAAGACGGCCCAGAATCAGGTAATGTATGAGGACCAGGAATGGGTTGAATACCTGTGCGAACGCATTCCGCTGACCCGCCCCGGCAAGCCCCGTGACCTCGACGGCGCCGCCGTTTTTCTGGCCTCCGATGCCAGTGAATACATCACTGGCCAAACCCTTTTCGTCGACGGCGGCATGACCGTCGGCAGAGTTTGCGCCCTACCCACGAAATCTTGATCCCACTTCGACCCCGGAATCCCGACCCCAGATACCCGAATCCTTCCAATGGCCGATCTCTCACGTCTTTGCATCCACACCATCACGACACGTCCGTGGAGTATCGAACTCGCCGTGCCGTATTTCGCCGATGCCGGTGTGCGCGGCATCAGTGTGTGGCGTGATGCATTGGAGGGACGCGATGCCGACACCGTCCGTCACCTGATCGAGCGCGCCGGCTTGTCCGTCACCTCACTGGTACGCGGCGGCTTTTTCACCGCCGGCAGCGCTGTGGACCGCCTGCAAGCCATCGAGGATAACCGACGGGCGCTGGAGGAATGCGAGGCTGTCGGAGCACCGCTGCTGGTGCTGGTTTGCGGCGCTACACCCGGCCAGAGCGTAGCCGATAATGTCGATCAGATTCAGGAAGGCATCGAGGCGATCCTCGAGCAGGCCGAGACTGCCGGGATACGCTTGGCTGTCGAACCGCTGCATCCGATGTATGCCGACACCCGCTCCGCCATCGCAACTGTGAAAATGGCCAATGACCTCTGCGACCGTATCGATTCATTCATGGTCGGCGTCACCGTCGATGTCTTTCACTGCTGGTGGGACCCCGATCTACAGACCGAAATCACTCGCGCCGGTGCTGCCGGGCGGCTGTTTTCCTACCACGTTTGTGATTGGAAAACCGACATGAGCGATATGCTCAACGACCGCGGGCTGATGGGGGAGGGCGTCATCGACATACCACGAATCACCAGCTGGATGGATGACGCCGGCTTCGACGGCGCGATCGAGGTGGAGATTTTCTCGACCCGATGGTGGGCGGAAGACCAAGGCTCGTTTCTTAGTGAAATTATTGACACCTACACACGCTGCGTCTAACGGGAACTACCATGGCCACCACGCATACTGTCGGCATTATCATGAACGGTGTCACCGGACGCATGGGCACCAATCAGCATCTCAAACGATCGGTCGCCGATATTCGTGATCAAGGTGGCGTCAAAGTCGGTGACGACACGATCATGCCCGACCCCGTCCTGGTCGGCCGCAACCCGCAGAAGCTCGAAGCCCTGGCCGCCGAGACCGGCGTCGAAAACTGGACCACCGACCTCGACAGTGTCCTCGCCGATGACCGCTACAGCGTCTACTCTGACTTCCAGACTACCGACCGTCGTGTCGCTGCCGTCAAGCAGGCCGTTGCTGCAGGTAAACACATCTACTGTGAAAAACCGACCGCACTCAATACTGCCGACGCCCTCGAGTTGCACCGAATTGCGGAGTCCGCTGGTGTCAAACACGGCGTTGTCCAGGATAAACTCTGGCTGCCTGGCATCGTCAAACTCAAGCGCCTCATTGACCAGCGTTTCTTCGGCCGGATCCTGTCCGTCCGAGGCGAGTTCGGCTACTGGGTGTTTACCGGCGAGGATGCCGAACAGCCGGCACAGCGACCGTCATGGAATTACCGTGCCGAAGACGGCGGCGGCATCATCTTCGACATGCTTTGTCATTGGCGCTATGTCCTCGACAACACCTTCGGCAACGTCAGAAGCGTCTCCTGTGTGGCTGCCGTGCATCTGCCCGACCGCTGGGATGAAAACCATGAGCACTATGACGCCACCGCCGAAGACGCTGCTTACGCCACCTTCGAGATCGATGGCGACATCCTCGCGCACTTCAACTCCTCGTGGTGTGTCCGGGCGCGGCGTGACGACCTGTTGACCATTCAGGTCGACGGCACCGACGGCAGCGCCGTCGCCGGGCTGCGCGGCTGCCTGGTGCAGAGTCTGGACGACACCCCGCGGCCCGTCTGGAATCCCGATGTCGCGCAACCCATCGACTATTACGCCGACTGGACCCCCGTCGATGCCGATGACCACTTTGAAAACGCCTTTAAGGTCCAGTGGGAACTTTTTCTGCGCCATGTCGTGCTCGACGAGCCATTTTGCTGGGGACTGCTCGAGGGCGCCAAAGGCGTCCAGCTCGCCGAGCTCGGCATCCAATCCTGGAAAAATCGTGCCTGGAAACAGGTCGTCGATCTCGAGGTTTGACCCGTGGTGGCACCGCTCAAATACGGCTTGCTCGGCTGGCCCGTCAAGCACTCTGTATCGCCGCAGATGCACGGCGCCGGTTTCCGCGCCCTCGGCCTTGATGCCACCTACGAGCTTGTCCCGATCGAACCGGAAAACTTCGACCTGCGGATTCCGCAGCTCGTCGCGGAAGGCTTCCGAGGCTGGAACATTACGATCCCGCACAAGGGCGCGATGTTCGCACACCTCGACCAGATCGATCCGGTCGCGCGTCAGGCGGAAAGTGTTAACACTGTCTGCAACCGCGACGGCCGGCTGCACGGATATTCCACCGACGGCTACGGTCTCGAACGCGCCCTCAGCGAAGCCTTCGGGATCGACATCGCCGGCGGTACCTTCATTTTCTGGGGAACCGGCGGTGCGACCCGCGCGACAGCCACCCACTTCGCCCATCACGGTGCTGCTCGTCTTGTCCTGGTGAACCGCACCGTCGAAAAGGCTGTGACCCTCGCCGTTGCCCTGCGGGAATTCGCGCCGAAATGTGAGGTGTCCATATTTGATCCGACCGACGGCTTGTTGCCCGACGCCGTAGCCGAAGCCCCCACCATCATCCAGGCCACCAGCGTTGGTATGGACGGTGAGACCCTGGCCATCCCGATCGACTTCCTGACCCCCGGACGCAACGTAATGGACATGATCTACCGGAATACCCCATTACTGCAGGCCGCCGAAGCTGCTGGCTGTCGCGTCGCGGACGGTCGTGCCATGCTCCTGTACCAGGGCGTCAAGAGCTTCGAGATCTGGACCGATCAATCCGCGCCTGTAGACGTCATGCGCCAGGCACTCGAAGAGGCTCTCCAAACGCAATAAAGCGACGTGACGCTGCAATCCAATCCCATCCAATTCCAATTTCAGGGCAAGCCCTGACCTTAAATTGACGGGGTTGGCGTATTTCTGCCCGCGCGAGCAGGCGAGGCGGTATAGTATAAAATTCCAACCGAACTGTCATGCCTGACACCGCCATCCAAATCCAGCCGGTCAAATCCCTCGACGTTGCCATCAGCGCACCGCCGAGTAAGGCGCATTCGCTGCGCTACATCTACATCGCTGCACTGGCAGACGGTGTTTCCCGACTCGATCACCTGCTGCTGGGTGAGGACCAGCGGCACGCGCTTAATGCCATCCGCAGCCTTGGCGTTCCTGTCGAACTGGACGAGATTGCCGCCGCCGCCGCCATCCATGGTACCGGCGGCCGACTGCAGGCACCCGACAATGAACTCTTCATTGGCAACTCGGGCGTCGGCATACGTTTCCTCACACCGATCGCAGCGCTGGTTGCCGACGGCACCGTAACTCTGACCGGCGACGAGCGGATGTGCAACGGCCGGCCGATCGCTGATTTGCTCACAGCGCTGGCGCCTCTCGGAATAACTGCGTCTTCGATGCGCGATAACGGGCTGCCGCCGTTGCTCGTTCAAGGCGGCGGTATACGCGGCGGTACCACGCATCTGCGCGGCCAGGCGTCGTCGCAGTATTTCTCGGCAATCCTTATTGCGGCGCCGTTCGCTGACGAAGACGTCACTATTCACGCCGACGGCGAGATCAAATCGCGCCCCTACATCGACACGACGATCGCTGCGATGCAGGCATTTGGCGTCACGGCCGAAGTCACCGCAAGCGGCTTCCGGGTTGCTGCCGGCCAGCGTTATCAACCTTTGCAGACAGCCATCGAAGGGGATTACTCCAGCGCCTCCTACTTCTTCGCCGCCGCCGCCGTCACTGGAGGCAAAATCCGCGTCGACGGGTTGCGGTCGGATTCCGACCAGGGCGACCGCTACATTGTCGAGGCCCTGCAGACAATGAACTGTCATGCGGAGTTCGCAGACGATGCCGTCGAGCTGCAGGGCGGGCCGTTGGCCCCTATCGAGACGGATATGTCGAACTATCCGGACTTGGTCCCAACCCTTGCGGTAGTCGCCGCCTTTGCCGACGGCACCAGCGTTTTTACAGGCGTGGAGCATTTGCGTATCAAGGAAAGCGACCGCCTCGCTGCCACCGCAACCGAGCTCCAGCGCCTGGGTGCCGATGCCGAAGATGCAGGCGATCGTCTCATCGTCCGTGGCCGCGCCGGTGAAAGTATGCATGGCGCGACAATCGAGACCTACAATGATCATCGCCTTGCAATGGCCTTTGCAATTGCCGGACTTCGCGTGCCCGGCGTTGTGATCACCAACCCGGGATGTGTCGCCAAGTCGTTTCCGGACTTTTTCGAGCGCCTCGCCGACATTACAGCACAGGACCGATCATGAACATTGTTCTTATCGGCTATCGCGGTACCGGCAAGAGCGCTGTGGGTACTCTTTTGAGCCGGTATCTGGACCGGCCGCTGATCGAGACCGACATCGAAATAGCCAAGGCGGCAGGCAAAAGTATCCGTGAGATTTTCCACGACGACGGCGAAGCGGCTTTTCGCGAACGCGAACGCCTCGCGGTCGAGGCGGCGGCGGCCCATGACAGGGTTATCATTTCAACGGGTGGCGGCGCTATTGTCGATCCAGCCAATGCCACCTGTCTCACGGCTGATGGCTTCGTCGTTCTGCTGCAGGCGGCGCCGGAGACGCTGTTGGGTCGAATCCTCAACGACTCGAATCGGCCCGCCCTGACCAGGCACGACGCACTGACCGAAATTAAAGTGAAACTCGACGAACGCCGCACCGCATATGACAGCGTTGCCCAGATGACCATCGATACCGATGACCTCACGCCGCAACAGGCGGCACAGACGATTCTGGTCGAACTGCAGCATCGCGGTATTGAAATCTCATCGCCCCACTCGTAACCTCCAAGCTTGCGGATCTTACGTTTGCGGTCCCGACACCGAGATACCTGAAACCTGACACCTCAAACCTGAAACTATGATTGACATCGACTACGACGTCACCCCCGCCGATCTGTCCGCCAGGTTGCGGCAACTCTTTGAGCTCGCAGGCAGGAAAATTATCGATATCCAGAACTCCTGGGACGCGGCCGATGGTACCCCGGTGTTCACGGTAGAAGGCCGCTACACGACCCGCGGCTGGACGGAATGGACCCAGGGCTTTCAGTTTGGCAGCGCCGTGCTCCAATACGACGTCACCGGCGACGCCCACTTTCTCGAGCTCGGCCGCCGCCGGACTGTCGAAGTTATGGCTGGTCACGTGAGCCATGTCGGCGTGCACGACCACGGGTTCAATAACGTCAGCACCTACGGCAACCTTCTGCGGCTGATGCGGGAGGGCCGGATCCCCGTGAACAATTGGGAGCAGAACTTCTATGAACTGGCGCTAAAACTCTCGGGTGCTGTCCAGGCGGCACGCTGGACCGACCTGCCCAACGGTCTCGGATACATCTATTCGTTCAATGGCCCGCACTCCCTGTTTTCCGACACCATTCGGTCGCTTCGGGTGCTGGCAATGAGCGACCGACTCGGACACGTGCTTATGGGCGAGAAAGACCGGCGCATCAACCTGCTGGACCGGGCTTGGCGTCATGCGGAGACGACAGCGCAATACAATGTATATTTCGGGAAAGACCGTGACTCTTGGGACGTCCCCGGACGCGTTGTGCATGAGTCGATTTTTAATCTCAACGATGGTTCCTATCGTTGTCCCAGCACCCAGCAAGGGTACACGCCGTTCTCGACCTGGACCCGCGGGCATGCCTGGATTCTGTGCGGCTACCCCGAGCAACTCGAATTCATCGATTCCCTGCCGGACGAGGTCTTTGACACCTGCGCCGCCGACCTCTACGGCAGCCGCGAGGCGGTGACCAACCGGTTCATCGACGTCGCTGTCGCCTGCGCCGACTTCTATATCAGGGAAACGCCGACCGACGGTATTCCCTACTGGGACACCGGGGCGCCGGGCCTGGCGTACATGGAGGGGTACCGCGAACTGCCGGCCGACCCCTACAATGCCTATGAACCTGTGGACAGCTCCGCGGCGGCGATTTCGGCCCAGGGCCTGATCCGGCTCGGGCGCTACCTGAACGGCCGCGGTTGCACAGAGGAGGGGAGCAAGTACCTGCAGGCCGGCCTGACGGTGGCACGGCGCTTGTTCGAAGAACCCTATCTGTCGACGGATGACGCCCACCAGGGGTTGATCCTGCACTCCATCTACCACCGGCCAAATGGCTGGGATCATGTGCCCGAAGGTCGGTCGATTCCGTGCGGCGAGTCTTCCATGTGGGGCGACTACCACGCCCTCGAACTCGGCGTGCTGTTGCATCGGTTGGCTACCGACCAGCCGTACTATGCCTTCTTTGGCTAGCCTCAGGCCGCAATCATTGCCCGATTCGCGACACCAGAATCCCGAGATAAACGGCACCAAGCCCCGCTACCAAGTGCAAGCCGACATGCGCCAGTGCGGCACCAGGCTGCTTGTTGTCGAGTAGCGTGTAGGCCTCGAAGCCAAACGCCGAAAAGGTCGTAAATCCCCCCAAAACCCCGACAAAGATCAACAGTCGCATTTCGTCCTCAAACAGCGCCCGGTTCGCAGCGAGCCCTTCGAGCAGGCCAATCACGAAACAGCCCACGACATTGACCGCCAAAGTGCCAACTGGCATCCACGGCGTTTTTTCCCCTAACAGCTGCTGGACTCCAAGGCTTGCCAGATAACGGCAGACGGCGCCGATAAAACCGCCTAACCCGACAAAAAGTACATTGATCATCGCTATTTTCCCCACTCGCCTGCGATAGCGGTTTTCGAATCCCGCTGCCTGACAATGTAACACCCCTTTTCGATTTGAACTGCGGTCACCGAATTCGCAATGGCAAAGCTGTATCCCAAAGTGGAATTTTTTTCTTGGAATCGGCTGGAAAAAAACCTATAACGTGCTTTGAATCGAATAGATGGATTGGCGCAAGCGGGTGCCAGTTCAGACGGTGTTTGTAAGTCAATGGAGGTTTTTTTGACAACGCAACTAATTGATTTAACGAGAGATACTACTCAAACTGAGGAAGAGAATCCCATGAAAATACACACAAAA
>DPYP01000077.1:0-1104 GCA_003545375.1 Lentisphaeria bacterium
CCGCGGCGCCCTTCGCGTTCGTCGCTGGTCCACTCCCAGACATTGCCGGAGAGGCCGAACAGGTCCCAGGCATTCTTGCCGCTGTCCTTGACGTCGCAGGTGACGGCGAACTTGTCGGCGTATCCAGCCAGATCCCAATCCTCCGGGAAGACTTCCTGATTTGCGTAATTGCCGTTTTCCGGGGGCCATTCATTGCCCCAGGGATAGAGGCGATCGATGTCGGTGGTTGCGATGGTCTGCCACTCCTTCTTGGTCGGCAGCCGGAACTCGTAACCGTCCGGCAGAAACTCATCTCTGGCCATCGTCGAGTTGAGCCAGGAACAATAGGCGACGCAATTGTAGTAGGTTACTTCGATGACCGGCTGGTCGTCGCCGTTGAGGGAAAATCCTTCCTCCGCCTTCTTGCTGTCGTGCAGCGGCTTGTACTTGCGGTACTGGGCATTGGTCACTTCGTACTGGCCGGCCCAGATCTTGAGCTTGTCGATCCAGACCAGTTCGATATTGACCATCGGTATGGTCCAGTTTTTGCCCGTTTCGCCGTGGTACTTCTCGTTGCCTTTCGAGATGATTGCGTTGTACTTGTCGACGGCCTTCTTGAATTCCGTGATGGCGAGACCGAATTGCTTCTTCGTGCGGTATTCCTCGGCCATGGTGCGTGAGACATCGGCATCGACGAAGGCCTGGGCGAACTTCGGGGAGGCGCCTTCGAAGCGTTTCGCTTCTTCATGGATGGCGGCTACCTGTTCCTGCAGCTTTTCAACTTCCTTTTTCTTCTCCTGGAGAGCCCGCAACTCCATGTTGTGGACAGCGTCGATGAGTTGCTTGTAGGTGGCGATGGCGAGCTCGTAATTTTCCTGCTCCATGAGAGTCTCGGCGGTTTTCGTGACGTCATCGATCTCCGGCAGGTAAACGGCGATCTGCGGATCCTCAGAGGTTTTCTTGATGACGGCGGCGAGGCTGTTCTTCTGCTGCTCGGCGCGCTGCTTGAACTCTTTGCGCCTGGCTTCTTCTTTGAGACGCTTCTGTTTTTCTGCGAACTGCGCCATTTGACTGGCGATCTCTTCTTCCTGCTGTCGCTTGAGTTCCTCGGCCTGCTTGCGGGCC
>DPYP01000077.1:1428-2831 GCA_003545375.1 Lentisphaeria bacterium
GCTTGCGGGCCAGTTCCTCGGCCTCTCTTGCAGCGTCTGCTGTGGCCTGCTGGCGCTTGAGTTCCTCGGCGGTGCGACGGGCACGTTCGTCGTCGGTCATGCGGTCGCCGTCGTTGACATGGGCGGTTACATCGACATCCGAACCGTTGTCGTTCGTTGGTACGGTGTCGACGTCCGTGCCGTTGCCGGTGTATGCCACTGTGACGTCGGTAGCCTGCTGGGAGGAACTGCCGGGGCGCGGCGACTGGCGTTGTTTGCTGTCCTCTGCCTGGTTGCTGTCGCTGTCACCGGAGTTCACAGCGAGAACGCCACCGACACCGAGGACCAGGAGGATAGCGGCGGCAATGCCCAGTTTCACGAAGATCGGCATGCCTTTGCGATTGAGAGCCTGGACGAACTCGGTGCAACTGCCGAAGCGTTGCGAGGAATTCTTGCTCAGTGCCCGGAGGATTACTTCGTTCTCCTGTTTACCCAATCCATCGATCGGCTCGGGCGGTTTTTCGAGCACGTCGTGGTACAGGTTCTTGAGCTGGCGCTCCTCCTCGGAGAGTTGCTTGTCCGCTTTGTCCCCAGCCGCCTTTTCGAGGTACTTGGGGTTCTTCAGCCAGAACGGCAGGCGGTGCCCGAGCATTTCGTAGACCATGATAGCGAAGGAGTACTGGTCTGTACGCTGTGTCAACTCCTCTTTCTGCCAGATTTCGGGTGACTGGTAGTCCGGGGTAGAGGAGGGGTACTTGTATAGTTGCTTGTCGTTACGATGGGGGTCATTCTCTGGCGAACAGTATGTGACACCATGGTCAAGCAGGCGGACCTGGGTGTCGTTGTCTACCAGGTAAATGCTCTCGGGCTTGAGGTCGTGGTGGACAATGTTGAACTTGGAATTGATGCTGTCGATGGCCTCGGCGATTTTGGTTAGGAGCGGGTGGATATCGCCAACCGTGATGTCGTCGAGTTCGATATTTTTCTCGTGCACCCAGGACCGCAGGTTGCGGCCGCCGAGCAGTTCCATGATGACGAAGAGCTCACTGGTGCTGTCATTCTGGATGAGGTCGCGGATATGCACCAGGTTGGGGTGTGACATGCGCATCAGCCGCTGGAGGTTCTCCCTGATGCGCGGCATGTCCGATGCCGGGAATTCGCGGCCCGGACACAAGCTTTTGACAGCGCATTCGACACCGGCCTTGGTGTCCATGCAGTGGTAGACGACACCGGCCTGGCTTTCACCGATGAACTTGAGGACGCGGAAGCGGTCGAGAATGAGTTCGTCGACTTCGTAGGTGCTGTACTGAATGGGCGCTGCCATCGTCGGGGCGTCGATGGCAGCACCACCCATGCTGGCGGCGAAGTCTTCAATGCCGCCGGGTATGGATTGGCCGCTTCCCTGGATCACGGCGAGGCGCTGA
>DPYP01000077.1:2936-3091 GCA_003545375.1 Lentisphaeria bacterium
CGTACTTCTTCTGGATCTGCGCCACGTAAATCATCGGGGCGGTGCCTCCGGGGAATGCTTTCTGGCCGGCGCACACCTCGTAGAGCGTTGTACCGACTGCATAGATGTCGGTACGGTGGTCGATGCTTGCCTCGCCGGTGGCTTGCTCGGGCGCC
>DPYP01000077.1:3129-8813 GCA_003545375.1 Lentisphaeria bacterium
CCCTGGATCACGGCGAGGCGCTGAAGGACTTCGTCGTAGCTTCCGATGCGCTCGGTGCGTTCCGGTTCGAGCATGTCGTAGATCAGTTCGCAGAGTTCCGCAGGGATATCGTCGCGCAGGCTTTCGATCGGTTCGTACTTCTTCTGGATCTGCGCCATGTAAATCATCGGGGCGGTGGCACCGGGGAATGCTTTCTGGCCGGTGCATACCTCGTAGAGCGTGGCACCGACTGCATAGATATCGGTACGGTGATCGATGCTGGTTTCGCCGGTGGCTTGCTCGGGCGCCATGTAGTGCGGAGTGCCGATGGGGACGCCGGCGTTGGTCAGCTCCGGCATGTCGTAATTCTCATCCGTCGTGTTCATTGGCTTGGCGAGGCCCAGGTCAACAATCTTGATGATATCGTTGGTGGTGATCATGATGTTCTGCGGCTTGATGTCGCGATGGATGATCTTGTAGCTGTCCCAGGCGAATTTCAGGCCACTTACGGTCTGGCGCGCGATACCGATGATCTGCGGCACGGTATAGACACTGTTCTTTTCGAGATGATCGGCGATGGAGGCGCCGTCGATGAACTCCATGGCGATAAACCAGGTGTCCGAGTCGAAGTTCGCTTCGTAGATCTGCGCCAGGTTCGGGTGATTGATGACGGCGGCGCTCTTAGCTTCGCGGATAAATCGTTGCTCAATGTTCTCGCGCAACTGTGGATTGGCCTGTTGCGCCACCAGTTCACGGTTCATGAATTTGATAGCCACAGGGCGGGACAGCGTCAGGTCTTCGGCGAGAAATACTGCCCCCATACCACCCCGGCCCAGTATCTGACCCAGGCGGAAATGGCTGATCGTACTGCCGGTTTCGTAAACTACGTTCGACATCGGCTGTTCTTGGGCTGTAACTGACGCAATGGCAGTAAGTAAAGCCGCTGCCGGTACGGGTGCATTTGTGCTTGTATCACTATCACATTAGGTTAGGCGACACCATTCCAGTGCAATATAGCGAGGCCGGTGCAATTCACAACCGGTCCAGCTTGCCGCCTGGCAGCCTCTCCAAGCTGTTCGACGTCTGTGTGCGACCAAAGCGCTGGCGCCTGTATCGTAAAGAACCGGATGGAGTGAGATCGAATCAGGGATGGCGGGTCCATGGACAAACATGTAAAGACGACGACACCGAAATTGTCCGGGCAGGATTCGCTGATCATTTCGAAGACGCAGATCGTTCGCAAAAGCTCGATCATCTCTTCGATTCTCACTGATGCGGCCAGCGGCAGTGGGTCCACAGGTGAGCCCACTGACGCCGAACGGTTTTGCGGCGATGATCGCTGGCGCACCGCGGACGACGGGAAATACGTGACGAAACACAAGATTGCCACCGGCGGTATGGGGGTGATCTACCATGTATTCGATCAGGATTTCGAGCGGGATTCCGCCATGAAAGTCATCCTGCCTGAGATCACGCATGACACCGTGGCTCTCGACAGTTTCAAGCGCGAGGCCCGGATCACGGCACAGCTCGAGCATCCGAACATTATTCCGGTGCATGACCTCGGGTACCTGCCCGGGCACGGCGTTTTTTTCACTATGAAGCTGATGCAGGGACAACCACTGATCGATCACCTACGACAGATCGAGATCGGCGACGGTGAGTTCCTTCAGAAATACGACTTTTTCACGCTGCTCAGCACTTTCCGCAGAGTTTGCGATGCCGTCGCGTTTGCCCATTCTCGCGGCATTGTTCATCGCGACATCAAGCCGCACAACATCATGGTCGGCGACTTCGGCGAGGTCGTGCTGATGGACTGGGGACTGGCGAAACGCATTTCCGAGGAGGAACCGCCGGTAGCCGGCATGGCGTCGACTCATGGCAACGCCCAGGCCACCGAAATCGGCGTCATCAAAGGCTCACCGGCTTACATGCCGCCGGAGCAGGCGCACGGGCGCGTTGACGAGTTCGACCAGCGCAGTGACATCTTCCTGCTGGGCGCGACGCTGTATCACATTTTTACCTTCTTCCCACCCTATCTGGGCGACGACATATACGACATCATCAAGCGAGCGCAGATTTGCAATTTCGTACCGCCGAACGAGATGCCGACTGGTCGTCTGCGTATTCCCGACGAGCTGTGCGGCATCATCATGCGATGCATGGCGGCCGACCGCGGTGACCGGTACCAGAAGGTAGAAGAGTTGATGGTGGATCTCGACACCCTCTTGCGGGGTGCGATGATCGTTGACCACCAGACGTTCAAGCCGGGCCAATGCCTCATGCGTGAAGGCGAGATAGGCACGGAGTGCTACGTCATCGAAAGCGGTGAGGTGCGGGTCGAGAAAGGGCTCAGCAGCGAGCCCATGACACTCGGGACGCTGACCCAGGGTGATATCGTCGGGGAAATGGCTCTGATTACCCACGAGCCGCGTTCGGCCACAGTCACAGCGGTGGAGCCTACTGAAGTGCTCGTGCTCACCCAGGAATTCTTCAACCGCAATCTCAAGCAATTACCGCCGTGGATGTCGAAGACGATTGTTGCGCTGGCGCAGCGACTGAATAAGGCGAATACGATCCGCTATGATACGACGACAATCGAGAATGACGGCGATGATGGGGAATCGTGACATGCCCATCCACCTGCGTGACGCGAAGTAGCTGGGAAAGCCCTTACCATGTCTTGATCCAGCATCCGACTGCCGATGCCTGCCGGTCTGCTCTGCGGCTTTGGGTGCAGTACGATGCAAAGGCCGCCGGCCGACACAGCGTCGATTCCCGTATCGGACCACGCCCGGCCGGCCTTTCCCCCAAGGCTTGCCGGAAGACATTCGAGCACATTTTGGCCAAGCCGGTTTCCGGTTCGAAGGCCCGGGCATAGATCGGGATGTGCCAGTTGCCCTCCGCGTCGCATTTCACGGAGGCGGGGAAAAGGACAACGAAGCGGAATCCTTTTGCCGTTTGTAGTCTCTTTTGTGCCTTCCTGGTGTGCCGGATTCAAGAGCGCACATCCTCACTGCCCCAGCACATCTTTGTAGTCAACCGCTGTGTCGATATCCTGAAAAATGCCGGGCTCATCGATGTCGATACGGACAACGTTGCCCGTGTGGGCGCCGATAATTCGCCTGGCGCCGTCATCGCCGGTCAGTTGCAGGAGTTCGTCGCGATAGTCGCTGCCGAACAGCACAGGATTGCCGTCACGGTTGTCGTGATTCGGTACGATGATCGCGCTGCTGCCGCCGGATGCCCGGGCGATCGCCAGTAGCGTGGTCGTTTTCACCATCGGCATATCCCCGAGGCAGAAGAGGTAGGCGTCCGTGTCGCTGCAGGCAGCGTTCACGCCGGCCTGCAGTGAGGTTGCCATGCCGTCGGCAAACGCCGCATTGTGAACCGTCTGCACATTGACCGGCAGGCTGGCGGCAACGTCTGCATGCCGGTGTCCGGTCACGACGATCGTTTCGGTGAATGCCGCGGCCAGGACGTTTGCCACGGTTGTGCCGATGACTGTGCGGCCACCGAGCGGCAGCAGCAATTTGAAGCCGTCCATGCGGCTTGACTTCCCGGCAGCCAGAACGATGGCTGATATCTTCGCGTGCTGTGTGCCCTTATCTGCCATACTTTGCCTGCACCACTTCGGCAATGATGCTCAGGGCGATCTCCACCGGGGCACGGCCGCCCAGCGGCAGGCCTGCCGGACCACTGATGCGACCAATCTCCGCCTCGGTAAAGCCGGCGTCTGCCAGGCGGGCATTCCGTGCCGCCTGAGTTTTTTTGCTGCCGAGTGCGCCGATGTATGACACCGCGCTTCGCAGCAGGATGTGCAGCGCCGGGTCGTCGATTTTTGGATCATGAGTCAGCAAAACAGAGTAGGTGTCTTCGTTGAGATCAATGTCGGCCAGCACGGTGTCTGGCCACTCGTTGGTCAGGTGGTCGGGCGGAACCGGGAAGCGTTTTTCGTCGGCGAATACCTGGCGTGGATCGATGACAGTGGTTTCGAAACCGACTTCGTGTGCCAGTGCCACCAGGTGCACGGTGATGTGAGCTGCACCGACGATCAGCAAATGGTCGCGCCGGGCGAAGACCTGAAAGAACAATCGCTGCCCATTGATCTCCTGCACGCCGCTGCGCCGTTCGCGGTAGGCCGTACGGGCGGATTCCGCGACTGCGCCGGTGTCGGTGCCGAAGTCGCCGACGACACCGTCGTGTGGGTCGACCAGCAGGTGGGCAAAGTCCGATTCGAGACGGGTGACGAGGATCTTTGGCTGCTTCGCATTCAACGCGGTCGCGAGTGCCTGCCACAGTTCGCGGGCGGCAGGATCGGCGGCGCGCCCCGGGTGCGGTTCGACGAAGACGCGGACCTTGCCGCCGCATGTCAGACCGACTGACCAGGCGGTTTCGTGGGTGACGCCATAGCCGATCTCTCGAGGAATACCGGTATCCATGACCTGCAGCGCTTCATCGATGACAGCGCCCTCGATGCAGCCGCCGCTGACCGAGCCGGCGACCTGCATGTCCCGGTTGATGCCCATGACCGAGCCGACGCCGCGCGGCGCCGACCCCCAGGTTTCTATGACTGTGGCCAGGGCGCACGGCTCGTCGGCCTCGAGCCATTCAGATAGTTTCGGCAGGATGTCGTGCATGGCTTGACTGGTTCTGCACCTAGCGGCAGGTATATTGATGAAACGACTAAAAAACCACTTTAATATACATCATTGCATGGGTCTAACACACCTGAAATTAGTGCCACGTAAATTCACCCTTGTAGAACTGGTGATCGTGATCACGGTTGTTGCGACCGTCGTGGTCGTCGGCATCCCGGCACTGTTCAACGGGGTGCAGAACGCGAAGCTCAAGACCTGCGCTGCTAATCAGAAGAGGTTGGGTGAACTGATCAATATGTACGCCCATGGCAACGACAACTTCCTGCCGGCCTACGAAAACGGCTGGGTTCAGCGGGTCGGCGAGGTCGACGGTGTCACTGTCGATCCGAGCGTCGTGCCGGAGGGCTTTTTCGCTTGCCCAAGCCAGGAGTTCGTGTCCTACACCGGCGAGGTCCTGACGCAGGACTACTGGCGCGGCACCTACTACGGGATGAACCAGCACATTACTTCGAACCTCATGTCGCCGGGCGGCAAAGCGCTGCCGCATTGGACCCGGATTAACCGGCAGCGGATCGAGGACCCGTCGTCGAAGCTGCTGATGGCTGACGCTTCCGGCAGTAACTACTTCAACATTCCAGACCTGGACCCGGTGGTGGCCGCCATCAGTCGCGAAGGCTCGACGTATGCCGACGGGTTGCCGGACGCTCCGGCGCCGCCGCTGCCGGCCATGCGGCATATCGGCGGCAGGGGCAACTTCCTGTTTGTCGACAGCCACGTTGAGGACAAGACGAGCTGGCCGGAACTGACGTTTGGGCCGGGCACTTCCGGCTTCGACTTCTGGCACGGCGGTCATACCTATCCCGGCAGCAGCTATTAGACGTGCCACGATCCTCCGCGCTCGTGATTGGCGGGCGCGGATCGAAATGGATGCTTCCCGATCAAATGACGGTCACGGCATGGCGAGGAGAGCCACCAACTGCACGCATACTCCCAGTCGCTGCAGTACGGATCGAATTACGAGCACTCAGGCCTGAAAGCGTTCTATGCACCGAGAGGCTTGAAGCCTTCGGCTTCGAGGCACAGAAAGAACTCTTCGACGTTCAT
>DPYP01000076.1:0-144 GCA_003545375.1 Lentisphaeria bacterium
CGGCGCGGTGCCGTGGACGCCCCGTTCGATGGCTTCGAGTACCTCCCGCAACACGTCCGTCGGCTCGCGGTCGCGGCAGCGCGGACAGTTCAAAACATCGCCGGGGCGTTGGCCAAAGTGCTCGCCAAGGCCGCACCCGGTGAC
>DPYP01000076.1:535-4071 GCA_003545375.1 Lentisphaeria bacterium
CGAAACAGCCCCGCGCAGGCCGTTTCGAGCCAACGACGGGTCACGGGAACGCTGGTACACATGGCACGGCTTTTCGGCCAGCCATAGATGGCGTTGTCATTGAACGCCTCGCACCAGAACCCGCGCAACTCCGGGTGCGCCTCCCAGATCGGATCGTCGTCAGCGAAGGCGCGCGGCTCGTTGAGGTATAGATAAAGCTTGAGCCCGGCCGCTCGGCAGCGGGCGCTGTAATCGGCTAACACCGCCTGCTGCGAGGCGGCGTCCGCACCGAGCTCCGGGAATACATCGGTACGCACGACATCGCGCAGCCGCACCAGCATCCAGACACCGGTGAAGCCACGCTCGGCGATGCGGCCAAGGATCTCCGGCGTCATTGCCGCCGCGGCGGTTTCAAGTTCGCGCGGGCCGAAGACCTGCTTCGGGACGCGCCAGATACGGATAGGCTGGTGGCTCATGAGATCGTCTCCAGGATTTATGCTGTTTCAGCCAGCCCGGGTGTGAAGAATCCGTGTTTCTCGACCGCCGCCTTTGGCGGCGCCTTCCAGCGCAGCGCGCTGAGGCGCCGGCCCGAGGCCTTGCCTCGCAACCCGTCGTGGACGGTCACGATCGTGTCGTCCGGCATGACCACCGAGCTGGCGTACATGCCGCAGTCATTCAGTTCCCAGATCGCCTTGCTCCAGCTCTCACCGCGGTCATAGCTGACGATGAACCGCTGACCGTGCGTGCCGTCCTTACGACTGAACGGCAGGACAACCGTCCCGTCCGACAACACCACAATACACCCGGTCTGCTGTATCCAGCCGGTGACGATACGCGGGGTGCTCCAGCTCCTGCCGCCGTCGTCGCTGTGCAGAACCGCTGATTGCTTGTAGACGCTGTGCCCGCCGACGGCCGCAGGACCGTCCTTGCACTCGACGCAGGTGTCAATAGGATGACCGTCGGTGAAGTAATACGGCGTCGCCAGCTCAGGCGGATCGTCGGGCAGTTTCTTGCGTTGATAGCGGGTCACGGCGACCAGGCGCCCGGAGGGGTGCTCAGCGATCCAGCTTTCGTCGGTGTGTTCGCCCAGCGAGGCGAACCGAGGCCAGGTCCGGCCGTTGTCCTCGGAGAAATACAGCAAGGCGCGCTGCGTATACCGGTCGAGCGGCAGCGGCTTGCCCGGCCGGGACTGATCGTAGACGCACACCGGCAGCATCAACCGGCCATCCGATAAGCGCCGGATGCTTACTTCGTTGCCGCCGAGACAATCGTGAGGGACCGGATCGAGTTCCTGCGCAATTTCCCAGGTCTTGCCGCGGTCCGCAGAGCACAAGATCTGCACCCGGTCATGAAATGTCGGATCGCTGTGGCCTTCGTAGGGGCGCCCGTCGTTATAGGCGAACCGTTCGATCGCCAGCAGTGTGCCGTCGGCGGCATACCCCGAACCGGTGTAACTGTGCATCATCAGCTTGAATCCCGCGGGAACGGGCGGGGAGAGGTCGGCGATGGTACAAAGTATCGACCAGGTTCGGCCCTCGTCGACCGAGTGAAACAGCGCACCGTTCTTGTCGTCGTCAGTGTCGCCGGCGACGATCAGGTCCCCGTCGGGGCCCATGGCGACCGAACACTGATGGACGCCGGTAAATTCCGTCGTGTACGTTTCGCAGGGCCACGGCCGCACCGGCTGCGCGGCGTTCCCCGCCACCTCGGGGTGATAATCTCTCCACGTCTTGTAGTGCATTATCGATCCCGGCCCGCTGCTTGTCGTTGCCGCAGGGCGTCGAAGTATTCGGTTCGCGGCAGTACCCCATAGCCGCCAATCGATTCACCGTCGGTATCGCAGGCGGTGTAATGGTAGAGCGAATGCAAAACGATCCCGCTGGCGCCGGCCTGCTGTGCCAGCTCGATCTGCTGCTGGACTTCGTCAGGGGAATTGCGATTCCAGTTGGCCAGGCTGAAGGGGCCGGCCCCGCGATTCTCATACCACGCCGCGTCCGCCCAGGCGTGCAACGGAAACCCTTCGGGTACGGTATCCTTGAATGCCGAAATGTCGGCCGGCTCGAGTTTCTGCTGGTGCGGACACTGCTGTTCGGCACACAAGCCGTCGATGGCGTCGTCGGCGATCCAGCGCTCCCAATCCTTGTACAATTCGACGTAATGTTTGCTGGGGAACTTGATGTCCATGAGCGTATGGCGGTCCGGGACGATGCCGATGATGAACTGCTTTGTGCGCTCGTGCACGGCACTGCCGATGCGGGAAAGCAACGTCGAAAACTGCTCACCCTTGATTTTGAGAAACTCGTCGTTGTC
Organism: Lentisphaeria bacterium; assembly: GCA_003545375.1. Lineage (GTDB taxonomy): Bacteria > Verrucomicrobiota > Lentisphaeria > JABSQK01 > CAJWLW01 > CAJWLW01. The sequence continues at coordinate 2,825 of DPYP01000076.1, forward strand.
GTAGTCGTCGTAGCGGATATCGACCCCGTGCCGCTTGCGGTACGCCTCAACCACACAGTCGTTGAAGCCAAACGGCTCGAGGTGATCCTGCCAGCCCGGGGTCTGCCAGCAAGGGAACCAACTGTGGGAACGCGTCGACAGATAGAGGCCGTCCACCCCGTAGTCGAGGGCCTCCTCGGTCAGGCCCAGGAGCCTGGCGCGAACGTCTTCATCACCGAACGCCGGCACTCCGTGATAGAATCGGGAACCGTCGCGCGAGCACCAGTACTTCCGCGGCCGTTCATACCAGACGGGATCGATCTGATACAGCCAGCCGGGCCGCACGTGCTGGAATTCGTTCCAGTTGTACCAGGCCCACACCGGCACGCCATACCGGCGCCCGGCGCGAACAGCCTCGGCAAGTGGATCGCAGCGGTCGAGCATATCGGCCACCCGATGCCAGACCGCCGCCTGTTCATTGCCGGGATCGACACAGCTGTGGTCGAATGGCGCCATCAACCGGCTGGGATAGTACGTACGCCCGGCGGTGTTGCAACGGAACATGAAGGTCAGGCCGGTGCCCTCGAGCATGGCAAACAGCCAGTCGAAGTAGTCCGCGTCGATGGGGTGCTTGTGGTACCGCGGCGAATCCGTCGGATCCCAGTTGTAGAAGAGCTGCATTGTGTTGTCCCTCGCCTCTCAATCTTGTGGGTTTACCGCTTCCACCGGTCGCTCCAGCCCGCGGCTGGCAGTCGAGCCCGCGGGATTGCGGCATTTGCCGCACGCGCTGTCCGTCACCCGGCGCCTTCGAGATCCCGCAGCTGCAGGATGTACTCGATGATGCGCCGGCGAATAGCATCCAGGTCGCCGGTGACGTCGAACTCTGCCAGGAAACGGTCAGCAGCGACGGCGAGCTTGCGCCTGCCCTCGTCGTCCGCCTCTTTCGCCGCCGCAATAGCCAGTTTAAGGGTCGTGCCGTAGCGCACGTCGTCCACCGCCTCACGCAATCCCTCCCAGGCAATGGTGTCGATCGGCCGTTCCGCCGCAGGATAGGTCACGGCGACAGCACGCCGCTCGTCGTTGAAATCGTTCCACATCCCCCCGGCTGCGGACGACTGCCAGGCCCACGGACCGCCGCCATCATAGTTGACCCGCCAGAGCAGAAGTCCGTAGTTCCTCCTGTAAAGTTCCGGGTCCTCCACCCCACCCTGCGGATTGCCGTAATTCCAGATCTTGTGTCCCACTGCGTGCCACTTGGCCGGCTCGGC
>DPYP01000076.1:4417-6246 GCA_003545375.1 Lentisphaeria bacterium
GCTGCCCAGGTTACAGACATCAAGTAGGTCTCCCATGTTTTCAAAGGTTCCGGCCGACGCGGCCACCCAGACCTTGGCGCCGGCTTCGTGGACCACCTGCCAGGCGGCCCGCTGAGCCTTTTGCCGCTCGTCCGTGGCCTCGTCGAGACCGTAGACGTACACTTCCGGCACACCATGCTGCCGGGCGACCGCCATGACCTTTTTCACTTTCTCACTCAGTGCGGCCAGCTCTGCTGCGCCGGTCGGGCTGCCCGTCGAGAACCCGGCATCGTCGGAAGTGAAGTATACGGGCTTGCCAGCGAACCCCGCCTCGTTGAAAATCTCAAGGTATCGTGACAACAACTCCGTGTCATCGGGCATCTGGTTGACCGTCGGCAAAATTCCATGGGCATAAAAGTTCACCAGATCCTGTCGCAGCTGCCCTTCGTTCTTTAAGTCGGAACAGATTACTGCCCGATGCTCCGGGCGGCGTGTGAGACGACCGTTGTAGTAGGCATTCACAGCAAAGGGCTCGGCAGGATCATAAAAAGTCCCGGGTGCGCTGAGGTCGAAGGGCAGGACCGTCAGGCTCAGGGTGAGTGCACCCAGTGTCCCGTCCGCCGTGTGCAGCTCGATGCGGCCGTCGTACACGCCCGCCGGAACGTCTGACGGGACATGGATGGTTACCCAGAACTGTTTGTTGGCGCCGGCGGTGATCGCCAGGGGCTGCAAAGTGTCCGCATCGCGGATCGGGAGTTTTGCGATCGGCCATGCCACTTTGTTGCCGGCGGGGTGCACGTCCTCCCCCTCGCGCCCGATGTCTTCGACCCCGATGTATCGGTCACCTTCGGCGAAACGCAACTTCAAATAATTGCGTTTCTCGGTCGTGTCGACTTTGACCAGCCCATCGTCGTTGAGCAACAGTTCCGGTATCAGCACCCGGCCCGGGCCGGTCCGTTTCTTGTTGACCCAGGCGCCTTCCGCCTGGTACCAGCATTTGACCGCCTTGATGTCGACGGCGCCCACCGGAATGGTTGCTTGTGTGTTCTGGTGCGTGAGGGCGGTTGCTTTCAGGCGCAAGTCGGCCAGGTCGCTCTCGGGACGCAACACGAAGCTGACCGGCTCGTACTCGCCGCGGGCAGCCGTGACCGTGAGGGCTGTGGACAATTCCCCGGGGACCGGTTCGGTGTCGGGCAGGATCATCGTGGAGCTGGTGGGCTTGACGACATAGCAGCGTGTCCGTCCGCCGGGTCCTTCGAGCAAATCGTTGCGGTCGGCCGTCAGATTGCGGGCAGCAAACCGGAGGGTCGCGATGGTGTCCTCCATGGGCCCGTGGTCATCTTTGCGGATATAGCCCTGTGTCCGGACAGCCACGAGGGTTTTCCGCGCTGCAGCCAAGTTCGCAGATACGGTTTCGAAACCCGCCCGGTCAGCCGCCGCGGGCGTGACCTTGTTCAGCGCGTCGCCGATCTCGGCCAATGCCGTGGCCCATTCGTCGAGCTTCTCTTCCACTTGTTTGCGGACCGGCTCCCAACGGCGGTCCACCACCCTGGCGTACTCGGCCGCATCGGGAACGTCGCCTTCGACGATGAAGTCGTCCATGTAGAGTACCACCCGGTCGCCTTTCTCGCCGAACAACCGAACCACCATGCCCTCGAGATAGATGCCGATGTTTTCACGCGTCGTGTTCCAGATGGCGCGGTTCACCGAATTCTGCGCCGATCGCTCCGCCTGCGGGTGGATATCGCCCTCGACGAGCGTCCACGCCTTGCCGCCCCGATGCACGTTTTCAACCCCGAAACCGAAAACCGGACCGGTATTCGGCGGGACCGTCTGGACATACGCCTCGA
>DPYP01000134.1:0-13465 GCA_003545375.1 Lentisphaeria bacterium
GGTTCCCTTGTAACTTCGATGGTGCCGCCACCGGATGCAGCAGTGCCTTCGCCGCCAGCTGCAGCAGTGCCTTCGCCGCCGGCGGCGCCCTGGTCTGCAGGGCTGCCAGGCGTTTCTTCCTTTGTCCCGCACCCTGTCAGGAGTACGCAGGTGAGAATGACAGCAACGAGATTTACGGGCGATTTGAGAAAAACGAAAAGGCAACAGCAATTCATGGGTATGGTTTCCACTTTGGTGCGTTGTTGCTGCGGGCGGATGCAAGTGTAAAGACCGTTTCTGCAGACACCCCATCTGTTGGCAGTATGTGATCGAGCCGTAAAATGCACCGGGAACGATCCCCGTGCAAGAGCTGTTGCTGGAATTTTCAAAGCCCTACATGAGGGCACGAAAGACTCAACATCGTCCATTCCGCCATCGCTGTGGAACGGTTCTCTGCGGCTGTTCGTTTCCAGATTGTGTGAGAGAGGTACCGGTCGCGGACGCCGAACCCGAAAGCTGGCGATTGTAAATTACGGCAATGGGCGGTTCAGAATGACTCATCCTCTTCATCCACGCCTTGTATTGGCAGGTACCCGAACAGAGGATATACTACTTGTTCGCCTCCAGATGCCGTCGCGGCACTGGGCACAAAGGATACATCGCATTGCAGGAGCGATCATGGGCAAGCAGTATAAGAAAGTGGTGAAACGCGCGCGACGCAAGCGGTATGTCGCCCGCGTCAAAGCCCGCCAGCGCCAGGCCCAAAAGGACCGTAACTCCTCCTGAACGGTTCGGCCGGCGCTAACGTCGACTATCAAATATCAAAACAGGCACACGGTATTACCCTGTGCAGAGACTATTTCATGAAGCTCGAAGGCTGTTACACCGCATTGGTCACGCCCTTTGAAGACGGCAAAGTGTGTACGTCCGCCCTCCACGACCTGGTGGAAGCGCAGATTGCCGGCGGCGTCGCTGGTATCGTGCCGGTCGGCACCACTGGGGAATCGCCGACCCTGAGCATGGCCGAGCATAACAAGGTGATCGCACAGGTTATCAACAGTGTCGACGGCCGCTGCAAAGTCATCGCCGGTACCGGCGGTAACAGCACCGCCGAGGCTGTCGAGCTCACCGAGCACGCCCGTGGCGATGGCGCCGACGCCACGCTGCAGGTGTCGCCTTATTACAACAAGCCGACGCAGGAAGGGCTGTACCGCCATTTTTCGACCGTCGCCGACATTGGTCTGCCAGTGGTTCTCTACAACATCCCCGGTCGCTGCAATATCGAAATTTCCATCGATACCGTCAAGCGCCTGGCCGCGCACCCGAACATCGTCGCAGTCAAGGAAGCCGGCGGCGACGCGGATCGCGTCAGCAAGACGCTGCGTGCCTGTGACATCACTGTGGTGAGCGGCGATGACGCGCTGACGCTGCCGATGATGGTGCTTGGCGCCACCGGCGTGATCAGTGTCGCCTCCAACGTTGTTCCGGCCGAAGTCACCGAACTGACTACCCGCGCACTGGCCGGGGATTTCGTCGGTGCGCTGGAAGTTCACTGCCGACTATATGAGTTGTTTGAGGCACTCTTTATCGAGACCAATCCGATCCCGGTGAAAGCCGCTGTCGCGGCGCTTGGTCTGATCTGCGAAGAATATCGCCTGCCGATGTGCGAACTGGCTACGGCGAATCGTGAGATTCTCCTGCAGGCGATGCGCAACACCGGCCTCGCCGTCTGACACACGCAACCTTGCCTGAACTGTTTCTGCTCAACCGGACAGGAATATGATCCGAATCCTTATCATAGGCGCAGCCGGCCGCATGGGGCGGCGACTCGTGAGCCTGACCGCCGAAGCACCGGACCTGACACTTACCGGCGCGATTGAATACAGCGGTTGCCCGCTGCTTGGTGAAGATGCCGGCACAGTGGCTGGCGGCGCCAGCTTGGGCGTGGCGCTGACTGACGACATCGCCGCGGCCGTGGCCGATACCGACGTCACGATCGACTTCTCGACCGCGGCGACCGTGCTGGCCAACGCCCGCACCGCTGTTGCTGCGGATTGCGGTGTTGTCATCGGCACGACTGCCATGCCGGCGGCGGACCGCGAGAGCCTGCGCCAGCTGGCCGAGACGGGACGGATCGTGTTTGCACCGAACATGAGCGTCGGCGTCAACCTCCTGTTCAAGTTGTGCGCCGAAGCCGCCAGCATTCTGGATGAGGACTACGACATTGAAATCGTCGAGATGCACCACAACCAGAAAAAAGATGCGCCGAGCGGTACTGCCGAGCGGCTTGGTGAGATTCTGGCCGAGACCCGCGATCTTGACTACCGCAGCGACACGCGACACGGTCGCGAGGGCATGGCAGGGGCCCGCACAAAACGCGAAATCGGCATGCACGCCTTGCGCGGCGGCGATGTCGTCGGTGATCACACCGTCATCTTTGCAACCGGCGGTGAGCGCCTTGAGCTCACCCACAAGGCGGGCAGCCGCGACACCTTTGCCCGCGGCGCCTTGCGGGCCGCAAGATTTCTGATGACCGCAGAGCCCGGGCTCTATGACATGCAGGCGGTTCTGGGGCTGGACAACACGTAACAAATCAAGCGTGAACCCCAACGAAGCCTACCCCAATCAGCGGCTGCAATGACCATTTCGCTGAAACGCTAAATGCATGTGATAGCTTGATATCGGTCAAAGCAAGTGATCATTTATTCGCATTCGCCGACCGCAGCAACTGAGGGATTGTGGCGGCCACAGTAAAGTTACGAGGGAGCCATGGATCTGCAGCAGGTTTTTCAAGATTACGGCGACTTTTTTCTCGATATCGACAACCAGATAGCGGTTGCGATTTGGGTTGCCGTCGTCACGGTGTGGATCTGGTCCGGCTGCTTCGCGTCATCAGTGGCGGAGACACGCATGCACGGTCCGTTGATGCATTTCATCGCCGGCCTGATCATCCCCATTGTCTACCCCCTGATCATTCTGGTCGTGCTGCCCTATCGTACCATGAAGGAAACGGATTCGGCCGCTACCAACGAGGAGAGGATCGAGCGCGTCGATGGTCCGCCACCGGCTGCGATGCTGCCGGTGGCGTCGATTGGCGAGGACAGTTCGGTCGGCTTGATTGATCCGGACATGCTGGACGCCACCACCTCTTTCGGTGAATCCTATTTCAAGCACCGAGCCGTAGACTCGACGGGTCGCGCATTGGGACCGTACGTGATCACCGTCGGCGGTGAAGAGTTGCGGGCTGAACGCATCGTCGAAGTTCTGCTGAACGCGGTAGTCATTGAAATCGCCAGTACAGGCGGCAAAGGACAGACTTTGCGAATACCCTACGGCAAGATCGATAGCTGTGTCGAAGTCCATGATTAGCGACACGATCCGGTGCGCATCCTGACGACGGCCTTGCCCGTCCGATTTCCCACCGGACGCGAGTAACCGGACGGCGTCGGATTTCTGTTTCCCCAATACGGTGACGAGAATGTTAAAAAAAGTTTCTCCGAAAGTCAATTTTGCCGGCGAGGAAGAAGCTGTCCTGCGGTTTTGGCAGGACAACGGGATCTTCGAAAAATCACTCGAACAGCGCCGCGGCTGCGACGAGTACGTTTTCTACGACGGCCCGCCGTTCGCGACCGGCCTGCCCCACTACGGCCATCTGCTCGCAGGTACCATCAAGGACGTGATCCCGCGCTACCAAACCATGTGCGGCAAATACGTCGAACGTGTTTTCGGTTGGGACTGCCATGGGTTGCCGATCGAAAACGAGATGGAAAAAGAACTCGAAATCAGCAGCAAGCATGAAATCGAGGCCTACGGCATCGACAAGTTCAACGAGTCCTGCCGCAAGATCGTCCTGCGCTACACCGGCGAGTGGGAGAATGTTGTCCATCGCATGGGCCGCTGGGTCGATTTCGACAAAGGCTACCGGACTATGGACATGTCCTACATGGAATCCATCTGGTGGGTCTTCAAGAGTCTGTGGGACAAGGATCTCGTTTACGAGGGACAAAAAATCCTGCCATACTGCCCGCGCTGTGCCACGCCATTGTCGAATTTCGAAGCCACCGGCGAAGGCGTTCATCAGACCGTTTCCGATCCGGCCGTGACTGTCCGCTTCAAAATGGCCGACGTGGCGGATACCTGGATGCTGGCCTGGACCACGACACCCTGGACATTGCCCGCCAACCTCGGATTGATCGTCGGGCCCGACATCGAGTACGTAACTGTCGCAGACGATGGTGCGCACCTCATCCTGGCGGCGGACCGAGTTGCAGAATATTACAAGGACAACGCACCCGAGATCGTCGAGCGCTGCCACGGCCGCGACCTTGTCGGGCGACGGTACGAACCACTCCTGCCGTATTTTGCAGACCTCGCAGACGAGGGCGCCTTCGTCGTCGTCGATGACGCCTTCGTCACGATCGAAACGGGTACCGGTATTGTCCACAGCGCCCCGGGTTTCGGTGAAGATGATGCGCGTGTCGCCAAGGACCACGGCATTCCTGCCGACGTCTGTCCCGTCGATGCCGAATGTTGCTACACCGAGGAGGTCAGTGACTGGGTCGGGCGCTTCGTCAAAGACTGCGATCGCGAAATTATCGATCGGCTGAAAGCCGATGGCAACCTGGTGCATCGCAGTTCGTACAGCCACGCGTACCCGCACTGCTGGCGCTGCGACTCACCGCTGATCTACCGAGCCATCTCCACCTGGTTCATCAGGATCGATCGAATCAAGGACGCCATGCTCCGTGCCAACAGCCAGATTCGCTGGGTGCCCGATCATATCAAGAACGGTCGCTTTGGCAAGTGGCTGGAGAATGCCCGGGACTGGGCCGTGTCGCGCAATCGTTATTGGGGCTGTCCGCTGCCGATCTGGCGCAACGAGGAAACCGGCGAAGCTGTCTGCGTCGGCTCGGTCGCCGAGCTCGAAGAAATAAGCGGCCGCAAGTTCGACGATATCCACAAGCATTTCGTTGACGACGTCGTAGTAAAGATGCCGTCCGGCAGTGAACTGCACCGGGTGCCCGAGGTGCTGGACTGCTGGTTCGAGAGCGGCTCGATGCCGTATGCGCAGAAACACTATCCATTCAACAACCGCGAATGGCTCGAAAATCATTACCCGGCCGATTTCATCGCGGAGGGCCTCGACCAGACGCGCGGCTGGTTCTACACGCTCGTGGTGCTGGGTGCCGCGCTGTTCGACAAGCCGGCGTTCAGAAACGTTATCGTCAATGGCATGATCCTGGCGGAAGACGGCGAGAAAATGTCGAAGAGCAAAGGCAACTACCCGGCGCCTGAGAAAGTCATCGACGCCTATGGCGCCGATGCTTTGCGCCTGTGCCTGCTGACGTCGCCGGTCGTGCGTGGCGCCGATCTGCGATTCTCCGAAGATGCGGTCAAGGAAGTTATGCGCGTAGTCATGTTGCCACTGTGGAATTCCTACAGTTTCCTGGTCAACTATGCCATCGCTGACGACTGGTCGCCGGAGGACAACAGTTTCGACCTAAGTGCGGTCGACAACCTGCTGGACCAGTGGATCCTCTCGCGCCTTGAAGGCACTGTTGCCGATATTAGCGAGGCTCTGGATGCCTATGACCTGTACGCCGGTGCGACGCGGTTGGCGCCGTTCGTTGACGATCTGACCAACTGGTACATCCGGCGTAATCGCCGACGGTTCTGGAAGAGCCAAAACGACCAGGACAAGGACGCCGCCTATACGACGCTGCACCATGTGCTGGTGACCATATGCCAGGTGGCGGCGCCATTTATCCCCTTCATGACCGAGACGATCTACCGAAATCTGCGAACATCTCAAATGCCCGAGTCCGTGCATCTCTGCGATTTTCCGACTGCTGCGGGACGTTTCCGCAAACCGGAACTCGATGTGCGCATGGCAAATGCCATGACGGCGGTGTCGCTGGGGCGGTTTCTGCGGCGGCAGGCGACGGTTAAGATCCGGCAACCTCTGAAATCGGTCGTGCTCGTTTCATTGGACGCCGACGCTCGCGCCGATCTCGATGCCATGCAGGATGTCATCGCCGAGGAATTAAATGTCAAGTCGGTCGTCGTCCATGAAGACGAACAGGCGCTGGTGCATTTGAGTGCCAAAGCCAACTTCAAGCGGCTGGGACCGAAACTCGGCAAAGACGTCAAGCTCGCGGCTGCCGGCATCGCCGCTTTGACAGGCGAACAGATCGATGGCTTGCGCCGCGGCGAGACTGTCACCCTGACGCTGGAAGGTGGAAACGATGTCGAGCTCGAGTTCGACGACATAGACATCCGCCGCCAGGAAAAAGAGGGACTCGCGGTCGCCAACGAAGGCCAGATAACCGTGGCGCTGGATCTCCAGCTCGACCCCGCGCTGCTCAATGAAGGCCTGGCTCGCGAAGTCATCAATCGCGTCCAGAATCTGCGCAAGGGAAAAGACTTCGATGTCTCCGACCGCATCGATGTCCATTATTGCTGCCCGGATGAATTGGAGGTCGCTATTGACGCTCATCGGACATATATTTCCTGTGAAACTCTGGCCCACACATTGCAGCGGTGTGCTGACACCGAGGGCTTGGATAACGTCGATATCAATGACCTGACTTGTGGATTCAGATTGACAAGAGTGGGATGATCTCATGCAGATCACCGAAATGTGTCCAAATTGCGGTTCCGAGCTCGCGCTCGACATGGTCGTGTCCGAAATCGAGTGCCCGCACTGCCACCTGACGCTCGAGGTCGAGATCAATTCCGATGACGAGCCGGATAAGCCGCCGCCGGAGAGCGCTGAGGATTGGACCAACCACAACGTCTCGACCCAGATACGCATCGTCGACCCCGACAGCAAGGCCTCGTCCACTGCAGCACCGACGTCGGGTTCGACCATGCCCAGCACAGACACTGGCAATCTGATAGATTCGAAAATTGCGGCAGCGGCGAAGAACGAAAAAATCAAGGTGGCCAAACCTGTCCAGGCCGATTTCATCACCAGCATCACCGAGCATGAAAGGATAGCCGGCACCGATGCACTTCATGTTGTCGAAGAGGAGGCGCTCCGTCGAGCTGCAGAGATGCGCCGGGAAGCGGAAGAAGCGATGCGCGCCATCGAGGAGGCCAAGCGGGCGGCGTTCGCCGATGCTGAACGCGCTAAGGAAGCCGCCGAAGAGGCGAAACGCATTGCAATGGAAGAAGCGCAACGCGCCCGTGACGCCGCCGAGGAAGTGAAGCGTGCCTTGGAAGCTGAGGCCGAGCGCGCTAAACAGGAAGCGGAGCTGGCCAAGCAGAAGGCCGTGGAGGAAGCAAAGAATGCACGAGCCACCGCCGCCAGTTTGAAGCGCCAGCAGGCGATCGCTGCCGCCCGACGTGAGGCCGAAGAAAAAGCCCGCCGTGTATTGGCCGAGAAACAGCGCCAGAGCATAGCGGCAGCTGCAGAAGCCGCCCAGAAGCAAGCACCAGAATCGACCGAGCCAAAGGCCAACGACGCGCGTCAGAAGAAGATCGAAGAGGCGAAAAAGAAAGCTGTCGAGGTCGCCCGCCAGAAGGCGATAATCGCTGCGAAAGAAAAAGCCAGACGGAAAGCACGGTCCGGTAGACAAAGGAAAGAATGATGGACCAGAAACCTGACGCTCACGAGCAACTCAAGGCGAAGATCCGCAAAGACGTTGAGGAAAAGCTTGCCGCTCGGCACGAGGGCGGCGAGCCATCAACGAGCAGCGATGACCAAACGCCGGATGACGACATCCAAGCCCTCGAGGCAGAGATCCGCAAGCAGGTCGAAGCCGAAATCGAAAGCAAGCGCCGGCAGTTGCAGCAGGAGGCCGATGGCAACGACAAGCCCGTAAATGCATCGAAACCTGCGGACAAGGATGATGCCAAGCCCGTCGACCAGGACGAACTGAAGACCGGCGACCAGGACGACGGTGAACCTGCCGACACGGACGCTGAGTCCGGTGATAAAAGCGATGGCGAGTCTGCCGACACGGATGCTGGGGCCGGTGATAAGAGCGACCGTGCACCTGCCGATAAGGGCACGGCTATAGGTAAAAAGAAGAGAACTGGAAATTCGAGCGCAGGTGTGACACGACGGGGTGCTGGCAAAGGTGCCAAGCCTGCTGGCAAAGGTACCGCTTTCGGCGGCGCCGCGCGGGGGAAAAAGAAGCCTGCTGTCAACGCCAAGATTGCAAAGCAGCTGCAGTCGTCCACTGGCAAAAAGAAGCATGCCGCCAGGCTGCTCGAAGAGAAGCAGGTGATTGACAGTCACTTCCGCAAACGGCAGATGGTGATATATGCGGTGATCACCACGGCCACGATCGTCGCCGCTATCGCTATTCTTCAGGCTACCCGGAATCGCGACAACAGTACCCCCGACGAACCGAGGAATAAAAACCTGCCGTTAGCCACTGTCGTTCAGCCGGCGCCGCCTCCGGACGACCACAGCCAGGCCATGGAGCCCAGTCCCGCCCTGCGGGCGCTCATGGACGAGGCGAAGGAGCTGGTGGCGGTGGGCAAGTTCAAGGAATCCATCAAGCTCTTCCAGGACCATATCTACGACGAACCCGTGGACAAGCTGCTGTGCGAACGGGCGATAGGCAAGCTTATTGACGAACGTGATCGCGTTGACCGCGGTTCGCCGCGCTGGCAGAAGGTGCACGCGCAGGCGAGGGAGTTGATTTTGCAGGCGTTCAATACTAAGGACGCGGAGAAGATTGTCCAGGCATTGATGCTGGTCCAAACATTCAACAAGCGATCGGGAAGAGACCGGGACCGGGCCGAGGAATTGCTGAGCAAGCTGGGCCGAAAACACTTCGAAATGACTGGCAGAATGCCGCCGGACTTACGCCGCGGCAGCGATCCGGGTGCCGCCGTGCCGCGGGAACCGGGAGGCGGCGGGGCGGTTGACGATTGGGACTTGCCGCCGCGGCCCGCGTCGGATGACGACTGGGAGACCGGTACGGATCTGGACGTCGACGAATAAGACGTTGTCTACGGTGCATCTTTGCGACACGGCGCATTCCTGGCCGTGAAATCAAGCTAAAAAGTACCGAGCCATTATTCCTTTGCGGATGATTTCGAAACACAGGCAAGGGATGCGGTGCGACACAAATCCGACGTGCTGATCAAGACCTTTGGATTTTGAGCTTATCTTGGCGTCATTCTGGACGGGAGCCCGTCGTCAGAGGATTTTTACCAAGGTCACGACGGTGGCGATAATGATCACCGCGATCACCGCGATCATCGCGATCACTGCGAGTTTCAGCGTAAGCCCCTTGCCCCGGGGCTTGCCTTCACCGTCGGTCGCTGCCGCAGCACCGCTGCCGCCCCGGGCTGCCACTGATTTCATGGCATCGGAGAGGGCCTGCCAGCTTTCGTAGCGGTCCTCACGGTCTTTCTCGAGCATCCGATTGAGCAGTTCGGTGCATTCTCCCGAGACGTTCACGTTGCGTTCGTTGGCGGGCTCGGGCGGTTCGTCCATCTGTTTCTGCATCAGCAGCAGGGGCGCTATTTCCTCGAACGGCAGCGAGCCGGTCACCATTTCGTACATAGCGATACCGAGCGAATACATGTCGCAGCGGAAATCGAGGTCGTCGCTGCCCCTGATTTGTTCCGGGCTCATGTATTCGGGGGTGCCGATGGTGAAGCCGATGCCGGTAAGGTCCATTGACTGCCCTTCTTCGGAAGACTTGGCGATGCCGAACCCGGTAAGTCTGGCCTGGTGGTCGCTGGTGATGAAGACGTTGTTTGGCTTGAAATCGCGATGCAGCAGTTTCTTGGTCTCCCAGACATAGTGGAGTGCATCGACGATTGGGATCATCAACTCCATGACCTCGCGCTCTGCCAGCGGGCTGTGTTGCAGCATGTAGTCGTCGAGCGAACAGCCGCCAGCCTCGCTCTGGGTCACCAGATAATAGCATCCGGCGTCTTCGCCGGCGTCGATGACACGCAGGATGTTCGGATGGTTGATGCTCGTGAGCAGCTCGACTTCCTGCAGAAAACGGCCGACGTTCTCGTCGTCCATTGTGCCGGAAAGAACCTCGACACGAACGCAATCGGTGCCTCCCTCGGTTTCCTGTGTGGCGTCATAAATTTCGCCCAGGCTACTTTCACCGACACGCCTTTCGAGGGCGTATTTGCCGGCAATTTTTGTACCTGCGAGGGGACCTATTTCCTCTTCGCTCATGGCTGGCTCCATAGCTGTCGCGACGACATGCCGGAGTATCAAGTTCAGTGGTGCAGTCGCTGTCAAAGACAGCCACAAAGTACCACGCACCGCGCCGATTTCAATTGTGGTCCGGCATCGAGTCAACGGCAGTTCATCAGTTGTCGAAGACGATATGCCGTGGCTTCCGTCGGCGCTGCAGTTCAGCTATCTCGGCGACATCGATTTGCAGTTCCGGATCCCGCTCGGACTCGGGAAAATCGAGGTCTGCGAGTTCATTGCTGGTGCCTTCCGTCAACACCTGAGCGAGGCTTGGTGGCGGCAGTGTGACGTTTTCGGACTGCAGATTCGGCAGGTTTTTCAAGCGGCTCTGAATGGTGCGCACGTCGATGCGGTCGAGAATGAGTGCATTGACCTGCACGCGCTGGCGACGGGTTTTCAGGGTCTTGATGTGCTCCTGAAGTTGCGCTGCCTTCGCAACCCGTTCGTCCTCGGGCAGCGAAGAGATTGCAGCCATCGCCGTCTCGAACTGGGCGCCGATTTCTTCATCGGACGCCGTGTGCTCGAGGCCGAGCTCGTCATATATTGACGGGGGCTCTGGACTGGACGGGTTTGAGTTTTTTGCTTGACTTGTCATCGTCAGTGTTTGCCTTTTTGATGTTGAGATTACGCATGGCGCTGTACATTTTGTCAAACTCGGCGGCTATTTTCGTGCCACCCGCCGCAGCCGCATTGGGGTCTTTGGCGGCTTCGCGCAGAACTCGCAGCGACCCCTCGAGGCTGCCCAATTGGACGCCGGCGGGCTTGTCGCGTAACAGCTTTTCAAGCAATTGTCCCGCTGACGCAAACTCGCCCATGGCGCCACGCTGCAGGGCGTTGAGCATGTTCGTGGTGAACTCGCGCTTGGCCTTTTGAAAATCGCTGTATTCAGGAAACACGCTGCGAGCTTTACGGAGACTTTCGAGATCGGCTGTGAGCGATGTCGTGTCACGGCCATCGGTCACGTCGATGCGGATGTGGACCAGCAGATTGCAGATGACAAAGCTCCATTGGTCAGTGCGCGGGTCGTCGCGGTCGATGTCGGCCTTAAAAGCGTTGTAGCGCCGGCCGAGCATGGCCAGGTTTTCGCGTGGATTTTCACCGGCCGAGGTCAGCAGAGACAGGTAACACTCGAGCCCGGACTCGTCACTTGCTTCGATTTTCTCCATCGTGTATTCGACAAAGCGGGTGACAAAATTCTCGAGCTTGAACTGGACGTTGATGGCCGTGATCTCATCGTCATTGAACGGCGTTACACTCTCGCCCGGCGCCGCGAAGCGCTGGCTCTCGCGATTCCAGAATTGTGGATTGATAAAAACACTCTCTTCCCAGAAATTCAGACATTCGTTCCAGGCGCCGAAGGTCTCGTCGGCGGCATGCCCCGCTTCGAGTATGCTCGCAAGTTGGTAATGCAGCACAGCCAGATTGTGGAGTAGTGAGTGCGCCAGATCCTTATCCGCCATGCCGTCGAGCCTTTTCTTGAGTTCGAGGATTGCTTGGCGCACGGCCGTTGGATCGTTCGCGTGATCCAGCACTTCGCTGAGCGACAGCGCCATGATGACGGTTTTTATTTCCGGCGCCGGCGCCGGAATCTGCTCGAAAATATGGCGGGCGCCGGCGAGGTCACGCTTGCCGACAGCGGCAATAGCCAGTTCGGTCGAAAGAATTGAAAAGAGTTTGTTGCCACGGCTTTGATTATCGCTGAGGTAGGGTGCCAGGGCGGCCTTGGCGAGGTCGCCCTGGCCCTCCTGGATGAGAGCAACTGCCTGCAGATAGGCAACGCCGGCGCGGCTGTCCGCCGGCAGTTCGTCCATGAGCCCGGCAATTCTGTTGAAGTCGCGGAGGTGACACAGATAAAAGGCTCGATTGAGGGACACATGCTGATCGACGAACGCGGCACCGGTGTAGTTGCCGCCGGCAGACTGCGCATCGAGTTCGCGGATGGCTTTGTCGTAGTCGCCTTGGTGGCCCGCGAGATAGGCATTTATAGTGGCCATACCCACTTTGACGTAAGGCGCCACATCCGGCATGGCCGCGAGTTGCTGCATCATCGATTGCACGGCGGTGTCGTGTCCGAGCCCGAGCTCGGCGACTATCGCATGGTATTGATAGCGGCTGTTGCCCTGCTCGGTGTCCCGCAGGGTACTCAATGTCGCCAGGGTTTCTTCATAGCTGCCCTGGTGCAGATGGTTCATGGCGGTATAGAATTGACAGAGCAGCTGGCACTGTGGGTCGTCGTTCTGAGCCTGCAGTTCGGACAACACACTCTGCGCCTCGTCATAGTTTCCGTTGGCTACGAGGCCGACCACATGGCGAAGCTGCGACTCCGCAATGAGCCGTGAGAGTCGCTGTTGCCGGGCCGGGTCGATGGCGCTTGCAACGACGAACTCGAGGCATTTCAGGGCGCCGTCGTAGGCGTTGTGATCGATCAGAAAGAGTCCCAGTGAATAGAGCGTCCGCTGGGCGAAGTCGGACCAGAGGGTATCGACGGATGCCGGATTCACAAGATGTGCGATGATTTCGCGGCAGCGGTGGGGGCGGTGCTGTGCTGCCAGCGCTCTGGCGTAAAAGTAAAGGTCCCAGGAGGACAGCAGGTCAATCGACTCGACGGTGTCATAGTGCTGCAGGACCTTGTCGTGGCGCTCGGCCGTGGCGTAAATGCGACCCAGCGCGGTATGCGCCGGAACGCTGAGCGCGCCTAAACGAGCGGCCTTTTCGAGGTGGATGATTGCTTTGGCGTCATTTTTGCCCTCGTGCAGCAGACCCCGGTAGTAATTGGCGCTGAAATTGTCCGGTTCGGTCTGCAGAACCTGATCGAATATGGTTGCCGCCTTGTCGTCTTCACCGCCTTCGAAAGCCAATTGACCCATGCCGACGAACGCCGGAATGCAGTTGGCGTCGATCGCCAGCGCCTGCTTGAACTTTTCCTTGGCATCCTGCAGGTCGTTGGCCAGGTATTTGATGTTGCCGTGCAGCGCCAGAGCTCTGGAGTAGAAGTCGTCGCCTTCCTTGATGAACCCGGCTATTTTGACCGCCTTGTCCATGGTGCCGTAGGCGGCCAGAGAGGATGCCAGAAAATACATTGCTTCGCTGTCATTCGGTTCGCGCTTGAGCAGTTGCTGGAAGTGATCGACGGCCTTGTCAATCTCGTCGGCGCGGGCATAGGAGCGGGCGCTCCAGAAGAGGCCGTCGCGGTCCTTGTCGGGGATCGAATCGTAACACTTGTACGCGGAGACATACTTGCCGGTCTCGAAGAAGCAGCGGCCGAGTTTGGACCACAGCTCACGGCTGCCGCCGCGAGCGGCG
>DPYP01000134.1:13768-25392 GCA_003545375.1 Lentisphaeria bacterium
AGGCTGCCGCCGCGAGCGGCGAGACACACCTTGACGTGTGAGATCGCACCTTCGTAGTCGTGCGACTCGAACAGCAGGTCACCGAGCAAGAGACGGGTGTCGATATGCTTGGGATTGAGGCTGGCATGCTGGTTGAGATAGCGGCGTGCATCATCGGTGAGACCCAGTTCGACCGCCAGACGTCCGAGCTGGCACAAGCACTCGGCGAAGTTGTTCTTCCAGTCTTCGGTGGTCTTGACCAGTTCCTTGTCGAGGCGCTTGAGCAGACGCTCGAATTCCTGGTAGCCGCGATCGGGTTTGGAATTTGCCAGTTCGCGAGCCTTGGAGATGCGATAGAGTAGCCGGTCATGGAGCAACGGCAAATCCTTTTCGAGGCGCACGATATTTGCAGAAAGCCGGTCTTTGAAAGAGTGCGTTGTAACCGGCCGGTCATCCCTTGTGCCGCCCAGCACCCGGAGCAGCAGACGCTCGAGCACAAGCCGGCGTTCGCCGTAAATCAGCGGGAAAAAGAGGTAGGTGCTGAACCCGATACCGTAGAACAGGATGCCCGGAATCACGGTGGCCCGCACGAAGGCAGTTGTGAAGTCGACATTGGATATCAGGCATGGCACAAGGATTGCCAGGAACGCCGCAAATACGGTCGTGAACTGGAGCAGGCGATAGTTCAGATGGCCGCGCGCCCGGCCGCGGCGGTGGGCAACGGCATAGGTGCTGAGCCAGATGATGATGGTGACACCGAAAAGAAACCAGTCGAGGTCGGCCTTGATCCCCAAGGGCCTTTGGATGCGTGCAAGGCGTACCTTGCGGACCAGCTCGCGGCGCCGTTCCGCCAGCGAATAGTCCGCGGCGACGAGCGGGAAGTTTATCAACACATCGCCGTAGATCGCATCGGCCTTGAGGCTTTGGCCGGTTTCGTTGAAGTTTTCGGCCAGGGCGATTTTCCACTTGACCAGGATATCGTCGAAATTCTCGTCCACGCTGATGTTCTCGAAGCGGCGCACAAATAATTGCAGCCCTTCCACGAAAACGACTGATACTTGCTGGCCCTGCTGGCTGTCCCGGTCATACTGTCGAACGGTCTGCCGGACGATCGGCACGATGGCGCTCTCGATGTCAATTTCCTTTGAGAGGTTGGCGTACCGTGATTGGAACTCGTATATTTTGACGATGGCCTGGACAAACTCGCTCCGTTTCCAGATTTCCTCGAAGTCCGCCACAATGTTGCTCCCGATGGCGCTGATGCGCGAGACGCCCCCAGCCGCTCCCGGGTAGTCGGCGCAGAGGTCATTGAATATTTTCAGACGGCTGTCGTCGTCGAGATCGTTGGGCAGCAATTGCAGCCGTAGTTCGACGATGCGCTCAAGCACCCGCTCGTTGCGGGCGAACATTGGGTCGGTAACGGCCAGTGTCTCGAGCTGCTCAATAGCTTCCTCCGGCATCCCGGTCTCGGCCTTCTGGTTGGCCAGGCGCAGTTTCAAATGAGCGATCTGCCGTTGCAGGGTGCTGTTGTGACGCAACGCCTCGTCCTTCTCCATCAACTGGTTGTAGCAATCAAAGGCTTTGGCGTTGAACCCCT
The DNA here is from genome assembly GCA_003545375.1 of Lentisphaeria bacterium. GTDB lineage: Bacteria > Verrucomicrobiota > Lentisphaeria > JABSQK01 > CAJWLW01 > CAJWLW01. The sequence goes on from DPYP01000134.1 coordinate 15,345, forward strand.
TGAGCGTATAGGCCTGTGCCAACCGCTTCTGCAGGCTGAACAGCGCCCGTGAGCCGTCTGGGGACAAATATTCGAAACCGAATTGCAACAACTCATCGGCGCGTTGCAGGCGACCGTCGGTCAGGCAATACTCGACCAGACTGATCAAAGTGTCGTGACCGTCGCCGGCCAGAGACGAAATATTGTTGCTGAACATGCTGGAAGCGCGGGTGAACAATGCCAACTGATGCTGTTCGACGAAATCGGCCCATTGCGAGTAGGCCGCGTTGTGGATCTTGCCACGATTGTCCAGTAGCCACCGGTCGAGAGCAGTGTAGCGGTCCCACTGCTCGACAGCGTTGCCTTCGAGGACCACCGCGCAGTGCTCCTGAAAAGTGGCGTAGCCGGCTACCTTGCGGATGTCCGACTCGATCACGTCCAGGCGGTATTCCGCTGCCGCTAAAGCATCCTGGTTTTCGGCCAAGAACCTCTGGGCGCGCTCCAGTAACTTTCGATTCTGTGCCGGTGTGTTGCCGACGACCGCTGCCAGCTGCATCGCCATACGTGCCCCGGTTGCCTGCAGGATGCCAGCGTTTGCATGCGCCTGTATGTTCGCGTCGTCCGTTGTGTCGAGCACTTTGCTCAGCTCGGCGATGGCGTCGTCGTACCGCTTCTGCATCAAGGCGCGATTGCCGTTGCGCAAGAAGCGTCGGATCGTCACGACCTCGCTGTGCCGAGCGTCGGTGGCAGCACGGTGGTCGCGGATTTTCTGGATTTGCTCATCCAGGGCGGTATTGAGCTTCACGATATCCGGCCCGAACATCTGCTGTTTCGCGTGACTCAAAAATGATTCGATACCGTGGATGCTGCGCTGGATTTGCTCGTATTCTTGCTGTGGCAGATCGCTGTCGGCCTGGAGCAGGTCGTCGACAGCAGGCGTCACCCGCTCCAGTCGTCTGTCGACGATCTCGTAGACCTGCGTCAGGAAAGTCGCCAGATCCTCATGATAGAGATCGTTTACACCGGCACCGCCATTGATTCCCAGCAGGTAGGATCCTGCACGGGCAGTGAGCGAAGTTGTTCGTAGCTGCTCGATGGCTTGTTCATGGAGCGTTTCGACGCACAGTTGCTGTTCACGTCGCAGGATCTCGGCAACTTCGGCGCGGTCATGACGGACCAACGGGGTATCGCCCTTGATCTGGATAAGGCCACGCTGAAAGCGGATCAGCTTTGCCAGGCTGCTGCTGTTGTAGGGCTCCCGGCCGTTGACCAGATCAAGAACCAGGTCATTGACGTGAGCTTGCAATTCCAACACCGCGATCGTGTTCGGCACGGCCGTAATCATCTCATCGTAATATTCGATGGCGTTGTACAGCGCTCGACTTTGGCGCTTCTGTGCTTCCAGCCGGGCCGGAAGAAACGGCTTCACTGCCAGCTTGAACTTGGTGACAGCCACTTTCAGGTCCTCGCTATTGCGAGTGGCCCGGGCGAATTCCTGCTCCCTGATGTTGCGGTCGATAATGTTGAGCAGTTGGCTGACATCGCGGGTTTCCTGGAACATCGCTCCGGTGATGCGGACGTCTTTGAAGCGCAGACGCACAATGCCCCCACCCGTCGCCACGAAGTAACGCTTGGCATCGATGTCGGTACGTATGGGGACGCCGTCGACCATGGCGTTATTCCACATGTAGAACGTCCGCAGGAACTCGGTCTGAGCCCGTGCCGGCAGGGCGCAGATAGCCGCCAGCAGCGTCACAGCGGCCAGCCGCCGGACGTATCGACATGTTGTGCGGTGTGATCGTGTCATATCTGCGGCCCCGCAGGGCCTGTCCCGGTTCGGTTCCGGCAACTCGTAGGACGTTGATGCCAATTGCATGCAAATCAACTTGGGTCAATACAGTGGGATGATTCCGCCGCCTACAGGCAGTAATTCCCACGACCGGTGACTCCTAACGAGCGGTTCAATATACCGGAGCAGTGAAATTTGTCACCGTTGGAGTCGCAATTTGCCGTGGGCGCGTCAGACTACGTCTGCTCTTACTGCCTCACAAACGCCAAACAATCTCTTGGCTGCCGCATGCCCGCCTGGTCCAAGGACAACATTGCCCGTCATCTGCTGCACGCTGCCGGGATTGCACTGCATTACTACGACAATTCAGAGCCGACCCAGAAAGCCGACGGCAGCGTTGTCACCCGGGCCGACCACGAAATCGAACGGTACTTCCAGCAGGTCTTCGACCACCCTTCTGCAGGTACGTACCTGCTGGGCGAGGAAACCCAGGGAACACTGGACGACGACTATGTCACCGAGGCGCTGGCCGGCGAATTGTACATTGTCGATCCGATCGATGGTACCGCGTCGTACGCCAACCGGCTACCCATGTGGGGCATCTCCATCGGCCTGGCACAGGCCGGCATGCTGTGCCAGGGCGCTGTCTATATGCCGATGACTCGCGAGCTCCTGGCGTCCGATGCCGATAGCGTCTGGTGGCTGGACCTGCGCAACTGGACGGACGGTGAACCGCTGCCCTGGCAACCTCTGACGCCGACGACGGCACCGTACAATGTCCATGGCATGATCTGCCTGACCCAGACGACAGCGAAGCACGGCAGTATCGACATTTGCAATCCGGTACAGTGCGTCTGTTGTGCCGTCATGTCGTTCGCGTATCTTGCGGTCGAACGCTATCTGGCGTATCTTGGAGACCACCGGATTTGGGATCTCGCTGGCTGCCTGCCTATGCTTGAGCGGCTCGGTTTCGAGGCTCGATTGCTGAGTGGCGGCAAGCTTGGCTGCACCATCGATTCGGCTGGCTACTGTCTCGAGAAAGGTCACCGCAATCGGTGGCGCGTTGTCTCGCCGTGTCTCTATGCAGCGCCGGCTGTGGTGGACCATGTCATGCCGGCGATCGACTTGAACGGTAACTGAACCTGCAAGATAAGGGACCGCCATGCCAATACTTGTCAACGACGGTGCTGCCGACCGTGTCATCTCGCCCGAGGAGCAGCGCCACCATCTGCAGACGGCGCTCGAATCGATCGCCGACCGCCCACGCAAGGTCCTGCTCGTCCCACCCGACATTTCCCGAAAACATTCGCAGGCCGGGCCCCTTGCAGTCATGGCTTACGAGTTGCTCGGACCGGACGTCCAAGTCAACGTCATGCCCGCCATCGGCACACATTTTGCCATGACCGACGACGAAATCGCCACCATGTTCGGTGACACTATTCCGCGTGACCGCTTCCTCGATCACGATTGGCGCAATGGTGTCGAGTCCGTCGGTGTCATTCCGTCGGCGTTGGTTGCTGAGTGGTCCGACGGCGGCGTCAATTACGACATCGAAGTTTCGGTGGACCGCGAACTGATACACGGTGGCTATGATCTGGTCCTGTCCCTTGGCCAAATTGTGCCGCACGAAGTCGTCGGCATGGCCAACTACAGCAAGAACATCATCGTTGGACTCGGCGGTGCCGACTTGATCAATCGCTCGCACTATCTCGGCTCGGTCCACGGTGCCGAGCGGACTATGGGACGGATCGACACACCGGTGCGGCGGATTCTCAATTACGCCTTGCATGAATTCCTCGGAACTCTGCCGATCTGGTTCGTGTTCACTGTCATGGAGCTCGACACAGGCACCGGCAAGCTGAACATGCGCGGCATGTATGTCGGTGATGATGACGAGACTTTTGCCAGCGGTGCGCGTCTCAGCCAGCAGGTCAATCTGAATCTTTTGGAGCAACCTCTGCACAAGATCGTTGTCTACCTCGAGGCGGACGAGTTCAAGTCGACGTGGCTTGGCAACAAGGCCGTTTATCGCACGCGGATGGCTATTGCCGATGGCGGTGAGTTGCTCGTGTTGGCCCCAGGGTTGCGAGAATTCGGTGAGGATCGGACGATTGACGCGCTGCTGCGCAAGTATGGTTATCCGGGCACGCCCGAAACGATCGCGCTGGTGGCACAGGATGAAGACCTGGGCAATTGCCTGGGCGCTGCTGCACACATGATGCATGGATCGAGCGAAGGACGCTTCTCCATCACCTACTGCCCAGGCGAAGCGATGGGGCGTGAAGAAATCGAGTCGGTCGGGTACCTCTATGCCGATCTCGGTGAAATGCTCGAACGCTATCCGCCGGATCAGCTCGACGAGGGTTTCAACACCATGCCGGACGGTGAGGAAATCTATTTCATCAGCAACCCTGCCCTGGGTCTGTGGGCGCTGCAGAGCGACTTTCCGGGTTGAGGGTGGCCCGCGACGACATGGATTTTCGGCGGACGTGTCCGGGGCTGCAGGCTTTAGTGATATTCGGCTCTATTTAATTGGTTCGATATACTTCTTGATACGGCCTTTGACGAAGTTCCCGAGGCTCGTCAGCTCATCCTCGTCGAGACCCTCCGCCAGTTCGCGGATAGCCCGCCAGGCGCGGCCGCCGATCATGATGTTGTAGGTCTCTTCGATGGCCGAGTCCATGAGCGATTCTACGGCGTTTTCGTGCGATTGCATGAGCAGCGCGATCTGCCGACGCTTCACAAGCTCGACCAAAGCTTTGGCCGGATGGAACCCCAGACGCTGGTGCTGCAACTCGACCTGCTTGAGGGTGCCCGGTTTGATACCTATGTTCTGAGCCAGCTCGTCACGCGTCAGGCCCAGGGACTCGCGTAGCTTGCGAATACGGTCACCCGATTGGCGAATGACATTTTCATCCAGGCTGTCGCTGTAGTCTTCGCCGTTCTCGGCAAAGATCGTCGAGCGGATTTCCGGCATCGGCCCGCCTTGTAGGATCCAGTCGCGTGAAATCCCGTACTTGTGGGAAATCATGTACAGCAGACCCTCGCTCAGCCCGACAGCGCCCACCTCGATCTTGGACCAGTGACTGAGGCTGATGTTCAGGTCGTTGGCCATATTCTGCTGTGTCTCACTGAGGGCCAGCCTCAGCTTCTTCAAGCGATGACCGATTTCATGTTTTTCTGACACTGATTTCTTAATCATTGACCATGTTCCCTTACATCTGCATGCTCCAACACGTGATAGGAATCGTTATTGACGAGGTGATACCGGCCTCAGGGACTATAGCTGGGGTAGTATATTCATTACAGGGTTTTTGTCAAATGGCGGAAGCATTCACTTGCGCCACATCCGGAAAATAATCCATGGGAAGAATTCCCAACCACCACTGTGAACAAAATAACAGCGGATAAATGACCGAAGGCTGCAGGGAGCGCCGACATCGGTATAAACCGCCACTGTTTCGAGTGTCTGGTGGGAGTGGCTGTCGTTGAGCAAAGCGTATGTTTGGCACACGATTGCGTTGATTAGCGGTTCCAGCGTGGGGTATCGAGTCGGGAGCCGGCTGCCGCAGCCGCCAGGATCACCGGCTATTGCAACTGGATTGTGTGGATGCCCTGGTACTCCTCGAGGCGGTCGAAGACCTCATCCGGGAATCGTTGCAAACGCCCCGGGTTTCTCAAAACCCGTGGCCGGTTCGATCGTCCCGGTCGGAGCTTTTACAGCGCCGCTTGCCAATCGCCGGGAATGTTCACCGGTTGACCGGTGCTGCCGCTTTTCTCCCACGGCAGGCGGGGCTTCTCGGGCTTGTCGGGTGTCGTTGGCTGCTGCTGCCTGTCCCGCTGTTCCCATGGCGGGATGACTTCCGTGGGTCTACGATCGACAGGCTGCTGCCTGGGATCCTTGGGCGGCATAACGATCGGCCCCGGTCCTATGCCGATCAGTACCGGTGGTTTGCCAACCCCCGCAGTCGGGCCCATGGTTACCGGTATGTCTGCAGGCTTTACCCAGCTGCCCTTGTGCAGGGTGTATCCGAATTCCGCGTAAACTTCTGTTTTGATCCCCGGCAGGAGCTTCTTGATGAGCTTTTTGCGGTAATAGCTCACTGCCTGATCGAGAAATTTAGTCGCCGGTATCCATTTGCCGTTGCGCCGGAGGTAATGGCTGCCCGTGTAAAGTTCTTCGGCCAGCTTCTTGCGCATCTCCTTGCCGATCTCTGTCAGGCGGTTGCGCTCGGCCTGCAGTTGACGGCGCACATGGCGTTGGCGCAGTTTGTCGTTTTCCTGCCTATCGAAGGTGGCCAGCGATGCGTCGGCGATATCGATCTTGTTGATGCGGTACCCGGCGACGTCGATGTAGGTTGTGTAGTTCTTCAGCAGCACGCCTTTGATAGCGCCAGCGCGTTTCCTGATTATCACGACCTCGTCGTTCACCTGCTTCAGAGGAAATTTCTCCGCTGCCTCGACTTCGTATTTTTTGGATAGTTCTTCAGTAAAATATTTCTCGACGTGCTGGTGAATTTTCTCCTCCACTTCTGAGTCGATCTGACTCGATGTACGGGTAATTTTTGGGACGGGGTTGTCCAGGCCCAGGCGCTCGGCGATCTTTTCACGGTCGATGTCGATATCGATCCGGGCCCGCAGTCTGTGGCGGATCCGTTCCTTGATCTGCTGCCGTTCCGTCTGTTCGGAATCCGCCATCGCCCGATTCTGCCCGCACAAGGGCAGCGCCAGGAGAGTGAAGAGGGCTAGGCAAACTATGGGGAAAAACTTCATCAATGCAATAGTACGTAGCTGTGACGGGTATGGGGGAGGGCGTCGGACAGGTGGCTAATATGTTCGGAGGCGCTATTTTTTCAAGCCAGCCGGCACCTTGCGGCCGCGATATGCAAAGGAACCCGACGTTGCGCGTTGCGTCAAAAGAAATATCTCTCGAAACCCGGGTGTGCGTTGTCCGGGATCTGCATCGGTGATCGAAAACAGAAACTAATCGGTCTGACCGGTCTAATAAACCAACATCTGCGGCGTCATCATTAGTAAAGAGACGCAGCTATTCGCGGAAGCACAGGGTGGAAAAGAACCTGGTCGATGAAATAACCGCGGTGGTCGAGCAATACCAGGCACCGTTGTTGCGGTATGCCGGACGTATGCTGCGCAATGCCGTGCAGGCCGAGGACATTGTCCAGGACGCCTTCACGAAGTTCGTGCGGCATCGCTACGACAGCGGCGAATCGATTCGCAACGTGCAGGCGTGGCTCTATCGGGTGACGCACAACCTGGTGCTCGACCACATACGGCGCCACCAGCGGCACCAGAGCCACCATGAAACGCTGCAGGCGGACCTGCAGGACGCGGCCGAAGAGAGTCCGGCAGCCGAGTACAGTCGTCGCGACGCCGCACATCGAGCGTGGCAGATGCTCGATGTGCTCAACGACAGGGAACGACAGATTGTGATGCTCAAAATCGTCGACGAATTGTCCTACAAAGAAATCGCTGAGACTATGGAAATCTCAGTCAGCAACGTTGGCTTCATTCTACACAATTCGATGAAGAAGATGGCGAAGGCTATGCGCCGGGAGCCGTTACCCTAAACTTATGAATGCCTGTCACGACACTGAAACGCACCTGACCGACTATGCGCTCGATGCACTCGACGCCAGCCGCGCTGCTGCCGTCGGCGAGCATCTTGCCGGCTGCGCAGCCTGCCAGGCCATGCTTGACGATATCCGCCAGGTCATCTCGACCGTCGCCACGGCATTTCCCGCCGACAGCCCGGTTCCGAATTGCCTGGCAGATGACCGAATCGCTGCAATCCTGGCGCAGGCCGCTGCTGTTCGGGACCCCGATGCCGCGTCGAAACCGGTGCTCACAATGATCTGGCGCTCACCTGCTCTCCGGATCGCTGCCGCAGTAATCCTGGTGTTCGGGCTGGCTGCAATAATCATGCAGCGGGGCGACCCGACCGCTGACTTCGCTCGGCAAAGTGCTCAGAAAAACATGGAAAGGACCGATACCGCCAGTGCCGCTGGTGAACCGGCGGCGGTAGCCGCGGTTGTCGAGCTCCAAAATGACCCGACCGTCCATGCAGACACCGCAAGACCGGCCGATCCGGGGCTCCCGACGAATGCGTTCGATGGTATTGAGATCGAATTAGATTCAGCCGCCGCATCCGCCGGTGAGGTTGTCACCACTGTCACTGTCCCTGCCCGCTCGGGGCGGCCTGGGGATGAATCGGATATTTTAATAACTGCCGCTGCCGATGATACCGGCGATGGGCTTGCTGAGAACGATAACCTCGCTGACATTGCCGGCGTGGACGCCGAGCAGCCTCCGGCTGTTCTGGAGGTCGCCGACCTGGTGCCGGTGGCACCTGTTGCCATCGAACCTGAGGAAGGTATCGAGTTCGAGCTGGATAAAGCCGGAGAAGAAGTACAAGCTGTTGTCGGCGGGATGTTCGGGATCGCAGAGCCCGCAAGAAAAGTCCAATTGTTCGGAAACAACGTATCGGAGAGGACGGTTACAGAACCGGCATTGACCGCCAGCCTCGCGGTGGCGGTGCCCGAACTCGTTGACGCCGACACTGTCGCACTGGTTGCCGACAATGCCGAGGGTGACCTCGATCCGTTCGAACAAAAATATGCTGTTACCGCGGATCTGGAGCAACCGCAGGAGATCAATATAGAGACGGTCGAGGTTGGTCAGCGGCAGGGTGTAGCATTGAACGTTGCCGGAAAGCCCGTAAAGAAACTGTATCCCGCTGGCTTGTCGCAAGTGGTGGCGGCCGAGCTTGCCGAGGCGTATGGGAAAAGGGAAAGCAAACCGTCAGAACCCGTGCGGCAAGCCAGGCGTAGGGCCGATGATGGCGATCGTGATGTGCCGCGACTGCAACCGGCCGACGACAAGGATAAAACGTACAATGCCCTGCGCCCGCCGGCGAACCGTGGCGGCGGTAAACGTTTCAATGCCGTAGCCGAGGCGCCGACAACAAGTATTCCACTGTCCCGCTTGCGGCACCACCCGGCGCCGCCTGAGACCACTGAACGGGCGCGCGGCAAGGCTGTCGCGGGTGTGGCGGCAGCTTCGATCGCCGGGCAGCAGGCGGGGGAAGGGCCTGTCGTCATTACGCACGATTTCGCACCCGTGCCAAACAGTAACGTGTACGTGCTGCGCCTGGAAGTGCAGGCAGCCCGCCATTTGGCAGACAGCCTCGCCAACGTCTCTGTTCAGATCACCTTCGACGGCGATGCGGTTGACGGTTACTACAGGCTCAATGCTGCCGCTGCCGTCCCCGAGCAGGATGCCGGCAACAACCTGAACCCGGGTGAAACGGTGGTCATGATTTTCGGCCTCAACATGCGAGTCGAGGACGTCCAACGCCTCGCCACCATTGAGGTGACTTTCCGCAACCCGCTCACCGGCGAGCAACAGACCGTGATTTCCACTTGTGACAGCACCCATGGTTACCCCGACACCAACCAGGCGCCCACGGCCCTCAAGAAAGCCGTGCTTGACGTGATCCTGAACGGCGCCACAGGCACCGCTGCCGACCAGGAATAAGGCGCAACGACGGGTTCCCCCCGCGCCGCCGCGCTGCCCGTGCAGTTCTTGAATCGCCCCACTCCCGAACTATTGTTGTGCCTGTGAGCTTCATGCCCGTCACTGGGGATTCAAGATGACCGATATCTGCCAAAGCCTTGGAGTTCAGAGCTACTGTTTCCGCGCCGTTGACGACAACGCCAAAGTGGCTGCGTTCGTTCGCGAGCTGGGGCTGGACGCTATCGAGTTGTGCGGTGTCCATGTTGATTTTGCGGCGTCCGACACGTTCGACGATGTCGTCAAAACTTACGAAAATTCCGGTGTCAGGATTGTTGCCATCGGTGTCCAGACCATGCGCAATCGACCGGACCTCGAGGAGGTTTTTTTCGAATTCACCCAGCGCGCCGGATGTCGGTTCATGAGTGTCGATTTTGACATTTCAACGACGCCCGACAGCTACGAAGCAGCTGCCGTGCTGGCGGAAAAGTACGACATTCACCTGGCGGTCCACAACCATGGCGGCGCGCATTGGCTGGGTAACGCCACTTCTATCGCTCACGTCTTCTCGCAGACCAGTCCACGCATCGGCCTCTGCCTTGATACTGCCTGGGCACTGCAGGCCCACGAGGATCCGCTGGCCATGGCCGGGCGCTTTGGTGAGAGGTTGTACGGTGTGCACATCAAGGACTTCGTGTTCGATCGCAGCGGCACACCTACAGATGTAGTGGTGGGCGAGGGCAATCTCGA
>DPYP01000256.1:0-170 GCA_003545375.1 Lentisphaeria bacterium
GGAGTCATCGGTCTCACCCAGGACTTGGCCGGAATGCTGTCGCCCAAGGGCGTGTACGTCAACGCAATCTCGCCCGGCGGTTTCGAAAAACCGGGCAACCTGCCGGAAACCTTTGTTGCGGACTTCGCGGATGGCGCCATGCTGGGGCGCTGGGGCCGCATGGGCATCGA
>DPYP01000256.1:501-3216 GCA_003545375.1 Lentisphaeria bacterium
CTGAAGGGCGCTGCGCTGTTCCTGGCATCGGCGGCGTCCGATTACGTAACGGCTCACAATCTTGTCGTCGACGGCGGCTTCTCAGTCTGGAAGTGATGGCGGTCAACGAACGCCGAACTTTGAATATCGAACGAATTCTGAACACCGAAACACCAAAAGCTGAATAATGACCTCTGCTACTGATTCAAAAAAATGGATCTGCACGGTTTGCGGCTGGATCTACGACCCGGAAATCGGCGACCCCCATTCGGGAATTGCCCCGGGCACACAATTCGAAGACATCCCGGACGACTGGTACTGCCCTGACTGTGGTGTCGGCAAGGAAGACTTCGAACTGCTCGACTGAGTCCGCTCACTGCACCGCCGTCGACGCCTGGATGAATGCGTCGATATCCGAGCACACCGTTTGCCAGCCGTAGTCCACGGGTATCACGTGCCCGGACGCATCCAGACGAACCAGCTGCTTGCGCGCGCTGCCGAGCTGTTCGAAAAAGCGCACCGAGGCCTCTGTGTCGACAATTTTGTCCGCCGCCGATACCGCTGTGTAAACCGGCACTGTGATCTCGGGGGCGCGGTCGCGGACTTCTGACGCGATCGCGAATGTCTCTTCGATGGTCGTCAGCGGCACGAATTGCTCCCGAATAATCACCGTCCGGCCCTCAGGCGAATTGATGTCCAGTTCGAAGCAGGTTTCGATGCGATCGGTGAACATCAGCAGCGCACCGATCGCCTTGAACCAGGCATGCGGTGAGAGCACCGGGCTGCGTTTGCCCGAAACCTCGACCAGCGGCGCCAGCAACGCCAAACCCGCCGCCGTGTCCGGATGGTCCAGCACGTGTCGGGTCACCAGTGACGCACCCGTCGAATGGCCGACGATCCAGACCTCGTCGTGCGTCTGGCGCAAGCTCGTCACCTCCTCGGCAATCGCCTGCAGCCAGTCTTGCCGGTCATGCTTTGCAAACGCCTCATACGGCTCGGCAAAGCCAGGCAGGCGCATGGCGCGGCAGGTGTAGCCTTTCTCTGCCAGTTCGTCAGCCATCAGCTTGTAGACCGCCGGCGAGTCACTGAACCCGTGAACCATAAGCAGGGCAGTGTCGCCGCTGCCGACCGTGAACGCCTCGCAGCCGCGCCGCACGCCGTCACTGTTACGATCGACGTTTGCTTCCCACTTAGCCTGCCGTTTCCTGACGATGCCGGTGTAGATCAGGTCTACCACGACGAATGTCACTACCAGCCCGACAACCGCGATGGCCAGGATCTTCACAATCCGCCTCTTCTTTTTTGATTGTTTCGGTGTCATTGACAGTCAGTTTTGTAATCGCTGTGCCAGCCGTACCCTGTATTTTGTAACAGCCTTGAATGACACAAGTTACTTTAGCATTCCAACTGCCGAGTTGGATTCATCCATACATTCGATGTCAATGTGTGCGCAAATCGTGTAAGTTCTCAGCGCATGTCCCTATTACGGCAAATCTGGCAGCTGCCAAAGACCGGCGATATCAGCCGGCTGCAGTTGGCCGGCGATGATCTGAGTGAGCCTGACGCAGGCTGTGTCACTGTCCGTGTTGCGGCAGTCGGCCTCAACTTTGCGGATGTCTTTGCCTGCCTCGGGCTCTACTCCGCCACGCCGTCCGGAGCGTTCGTGCCGGGGCTGGAGTTCGCCGGCGTTGTTGACGCGGTCGGCCCGTCCGTCGACGGCTTGGCAGTCGGCCAACCGGTCATGGGACTGACCCGATTCGGTGCCTATGCGACACACCTCAATGTCGATGCCCGATACCTTTGGCCGCTGCCGGATGGTTGGTCGATGGCCGAGGGCGCCGGCCAGCTTGTGACGTCCTTGACCGCCTGGTATGCACTGCGTGAGCTTGGCGGCCTGCGGCCTGGCCAATTTGTGCTGGTGCAATCGGCCGCCGGCGGTGTAGGGCTCGCGGCATTGGGGTTGATCGATCGGCTGCGCGGCGAAGCGGCAGGTACTGTCGGGCAGGCAGCAAAGGCGGAGGTCACCGGGTTGCCGCCCGAGCGAGTCATCGTCCGTGACGGCATTGCCTTCGAGCAGCGGCTCGACAAGGCCCTCGCTTCGGCTGGCCGCGACGGATTCGATCTGGTCCTCGATGCAGTTGCGGGCCCGACGTTCCAGCCGCTGTACCGCAGGCTGCTTCCGGGCGGACGCCTGGTGATATTTGGCGCGGCCGATCTGATGCCGTCGGGGCAACGGCCGAACTATGCGAAACTCGGCTGGCAATACTGGCGTCGGCCGAAATTGGATCCGGTCAGCATGATTTCGGAGAACAAGAGTGTCATGGCATTCAATCTGATCTGGCTCTGGGATCGCGCCGATGAGATGCGCCGGCTGTACGACGAACTATCGGCACTGGAGGTGCCACCGCCGCATATCGGCCGGGTAATGCCCTTCAACGATGCAACGGCAGCTTTGCGGTATTTACAAAGCGGCGACTCGGTCGGCAAGGTGATTATGGAGCTCTGAGCAGTCCTCTGCCCGGATCAGTCGATTCGTTCCGCTGTGCCACCGCAGCAGGTCTGGATCAGGCCGATTGCTTCGCCGGCAACCTGCTGTTGCCGTTCTGCGGACATCGCATCGGTACTCTCGACGATCAGCAGCACCTCCTTGCTGGCGGCGGTGACTTTGCTGAACTCGCCCTGCACGACGTCCAGTCGGCAAATGACGCGATTGTCCGCATCGACGTATCCGAATTC
>DPYP01000392.1:0-3053 GCA_003545375.1 Lentisphaeria bacterium
ATCCGAAGACCAAGAGCGCCATCCCGCGCGATGTTCGCAAGCCGGCAGAGAAAGCGGCTACCATTGCCAAGGAGAAGGAGCGCTACAAAAAGGCGAAGACGAAGTGGGACCCTAAAGCCTACGATCGACTGGGCGAACGCGAAGGCGGCCCGATCATGACCGTTACCGGTTCGGCGACTTACGCCATCAAGCCGGAGTATAAATACTTTTCATGGCGGCCGAACCACGCCAAGGTCTATATCGACGGCAAACTGGTTCCTGAGGAAAGTCTGCTCCAGGTGACCTGGAAAGCGGGGGAAGATCGCCGCCACCCTAAAGAGTGCCGGCTGGCCCGGCTCGCTCCGATCCCGCCCGGTGCGAAGACGCTCAAGATCGAGACGCCCGCCCGATACCTGCGTCAAGCAGGCTTTATTACCCGAAACCCGCGCGTCGCTCGCGTGACGATTTGTCTTCCCGGACGTGACCCGAGCCGCCTGGTTCCCGTCGTGCATGGAGCAAGCGGCGAGCGGGTCGGCTGCCGCACCGTCTGGGCGGAGGTGGGCAAAGCAATGTCGATCATGTTCGACTCGTCCAGCGGCGACGAGGAGTATTGGGTCTACCTGGTTGATCAGGCGAAACAACCCGCGCGACTCGATTGGGCACCACAGGCCGACCTCATTGAAGAGGTCCGCCAGCTCGAACGCTACGCTCCCGAGCTCGAAACGCTCCCCGGCTTTGAGAAGCTGTGGGACGCTTCCGCTACGATTGTAGGAAGGGGCGTTCCGCAGGTTCGGGAAACCTCGCATCGCGGTCCGACTCGGCCAGCACGGGTGATCTATCGTGGCGGTGTTCAGTTCCGACCGAAAGGCTCAGGCCGGTTGAACCTGCGCGAACTGGTGGACTCCCAGCCGGCATCGCTCAGCCGAATCAGCGGGACCTTTCAGATTCCGGCAACGGGTTCTTACCGGATCTTTTGCATGGCTGGACCTGGGGGCTATGTGCTGCTGGACGGCCAATTGATCGCGACATTTCGGGGGGGCAAAGCCGGGCGGCTTTTCGAGATAGAAATCGACAAAGGACAACATCGCCTTGAGATCTTGCAATATGGCCCGGCGGGGCAGGTCGGTTGGGCCGGGCTGTGGTGGAAGGATCCAAGGAAGGATTTCAATGGGGATTACGGTCCGCGGTGGCCGAAATTTGGTACGACAATGGGAGGCCCTTACGGACATATACCAAGCTACATAGTGTGGGAGCCGATGGCGGATGCGACGGCCGCGCCGCTGGAACATCGTGCGCCAGTATCGTGGGCCTCGTTCAGTTGGTATCAACACGCCCATCTCGGAGCCGTTTCTCCTGGGCATGATCTCAACTGGGTTCGATTCAGCGCGCATGCCCCAGGTGGTTCGACCAACGCCGTCTACAGCTGGCGATTCGACGACGGCCGCACGGCCGAAGGCAAGCAGGTCATGAAGCTTTTCTTGCGGTCCGGCATGCGGAAGGTCCAGCTAGAGGTGCTGGATGCCCCGGGCGGCAAGGTGATCGCCCGCGCCGCGGGCGAGGTCAACGTTCAGCTGAATCTGGCTGATACCTACGATTTCAGCATCAAGCACGATAATCGCAATCGTAGCTATCTGCAGGAGATGATGTGGGCGTTTATGGAGGAAGACAGGCTCGAGCAGCTCCCGCTGGACGATCTCGTGAACCTCTACGAATGGTCGTATCCCTTGAAACACTGGCGGGCGAGTTGGAAGGTGCACGATGGCGAAGGGGTACCGGATTTTGGCCGCGTAAAACTTGCCGTCCGTGAAGTCCATGAGCTCGCTCGAAGACGGGTCGGCGATAGGTTGGCCCGGCGGGTGGATGAGGTGATCGCCGCGTATCCATACAGCCAATTGCTGCGGATCGCGCAGAGTTTGCGGCGCACGGAAAACGGCCCGACGGACGCTCGCTACGCTGCCGCCGAAAAGCTCCTGGCCGTAGTCCTCGACCGTGCCCCAGCGGGTAGCTCTCACTGGAGAACGGCCGCGTTGGCGCTCTCCGACATCAAGCTGTCGGTCCGAGGCGACGCGGAGTTCGCGGCGGCGCTGCTCAAGAAAATGGCAGAGACCGAACCGGCTGTCGACATGAGCGAGCCTTGGCAATTTGCCGAGGCCCGCACGTATCATCATCTTGCGGACACCGATAAGCTCGCCGCGCTGACAGCCGGCTTGGACTGGTCGCCGATCAAGCGGCCGCGCCACTGGGATAGGGACCACATGCGGACGCTATATTTCAAAAACAACCGGGGCTTATGGTTGGCCAAGGACTTCGATCTGCCCGCGGACTGGAAGGGCAACCACCTGGTGTTTGAAGCTGGCGTACCCCGCGGGGCACGGCTCGAGACCGTTTGGATTAACGGCGAGCCGCTCGGGCGCATGTGGCAATGGCAGGACCGAAACATCGTCATCCCGGGAAAATTCCTCAAAAATGGCGGCGAGAATCGGATCACGTGGCTGCTTCAGCCCTATCCCTGGTCGCAACAGGCGCTACAGGCGTCTCCCGTTGTATCTGCCGACTTGAGCCGTACCGCCTATTCTCATGACCACCGTATTCAGCTAAGAAAAGGCCGCCACTCGCATCGCGACTTGGGACAACCGCTGGTGGTGGGAGTGCTCTACGATTCGCCGCGATCGTTTGCCTTCTCGCCTGACGGCAAGCAACTTGCTTCGGGACACCAATACGGCAGCGTCCGGTTGTGGGACGTCGATGAGATATTAGAGAAGAAAGCCACACCCGAGGAATCGCACACGATCAGCATCGGTGCGGTCAGCATCCTCTCGCTCGCCTTTTCGTCCGACGGCAAGCGTCTGGCGGCGGGCAGCGAGGACTATCGTATTACGATCCTGGATCCCATCAGCGGCCAGACGGTCCGCTCCTTCCTCGGGCACGCCGCGGATGTGGTCGCGCTGGCCTTTTCGCCGGACGGCAATCGGCTGGCGTCAGCCAGTTATGACCGCTCGGTCAAGATCTGGGATCCGTCCTCCGGCAAAGAACTGCTGACGCTCGCCGGGCACGCCGGGCCTGTGCATGCCGTG
>DPYP01000075.1:0-5498 GCA_003545375.1 Lentisphaeria bacterium
ATAGTGAAACTGGTTGCCGGTCTCGGGAATGTCGACGGCCAGCTTCTTGAAGGTGTCGGTGTTCTTGAGGCCGGGCGCACCGCCCTTGACTGCCAGCGCCCTTTCAATGACCTGGGGCGTACTCGCCAGAAACAGATAATCTCCGCTCCGGGCGAACGCCGGCTGCAGCGGAAACGGCACCGGCATTTTTTGACCCATGACGCGCATCCTGAGGCCACCGTTATCGCGTGTTTCCAAGCCGATATCAGCCCCCGCGAAGGACTCCTCCAGCATGTTGAAGAGCGTATCGTCCTTCACTGTGAATACGGCGAACATAGCGGGTTCCGGGATCATGAGATTGACGTTTTCGACCGGAATCAGAACTTTCTCGTCGTGATCCAGCGTAACCACGACTCCGAAGCTGTTGTCGAGCGAGCCGAGCAAGGCGTCGATATCGACACCCATATCATCCAGCTTCTCTTCCATCTCGATCCACTGTTCCTGGAGTTCCTGGACGCCTGTCGACATGACTATTCTCTCGATCCACTGCCACATCAACTCCGCGTCGACGTCGGCATAGTAGGCGATCGCTGTATTGGCCGGCAACAGGTCGAGCATCTCCAACGGTTTCGGCTCCGACCCGAACATCTGCCACAGCTTGCCGTCGCCGTCGTCCTGGTAATGGTGCAGGACGACGCGGTTGCGGTACAGCGCATCTGAAATGGCAAAGGTGCTGGCGCCGAGGCCGCTGATTTCGGTCAGACCGCTTTCTGCGACAATCATGTTCAGGGTTTTGAAAAAGATACCCACCTGCTGGCCAATCATTCCCCCATGCGGCGACAGCATCTTGTGCAGATCGTCGATTGCATCCGTCAGTTTGGCGAGGGCGTGTTCGGTGCTCAAGTAGAAATACAACTGCCCCCCGGCGTCGAGCTGCGAGGTGATTTCCTTGAAACTGTTCTTGACGGCCGGTTGCGAAACTGCTACTGGGGCGGCTCGGCCGGTGGCAGCGCCGGACGTGTCGGCGCCCGATGTGCGGGCACTGGATACGTCGGACCCGGATGCGCCGGACCCGTTACGGCTGGGTGCCGGCTGGCTGTCGCTGCCATCGGACGGGTCCGTTGCTTGTTTGCCACAGCCCGTGATGAACAGCGAGGTGAGCAGGACAAAGGTGGCGAGTCTGTAGAATTTTGACATAATTGCCCCCTCCTTAATGTTTTGGCATAGTGGCACAGCACTGCCGTTGAAAACTGAACAGGCAGCAATATAGGCAACAGCGATGACGTTCCAAGCGGATTTACAAAATGACACGTTTGCGGCCAATCACGGATAGAGCTCCGTCTTTGAAGCCTGCTCCGCAAGCCGCACGGTCTGCTGGCTGAGATGTCCGCGCAGCACGAGGATGCCCGCGTCGATGACGCCGTACACGGCCCCGTCGGCATCGGTTGTGAAGAATACAATGTCGTCGTGGGCCGCGACCAGCGTCTCCACATCGAAGTTCCGGGAACTGCGGCCGTCGGCGAAGATGATGACGCGCGGCGCTGTCATGGCGATAGCAGTGTCGATGAGTTCGTTGTACTGTCGCCGGAACGGAAAAGCATTGTCGGGCAGCACCAGCACATCGCAACGCACCGGTGCATCCTGCAGCATGCGCTCGACGGCCCACGGAATACCGTCGGTGACGATTACCCAGGTAAACGGGCCGGTGTCCAGACGCAGGAGCGGCGACCGTGCGGCCGCGGTAAAGCGGCGCGGTGGTTTCTCGAGCGTCGGCAGTGCCGCCAGCCGCAACCCCTGCCACTCGACCAGCAGTCCCGGCGCTATCAGCGTCACTGGAAAGTTGTGCTCGTGGGCGGCGTTCCGCAGCGCCTCATAGGCCTGGTTGTATGCGGTTGCCCACGGTGCATCGTCCGCTGCCTTGCGAATCAGGTAATCGTCGCCGACCGCATCGAGATAGGTCTCATCGGCAGTTGTTTTGACGGGTACCATCAGGGAGGCAACCGGTAATTTGCTGCTGAGCGCGGAAACGCCCTGATTACCGACCTTGGGTGCGACGCCGGCGATCACCACGTCATCGAGGCGCGTGACGCCCTGGGCGCGCAGGCCTTCGAACACGATGTTGCGTCCGACAAAACTGCTGCCGCCATTGATCAGCAGCGCCCGGCCCTGCGTCGATACTGCGGCGACGACGGGAAAATCGCCGGCATGGAAAACGGTCACGCCCTTGAGGGTGTCTTTGCGGTTGTGCCACGCGGCCAACGCGCCGACGCAGATCGCCAGGGGCAGGACATAGGCAAGAACCCGGAGAATAGGCATCGTGCCAAAGCGCCGCCAAAACGCGTACAGGTGCTTTTGCAGGGCGACCGCCCAGACGTTTGCCAGCAGAATTGCGAGCAGTGCCAGGTAGTACCCCAGCATCCAGCCGAGCGACGGTTTCGGTGTTGCCGGAAACGGGAAGAAGGAGACGGAAAAATGGGTCATCCAGAAAAACAGGTACCCGACGGTTGTCGCGGCTGCGCCCAGGGGCGCCGCCAGCCATAAACCGATGATCGGCACCAGGCCGGCGAGCCCTGTCAGCATGCCGAGCTGCACCAGCACGCCGACTGCCGGAATGGCGATGAGATTGACGAGGATTCCGGCCACAGGGAATTGCCCGAAGAACCAGGCGGACAGCGGAATCATCATGCCAAGCTGAATCGCCAGTTGCGCCAGGATGAAGAGCCGCAGCAATCGTGGCACGCGATTGAGATCGATCCGCCAGAGCCAGGGGAATTTCTCGTTGAGCGACACTCCGGCGCGAAGACCCAGCCACAGCGCCGCGAGCAGGGCGGTAAACACGCGGCCGTCGACGAGAATGTCGAGCCGCAGACAACACAACATGAAAATGCCGATGAACCAGAGGATTGCGACGATCAGTGACATGCCGCGCAGCAGGCAGATCCAGCGCTCCAGCACCGGCGTGATCAGTACCAGCGACAGCACTGCCCCGAACGACAAGAGAAAGCTCGGTGCGAACAGAACGATCGGGTTGTCGATAAGAATTATGAACGACGACAGTGCCAGGCCGGCATACGTAGCGCGCCGCAGATTCATGTGCAGATATGCAAAAGCGATCAGTACGACGGAGTTCATGATCACCGCGCGTACCGTTGAGGGCCGGGCCCCGGTGAGCAGCGCGAACAGGATCAGAAATAGAATGAGCACCGGCACGAATGCAGCCGGCCGCAGCCCGGTGACCCGCAGCAGCGAATACAGCAGCAGCGAGATGATGCTGACGTGCAGCCCGGAAACCGCCAGGACGTGCCCGACGCCGGCATGTCGAAAGGCATCGCGGACGTCGTTGCCGCGAAACTCGATATTATACATCGCTCGCCTGGCGCCCAAAGTCGTCACCGCTACCAGCCGGCTGCATGGTTCGCGGATGGTGCGCTTGCAGGTGATCAGGAATGCTTCTTTGGTCCGCAACGCCAGCTCGGTGAGCGGATTGCCGGCCGTACGCTCATCGATGACAACGGCATTTGGGCGGCAGCGCATCTGAGTCAGGACATCGCTTTGCAGCAGGAACGACTGAAAGTTGAATTCCCCGGGATTACGCAGGCGGCGGGCGGCAACAAAGCGGGTGTCTGCGGTAATTGTGTAGCCGTAGGCCGCGGGGTCCATCAGTGCTTCGAAATGTGCGATCTCCGTATCGTCTGCATCCGACCTGAGCGCGACGCGCAACTGGACGTTGCCGGGAGCCACGGATGTCCATTCGCCGTCGCCGACCTGAATTTCATCGACCCGCAGCCTCAGGTATCCCTGCGTTGCAGAGCGGAAGTCCGGTTCCGCGACGACGCGGCCGCGCACCGTCAAATCCGTCCAATCGTCGAGTGTCCGCAGCGTCTGCGCCAGGCTGCCGGTTGCCGGCGGCCCGACGTTGATCATTGTGCGCCAGTACCCCAATGGCAATGCGAACATCGCAACTGCCAGCATTGTCACGGACCGGTGTCCCGGCTGCCAGCGGCGCTCGCGGCAGATGTAGTAGACGGTTAAACCAAATCCGGCCACGGCCGGCAGCAGCAGTATGCCCGCGGGAATCTCCCAGCGCAGGCAGACCGCCGCGACAATGCCGGCGATGAACGCCAGGCTGAGCGTGATGAACCGTGTCGCCATCATAGGGTGTCGTCCTCGGCCTGGTCCAGCTTCTCTACCCGGATATGCGGAAAGAAGTTCTCGTTGCCCTTTAGGATTGCCTCCGGACGATAGGCCGGGTTGAGCATAATCAGCAGCAGCCCCACAAGGATCGCTGCGGCAGTGAGAAGCAGGATTCGGCGACCGCCGCGATGGAGCGGTGACGGTCTGTTTCCCGACAGGTCCCGCGGGCGTCCCGTCCGGAAGCCGACTGCGGTGAGGCGGCAACTCAGGTAGGAGACGAACCCCTTGAATGTCGTTCCATTGACTCGACCGAGAATGGCGTGGGGATAATGCTCGTTGTCTTCCGGCCGGCAAACGGCGGCACCCGCGTGTCCGCCGTCGCCCGGGCGGCCGATCTGCGGCATGAGCGCCCCGAGATTCAGTGACAAGTCCGCCTGATTGAGTCGGCGTCCTACCATCAGACTGGAGCCGAAGCAGTAGAAGATATAGTCGGCCTCGGGGTATTTGCGGGCGAAGAAATCTACGGCTTTACCGACCGGGATCCGCGGTTGCCCGGGTTCTGTGCGAGCCGCCATAGCCATGAGGATTTTGAGGTTGCCGCTGGCGCCAATCCGGTCGCCGTCGGTCGGGGCCAGCGCGTCGCTGCCGGGGCCCAGCGCCCGGCCACCGACCAGGGCGGTGCTGTCGTCGGGCCGAGCCGCTTCGACCAGATAGACGTGCTGTTGCATGGTCGCCTCGTGGGCCTGATAATACGCTGTCAACTCGGCAATCAACTCGGTCCAGCCGGCATTCTGCAACTGTTCGACCAAATCGTTTTCCGGCAGGGACTGCCACATCACC
This sequence comes from Lentisphaeria bacterium, assembly GCA_003545375.1. Taxonomy (GTDB): domain Bacteria; phylum Verrucomicrobiota; class Lentisphaeria; order JABSQK01; family CAJWLW01; genus CAJWLW01. The sequence continues at coordinate 4,954 of DPYP01000075.1, forward strand.
TGCGCCAGTTGTACCTTGCAGACACCGCCCTTGATCAGGTCGGTCAACATCCGGCCGAGCTCGTTGCGGTCGGTGACGAAGTCCTCACTGTGTGCGGCGCGGCGGAGTTGTCGCACGCCTTCGGTGTCCCAGGGTTGCCCGGCGATGGTATTTTCGTAGACCATGTCGGTGCCGCATTTCAGGTCGTCTGATTCGAGCTCGTCGCCCTCCAGCGGACCGCTCAGGTGGAGGTCGCCGAGCAGTCCCTCGTTGACCAGGGCCTGGAGCATTGTCAACTGCTCACGGGTATACGGATGGTGGTCTTCGAAACGCTCGATGAGGATACCCCGGGCATGTAGATAGCGAACGTCGTGTTCGAAGTCCGGCAGCGCCCCGATCGGCAGGTCGGCGAGCAGGACGTCCGACGGCCCGTACTTCGCCAGGTGCACGATACCTTCGTGGTAGTTGTTGAAGACGTACTGGTAGTCCAGGCCGTAGAGGAAGGACTCGTCATTGGCTTTGGCACGGCCACGCAGCCAGTGGGTGTACATCACTGCGCTGCCGAC
>DPYP01000263.1:0-2420 GCA_003545375.1 Lentisphaeria bacterium
GCAGGCAGTCTCGTAGCCCTTGTCATGCGCGTCCTTGATCATATCGACAGCCGTCGGAAGCTGGTGCGCGTAGGTCGCGACACGGATGACATCCAGCACACTGTCGTCTTTCGGGAGGATGTCGACCTTGTAGTCGGTTTTTTCCGCATCCGCCATGGCGGACAGTTTGAGTGGCGAATCGTTGTCGCCGACAATCCGGCGGATATCGTCCTCGTCACTGAACTTCCAATCGCCGAAAGCATCTCGGGCAAAGAGGCCTTTCGATCCCTTATACCCGACTTCCATGTAATCGATGCCGGCATCGATGCAGGCCTGATAAACGCCTTTAACAAACGAATCATCGAAAAAATGGTCGTTGATCAGGCCGCCGTCGCGCACGGTACAATCCAACACTTTTATATCCGAACGGAAAGTTATCCAGGGTGCCAGCTTCTCTTTCATTTGAGAACCTCAACTTGAGTTATATGTCGGGGCAAACAGATAACCTACGGCCACAACGGAATATGTCGAGTGCTGACGGGCGTTTGGCGTATGCGTGGATTTGCCTCTCCCGGGGTCCTACACCTGATCGTTGGTCACACACTATTCCCACACCGGCTCTGATTAAAATCTGTTACATGCCCCTAAGACGGCGGGCCGCAAGCAGAGTAGGCTCAACAGCAAACACTCGTTCAACGATCAGGTACTGGGCCACAAGCAACGGGGGAGAAGCGAGAAATGCCCAACTCGGCGCTTCGACGGACTATTCGAACTTCAAAAACACCGCGCGCTTCTGATCGGGAAGTGCAAAATCGAAGCCGCAACTGCGAAAGACGGATTCGGAAGCGGTGATTGCCATCAGTTCGACGACCTTCAACTCCTTTGCCCGTTCGACACAATGCTCGACCAGGGCTTGCCCGATGCCCTGCCCCTGAAACTCCGCCGACACACCCAACGCCTGAATTTCCGCCAGTTTGCGTGAGTATACCTCGATCGCGGCAAAGCCAATAATGCGTTCCCCACATACCGCGACGAAACCGTTCTCCGCCAGGTACAACAGTTGCTTGTCGGTGCGGTCGAGCAGTTGCCGCTCACTCACAAAGGGGGCAAGCAAAGCTTCGATACCCTCAATATCGGCATCGGTCGCAGCGCGAATGGTCGTATCGTCGTTCATCGGCGCGATTAACCGAGTGACTGCTTGACGAGATCCGCCAGAGCCCGGTTGTCGGCATCCTTGCCGGTGGCGGCAACGAGGTCACGGACGGCCTTCATTACCTGGCCCATCTCTTTCATTGACGAGGCGCCAGTGGATTCAACCGCCTGGGCGACCAAAGCCGCGAGCTCATCCGGGGTCAGTGACTCGGGCAGCAGTACTTGGAGGATTTTGATCTGCGTCTCCTCCGCCTCAACGAGATCCTCGCGCCCACCTTTGCGGAACATTTCAATAGAGTCCTGGCGCTGTTTGACCAGGCGCTTGACCATGGAGATGACATCGTCGTCGGACGGAGACTTGTTGTCGCCGCTCTTCTCGAACTTGATGATTTCGCCGCGCACCGCACGCAGGGCATTTAGTCCCTGTTCGTCCCGAGCGCGCATGGCATCTTTGATGTCTTCACTGATCTGATCGGAAAGGGACATGTGGAATTCTGGATTTTGGAGTGTGGGTTGAAAGAGGAAACGCCTGGCAGGGGAATTCAAGATGGAAGATTAATTGCTTCAGGTTGGTCATAATAGGCGGAATTATGAAAAAATCACACATTATTTGTCAACTTTTGCATGTATTTGGTTTCTAACATAGTGAGGTTGCGATGCCCTGGAATCCACAACTCATTAAGTGCAAGGATGTTAAGGAAATCTGAGATTGGTTGGAGGGCATGGTGCGTTTCAGCAACAGCATCCACGACCCATTGGAGGAGAAGATGAAAAAAACAACACATACCGGCCTCCTGCAACTCTGCGGCAGCGAGCATCTGCTTCTGCTCAGCGTTTTCGGCAATACCGAACTGCGCGAGGCGATCGATCGGGAGCTGCACAACCGCGCGAATCCTGATACGGTCGAACTGCACTGGAACGCATCGCCGTGCCTTGCGGGCTGTCCCGACGGATAGACCATATCCGACACGGGCGACAGCATGCAGGAAATCAAATGTTGTAGGCGCCTGGGCGGCCAAGGAAAAGCGGAATTCTGCATCCGTTCAATTCGTCAGCCTCGGATCGCAAACAGTTCAACCGTACAACGGACCGAAGTTGGCGCAGGCGCGGAAATCAGCTCCTTCGAGATCGACAGTACCGAAGCAGTTCCAGGCGGACGGACGGAAGACTTCTTGCTCTGCGACGTTGTGCATGTACACCGGGATGCGTAGAATCGACGCAAGACTGATGAGTTCGGCACCGACATGGCCGTAGCTGAAGGCGCCGTGATTCGAGCCCCAGGCATTCAT
>DPYP01000263.1:2433-20149 GCA_003545375.1 Lentisphaeria bacterium
CAGCATGCAGGAAATCAAATGTTGTAGGCGCCTGGGCGGCCAAGGAAAAGCGGAATTCTGCATCCGTTCAATTCGTCAGCCTCGGATCACAAACAGTTCAACCGTACAACGGACCGAAGTTGGCGCAGGCGCGGAAATCAGCTCCTTCGAGATCGGCCGTGCCAAAGCAGTTCCAGGCGGACGGGCGAAAGACTTCTTCCTCCGCGACGTTGTGCATGTAGACCGGGATTCGTAGAATCGACGCGAGACTGATGAGCTCGGCGCCGACATGGCCGTAGCTGAAGGCGCCGTGATTCGAGCCCCAGGCATTCATCACGGAGTAAACATCGCGGAAAACACCGTTGCCCGTGGTACGCGGCACAAACCAGGTGGTCGGCCAGGTCGGATTAGTGCGCTGATCAAGGGCATCGTGCACGTGATCCGCTAATGACACGGTGACGCCTTCGGCGATCTGCAGGACCGGACCCTGGCCACGCACCAGGTTGATCCGGCATAGGGTCACCGGCATACCGCCGCGCGTACGGAAGCGTGTCGACCAGCCGCCACCCGGGAAGTACTCGGTCATCGACGGATGCCAGGTTGTGGCCTGGAGACATTTCGTGACTTCATCGTTGGTGATTTCCCAGAACGGCTTCATCGCGGGTTGGCCGTCGATAGTTTGTGCACCGGTGCCGTCCAATGCAGCCGGGCCGGAATTAATCAGATGCAGGACGCCGCCGGCAGCATCGCCATCAAGCGTGTGGCCGGTGACTCGTTTGACAGCATCCGTGCTCCAGTACGTGCGAACGTCCGCAAAGACCTGGGCGGCGTTGGTGATCAGGTGACCGAAAAGCATGGCGATGCCGTTGAGCGTGTCGTTCTCGGTCGCGATCATGAAAGGTGGGCGCTTACCGTTCCAATCGAACGAAGTCGTCAGCATGGCCTCGAGGAAATCGCCGTTCGGCATGTGATCGGTCCATTGCCGTTGTCCCTGAAAACCGCCGGCGATGGCGTTGTGCCCGTGGGCTTCCTCGCCGAACCCGAGGTCGGTCAACTTCCGGTTGCCAACCATGAGGTCACGGGCAATGAGCGCGCACTTGACGGAAACTTCCCATTCTCTATCGAGATGCTCACGGCTGCGCTTCTTTTCTTCCGTGTTGTAATCGCTGCCTTCGGGGCAGTTGGCCTTGACCCATCGCATCGCTTTGCGGTACTCTGCCGGGTCGTAAATACCTCGCTCGATACGGCGAATGAACTCAGTCATGTCAATGGCTTCGACCCGCATACCGAGATAGGACTCGAAAAACTCGTGATCGGCGTACGACCCCATGATCCCCATCGAGATGTTGCCCATGCCGAGATAGGACTTGCCGCGCATCATGGCCACAGCGATACCGGCACGCGCAAAGCGCAGCAGCTTGACCTGGACGTCATCGGGGATCGACTTGTCATCGGCGTCCTGCACGTCGCGCCCGTAAATTGTGAACGCCGGCAACCCCTTCTGGTTATGCGCCGCCTGCACGGCTGCGAGATAGACGGCGCCCGGGCGTTCCGTCCCATTGAAGCCCCAGATCGCTTTCGGGATCAAAGGATCCATGTCCATGGTCTCGGAACCATAGCACCAGCAAGGCGTCACGGTGAGCGATACCCCGACATATTCCCGAGTAAACTTCTCGGCACACTTCGCAGTTTCCGCAACACTGCCAATACAGGTGTCGGCGATGACACATTGAACGCGGGTGCCGTTGTAATGCTTGAGGTGACTGGAGAGAAACTTGGCGACGGTCCTGGCCATGGCCATGGTTTGCTTCTCGAGCGACTCACGCACACCACCGAGACGGCCGTCGATGGTCGGGCGAATGCCAATCTTGGGTAGTTCACCGATGTAACGATTTTTCGAAGGCATGTCAGACCCCGGGTCGTGTTTCAGGTTTCAGGTGATATCGTCGTCATCTCACACTTCATCGCTCCTTTTCATCGCGCGTCACCCGGCAGCGAAAATCGAATGAGAAGAGCGATAAAGTGCCAGGTCAAGGTTGTCGGTCAGCAGAAGCAATTATGGGTGAGACGCAGACTCACCCGATGTTTTTTTTGAGCACCTCGAACGGCGCCTCCCAGGGTGCTGGATTTTCCGGTTCGAATTCGGCGGTTTCGAACGAATCGCCAACAAGCGCCTTGCCCTCGTCCAACGACTTCAGGTCACCGCCGGCAATCATCTGCATCAGGAAATTGCCGACGGATGTCGCTTCCACGGGACCGGTAATCACCGGGCGGTTGATAGCATCGGCGACCATCTGATTCAGCAGTCTGTTCCGGCTGCCGCCACCGACGATGTGGAGGACTTCGACCGGGCCGCCGCGCAGATCTTCGAGGCGCTCGAGAACCAGCCGGTATTTCAACGCCATACTTTCGAAGGCGGTGCGCAGAATTTCACCACGCGTCTCCGGCACCTGCTGCCCGGTATCGCGGCAGTAGTCCTGAATTTTTTTCGGCATGTTGCCAGGCGTGCTGAACGCCGGATAGTCTGGATCAATGACAGCGACGTGCGGATCGGCGGGTTCAGCCATCCGGGTGATTTCTGCGTAGTCGTAGTTGTCGCCTTCACCGGCAAAGGTGCGGCGACACTCCTGCACGATCCACATGCCGGTGATATTCCCGAGCACGCGAATGGTGTTGCAGATGCCGCCTTCGTTCGTGAGGTTGTAACGTTGGCTCTGGTCATTGATGATCGGCGCCGCCGTCTCGATACCGAGCAGCGCCCAAGTTCCAGAACTCACATAGGCATACTCGCTGCCCACTGCCGGTACACCGGCAACCGCAGAAGCGGTGTCGTGGCTGCCCACGGTGACGACATTCAGCTTCGCCTGAATCTCTGTTTCAATGGCCTCGGTGAGCGGGCCCAGCGTCGTGCCCGGCGCCGTCGGCTCCAGAAAAATGTCCGATGGTATGCCCAGCCGTGTGAGAATCTCATCATTCCATTGGCCATTACGCATGTTCATGCAGCCGCTGGTGCTGGCGATCGTGAACTCGTTCGCGGTCACGCCGCTGAGCCAGTAGTTCATCAGGTCCGGCATGAACAGCAGCTGGTCGGCGATCTCGAGTCGTTGCGGCGTTTCCTGGGTTTCGGCAAAGAGCTGGAAGACGGTATTGAGAAACATGATCTGTATCCCGGTCCCGGCGTAGAGTTCGTCCATCGACAGGCGCTCGCCACACGCTTCCATGACCCGATCAACGCGTGGGTCGCGGTAGCAATGGGGCATACTAATGAGTTGCCCGGTGCGGTCGAGCAGTCCATAATCGACCCCCCAGGTATCGACCCCGACGCTGCACAACGCATCACCGAACCGCGCCACCGCCTGAGCCAGACCGGTCTTGATCTCACTGAACAAACGAACAGGGTCCCAGTAAATGCTGCCGAGGATATTCGTGCCGCCGTTCGGAAACCGGTGGATCTCCTCCAAAGTCATCCGGGAACCGTCATAGATCCCAACCACAACACGACCGCTCTCAGCGCCCAAATCGACGGCTGCGTAACATTTGCCTTTGACCATGCAACTCCTCGTTCGGCTGCCGACATAGCGCCGTACAGATTTCCTATTGATTACACACGGGCGGGAAGATGGTATTTCATCCAGCCGAAGTCAAATAGTGCAGCCGATGAACAATCGTTCGCTGCACGGTTTTGCGGTGTGGGAAGGTTTTTTTCTATCAAGATATAATATTCATAAAATATTCTGATTAAATTATTTACACATCAATATGACGGCTGAATCATGAGTATTATCCTAATATTACTGAAACCTTCTCTGCACTCATCGCATCGAAAGAAATGAGTTAGGTTGTGGATTGCTTGTGTTAGATGTTAGACACAAAGGATGTGACGGGGGACGGGGGTATAGGATAACCCGACGCGAGGTGGGATGATGAAAGGCGGCGCCCGACACCGATTGATGGCAGCGGGGCAGGCATGTGTGCTGGGTTTCGGTCTGATCGTGATATCCGGCTGCAACACCACAGAGCAGGCGCGGCCCACGCTGATCGAAAAGTCGAGAAAAAAGAACGCTGTCACGGCTCGCCTGACCAGACGCACCCGACGCTCGCAGAAACTCCCCGACCGCACCGTCGGCAACGTATTGGCTGATCCACAGCCGCATGTCAATAGACAGATAGCTATCTCGGGTCTCGTCCGTGACGCTCAGATCAAACCAGTGTCACACGATCTGACCCTGCTGTCCCTGCATGTAAGCGATACCAGTACCAACACACAAAAGATTTCAGCCTCGCCGTATCCTGGCCAGGCTGCCGTAGTTGATCCCCTCGGACAAGTCGCTACACTCCTTCGTCAGGCTTCCGAGAACATCCACGACGTACCCTTCCAAGATCTTGAAGCCGACCCGATCGAGCAAATCTCCTATGATCTGCGGGCAGCGGCCAGTCAAATGAAGGCGCTGTCGCTGTTTTACCAGGCCGAGGGCATGCCTGAAATCGGCGTCGCCATCGATCAGATCGCCGTGGGCTACAGGCAAGTCGGCGAAGCCTATGGGACGATCGCAATGGTCGCCCGCCACATCCCTGACCCCACCGCCACGGATGACCGCGGAAACGTCGTCGACAATGCCCGGTTGGTCGTCGATGTACAGCCGGCCCAAAGATTTCAAACGTACATCCTGATGGCTGCCCAAGAGCTTTTGAAAGCAGTGGATTTTCTCATCGCGAACCGTGACGAGATCGACCGCAGCAGCATCCGATTCGATCATAGCGAACTGACCAGCCAGACCGGTTTGGCGCTGCACTCCGTGGGGCATGTGCTCGAAGCCGAAGCCTGGCAGTACCGAAAACTTCACGAGCCGGGTCTCGAGCGCGACTTTCGGGAGATGAGCCGGGTATTTGTCAATCTTGGCGAAGGAATCGCGTCGATAAACGGTGGCTTCCGGGCCCTGGGCGAACAACTCGAAATTCAGTTCCCGAGCATCGTCTTCGACAGTCGGGGCCTCACCATGCTGCGCTGCGCCTATGTCGGCTACAACAAGAAGGTTCTCGAAGACTGCCGAGCGAAACTCGCACAGCTCGACGGGAACGAACCGATCACGGTCCATGGCCGGCTGATTCATGGCAACCTGCTCGAGGAAATGAACCTGCTGTGGGTCAAAATGGAGTCGGTCACTCTCGACGGACTGACGATCAACCTCGCATACGACGATGGTACGAGTTCGGTGCACAACATGGCGGCCTTCTATGATTGGACCAAAACCATTGAGGAATGACATGAAACTACTGGCACGAAAATCAAACAGCATGCTGGCCCTTCCAGCGATCGTGGCTTTGGTCCTGGTCGGATGCACGTCTACCAAAAAAGCGACGACGATGACGATGACAGCAGACGGGTACGTGCCGACGTCCATCGAGCAACTGCGCAGCGACAGCGAAGCATTCCGTGACCAACGTGTCGTGCTCGAAGCATATATCCTCGGCATGGAGTACGGCACCAATGCCGACGATGCCGATCAGTGGATCATGGTGCTCGGCGTGGAGCCGCAGTTCAACGATTCGATCGCTGGGCAGCTCATCTTTCCAAAGATTGAAGTCAAGGTGCGCGTTGCCGAGGACGGCTACAACCGAAAGATCCTGCGCCGCTGCTTCCAGATTTGCTCCGAAAGCCGACGCAAAGGCGACGAAGTGACAATTTACGGTCGCTACCAACCGAAGGAGGCCTATGCCCAGTACCACTCCGGCGTCGACATCCTGCTCGATAAGATCGCCATCGGCGAAACCGTCATCAACACTGACTTCAACGACCACAGCGTCTTCACGGAAAAAACGCCGGGAATGGTCAAGAAGACGTACCAGGGCGTCAAGAAGATTACTAATCTCGCCGGAACTGTGCTGTAGCCTATTTTCTCGGCATATCCACAAATATTATCAAGAAAAAAACAGAAATTTGTCAACATATTTCTACCCCGCTATGCAGGAACTGTGAATGACCACCGGCGAACGGAAAAAGAATCTCCTGCGCCTTGACTTTCTGGGCTATTCGCGTGTATCTTACAAAAGCATGCGAGGACATAGCAGCCTGGACAAAGGCAGCGCTTGCCAACGGCCACGGGGATTGAATCAGCTATGAACATTCTGGAAAAAATCAAGGACCTTCACGATCGCGTCTTCGATGCAGTAATCGATGGAGCCCGCAAGTTGGTAGGCAAGGCAGGCGACAAGCCGGTAACAGTTCCCGTCCGCGTCGCCCCGTCCGACAAACAACCGCCGACGGACTGCCGCCGTTAAACTGGTTTCGGTGCATCACCCGATGCACCATACAAGCGGGGCACTGGACCAAAACACGACGGTCCAGTGCCCCGCTTTTTTTCTATTTTGAGAATTCGAGAGTTTGATGACCAGGATTTCTTCGCCGCCATCGGCGATGGTGCCACGCCGTGCCTCGGCAATTTCTCACCACGATCCAACACTGACGCCGAATTTTGACGAAGGCACTTCGGTACCGTGCCGCAAAAGAGGGCCGCACGGGTTGCGGTTCTGACGCCCGCGGCTATCCTGTACACCTTATGTCAAAAGATACCTTCGCGGAACTCTACCCCTTCGAATCCAACTTCTTTAAGCACGACGGGCTGCGCTATCACTACCTCGACGAGGGTAGCGGTCCCGTGCTCCTGATGCTGCACGGCAACCCGACGTGGTCGTTCTACTACCGAGAACTCGTTTGCGGACTCCGCAACCGCTTTCGCGTAATCGTCCCGGATCATATCGGCTGCGGATTCTCCGATAAGCCGCAGCGCTATCCCTATCGACTGCAGACCCACATCAACAACGTCGAGGCGCTGCTCGAACACCTCGGCATTGAGCAGTATAGCCTCGCCGTCCACGACTGGGGCGGGCCGATCGGTTTCGGCGTCGGCGGGCGCAAACCGGAGCGTGTCGAGCGTCTGATCGTCTTCAATACGACTGCCTGCCTGACGCGCAGGTACCCGATCGGCATTCTGGCCTGCAAAGTCCCCTTGCTCGGCAGCATCGCCGTACGCGGCTTCAATCTGTTCGCCAAGTGCGCCGTGTGGTTCGCCAGTTGCAACCCGGAGAAGATGACGAAGGATATCGCTGCCGGCTTTCTCAAACCCTACGACAGTTACGCCAATCGGGTCGCGACCCTCGCCTTTGTCCGTGATATTCCGCTGAATGACAAGCACCCGTCGTGGCAGGCCGCAAAAACGGTCGTAGACAACATCCACAAGCTAGCTGATAAACCCGTCATGATCTGCTGGGGCACGAAGGACTTCTGCTTCACCGACTTTTTCCTGAAAGACCTGCGACAGCGTTTTCCGCAAGCGCACGTGCACGAGTTCCACGATGCCGGTCATTATGTCGTCGAGGACGCCGGCGACGAGATTCTGGAACTGGTCGAACGATTCCTCGACGGGCGCTGAACTGTTCGACTCTCTCCGACATACACGCTATTGTACTGCCCGCGTACAAACACTGGACACCGAACACTTAGACTTGTGAGGCAATCATGTATAGCGCATCGGATCTGCGAAAGGGGATAAAAATCGAAATCGACGGAGCTCCCTGGCAAGTCACCGACTTTGACTTCTGCAAGCCGGGAAAGGGCCAGGCCCTGTACCGCTGCAAGATGAAAAACATGATCAGCGGCATCACTATGGACAAGACCTACCGCGCCAACGACAAGATCGGCAAGCCCACTCTGGAGGAACGCGATTTCATCTTTTCATACGCCGAAGACAACACGTACATTTTCAGTGACAACGAAACGTACGAGGAAGTCCGGCTGGACGGTGACCTGCTCGGTGAACAGAAATGGTTTCTGATCGAGAACATGGACTGCAAGATTCTCAACTTCAACGGGCAGTCTATCGGCGTGACCCTGCCGAACTTCGTCGAGAAGAAAATCACCGACACCGAACCTGGCGTCCGCGGAGACACCGCCACCAATGTGACCAAGGGTGCCAGGATCGATAACGGTTATGAAATACAGGTGCCGCTTTTCATCAACGAAGGCGATACCATCAAGATCGACACGCGCACCGGCGAATATTCGGAACGTGTCAGCAAAGGCTGACGCGTGGCGCGGCAGGAGTGCGGGAGTTTGGGAACCCGGCAGTCCCCATCGCTGGGCTACTCCACGACTCCAGTACTCCATCATCCCGAGAGATATAGAGTTTGAGCACCTTGCAACTGCGCAGCGACGTCCTGCGCCTGATTCGGACCTTCTTCGACGGGCGCAACTATCTCGAGGTTCAGACGCCGGTCAGCGTTGAAACACCGACTCTCGAGGATTACATCGACGCCATCCCCGCCGGTGATCAATGGCTGCGGACCTCGCCCGAGCTCCACATGAAAAGACTGATCCAAGCCGGACACCCGCGGGTCTTCCAGATCGGCCCGTGCTTCCGCGCCGGGGAGTACGGCACCCGGCATCGGCCTGAATTCACCATGCTCGAGTGGTACTGCGCAAATGCCGATTACCGCGATATCCTGCAGGAAACTCAGGAACTGCTCCAGGCTGTCGCCGCCGGACTCGGCCGGCCTGACCCCCTGCCCTGTCGCAATGAAACCATCGACCTTGGCACCTGCGAGGTCCGCACCGTGCGTGAGACATTTGCGAAATTCGCAGATGCGGATGCCGCAGCACTGAGCACGACCGAATTCAATTGCCTGCTGGTCGAAACTGTGGAGCCGCGACTCGGTCGGAACTGTCCGTTTTACATGATCGACTATCCCGCCGCGATGGCAGCGCTGGCCCGAACACCCCCTGCCGATCCAAGCATCGCCGAACGCTGGGAACTGTATATCGCCGGTCTTGAACTGGCCAACGCCTACAGCGAACTGGTCGATCCTGTCGAACAACGCCGACGCTTCGAGGCCTGTGCCGATCTACGTCGAAGCGACGGGCGCGAAGCATATCCGATCGACGAAAAATTTCTGGCGGCGCTTGAAGCCGGGATGCCGCCAACCGCCGGCTGCGCGTTGGGAATCGATCGACTGTTGATGGTGCTCGCGGATACCGATGATATTGCGGATGTATTATTCGAGTAGCTGCCGGAAATACCCACACCGCGGTTGTTCGGAAAATTTCGCGCCACCCATTTTTTCACCCAGCTCATCCATCCTGGCGGAGCCTTGGAGCTTGGCTTGTAGGACGCTTGCCGCTGCTCGACAAGGAACTGCGCGAACTGGCTGCCAAGCGCCGCACGTAGATGACTCGCTGCGCCGACGCCATCGTGCTCTTCGCCACCGGCGTTCTGATGATGGACACGCCTCAAGAAAATCAGTTCGTTCCAAACAGTCCCTTGCCCAAGCCGTCTGTGAGCATCTTGATGGCGCGCGCAGCATCGACATTGCCCGGGTCTTTCACGAGGACTGCATTCATTTCCTGGCGTGCTTCGTCGAGACGCCCGAGCAAAGCCAGCGCCCTGCCCTTCAGGTAGCGAGCCGTGAGACTGGAACTAAGCAGAAACGCCGCCTCGGCCGCAGCCAATGCTTCCAGACCTTTCTGCTGCTCGGCATAGATGAAGGACTTCTCCTCCAGCAGCAGCGATCGCATCTCCGGTATCGGTTGCTGTTCCAGCGCACCTTCGATCAGTTCCAATGCCAGTACCACATCCTTGCGCACGAGGCGAATATAATTCAGATAAAACGCGGTCTCCGAAGGTGCCAGGTCGATAGCCCGTTGATACATCGTTTCGGCAAGCTCGAAACGGTCGAGGCTCTTCGCTGCATTGCCAAGGTTGCCCATCGCAACGGCGCGCCACTCACCAGAGGGCTCGCGATCCAGGTAGTCGCGGTACGTCTGTATCGCTTCTTCGAACTGCCCAAGCTCGAACAGCGCAATGCCGCACGAGATCAGCAGCGCAACGGGCGCGCCTGCTTCCATCGCGCCACGCAGCATCTGCAGGCGTGCATCGACGAATCCGAGCTGTCGCAGAAATTCGGACTTCGCCATCCATGCATCAGCATCCTCGGGTACGGACAGCAAGTGCGTATTCAATACCGCCAGAGCGCGCCGAGCCCGCCCGAGGTTGAGCAAATTGACCGCGTAGCCAACCGGGTCGTTCTTCGGCATATCCCAAAGTCCGAAAAATAACTCCGCCTCACCGACGCTCATACCGCAATCCATACAACAATCATCGACCAGCGAAACACCGCAATTCAGACAGAGTCCCGGCAACGGCACCAACGGACCTACCGGGCAGATGTCGATGAATTCTTCGGCGCATTCGTCGCAACGCCAGGTCACACCGAACGCTGTGTCCGCCTCATTCGCGAGCGGCGCAATCTGCGTCACCTCACAGAGCGATCGGCAGTTCTGACATTTTACGGGCCCCACTGACATGCTGATGCGGGATTCACATCCGGTATGCGATCAAGTTTCTATATTCACTGAACCGATCCTGTGGCCGACGAAAAACGGTCCGAGACGGTCTATATACTGCGCTGTCTGCTGCGTCTCACGCATGTCCTCGACCAGACGTGACAGGGCATTGAGTTCACTACCGACGAGGCCGATCAAAAATTCATTATCGTTGCGGTCGAACCCGAAGCATTTCAACCGGATATCCTGTGCCAGACCAGCCTCGCCATAGCTGCGACCGAGCATGCCGTGTTCAGCCAGAATCATCCCACGTTCACGCGGCTCAAGTTGATAAAATGCAGGCTTGCGCCGCAACGGGTACCAGATCGCCCAGGGCCGGTCGGGATCGATCAGGCGCCGACGCGGTTGGCGCAGCAGCCAATCTTCCAGATCCGGCTCGCGGCCAGCACCATACGTGCGGCCAATCATCGTCAATTCGGGTATGGGCGTGAGTTTCGACAAACACTCTTTGCAAACCCGCCGCAATGGTTCGATCAAGTCGGCAGGATCCTCGGTGACAAACAAAACGGCGATCCCGGCCGGATCGCTGGCATTGGCATATACCACCGCTTCGAGGTTCGTCAGACTGAGACAATGGACAATGTCGCGCGGTTCCTGAGTGTCGGTAAAAGCCAACAACTGGATGTAAAGCCGACGGTCGAGTTGTTGCACTTCACCCTCGATCGGCGCGCCGGTTTCATGCATATCCGGCGGCGGCGGCATAGGATGTGGGTTTTTCGCCATGGTGATCACTATACTTTATTTTTGGAAAGCGACGAGTCCGCACAATGCCAACTTCGGATGTCCGAGCCCGGTGCTTCGAAAATGTTCTCAAAATTTGAGCACATTTCGTCAACGTCGGAAAAGCCGGGATTTGTAGCCCTCTCCGTCATCCTCCCGTTTCACCGCTCCTCATCATCTCGCCAAGACACCAAATCTAACGCTGCAGCAGATCGTTAGGACTTTTTTGACAATCTTGGCAGCGATGATTTGTATGCGCCCGATGTCGTTCTATATTAACTGTTTGCCTTTTAAGTCTTCGTAGTAAGCCAGACTAAGGTTGGAGGTCTCATTTGAACGACGACTATCTCAAGCAGGCGATCGAGAAAATACCAGATCGAATGATTCTCGTTGTGCTCGCCTCGAAGCGCGCCAAAGAACTGGCGCGCGGTTCCTATCCCATGGTCCCTGTCGATCGACGCCAGGGTGTCAACCACCTTGATGTCGCCCTGCAGGAAATCGCCGAAGGAAAGTTGAGTTACGAAGTCGAGGAAACGGTCTGACTTTCGCCCCTCGTTCCTGTGGCGTGCCGCCGCGGAACCTCGTCCAGCCTGAGCAAACGGCACGCGAATGCCTCAAGTGTAAGGCCCCAGCATGCTGATCCAGGATCAACAGGCATTTTCCGAACGAATCCGCCCTGTCATGGACCTTCCTGTCTGCGCGATCGACACGGAATTCGTCTGGCGCAAAACGTACGCACCGCGGATTGGTCTCATCCAGATCGCGGCACCCGGCAACCTCACCTTCGCCATCGATCCGCTCGCTGTAACAGACCCCACACCGCTGGTCGAACTGCTGGCCAATCAGAGCTGCCTGAAAGTCTTTCATGCCTGCTCCCAGGACCTCGAGGTGCTCTACCAGTTTTGCGGACAGCTCCCGGAACCCCTGTTCGACACGCAGGTAGCCGGGGCTATGCTCGACATGGGCTACCAGATTGGCTACGCCGACCTGGTAAATCGCTGCCTCGACATACACATCAGCAAATCGCAGCAGTTCACCGACTGGTGCCGCCGGCCACTCACTGTGGCACAACTCGAGTACGCTGCCAAGGAAGTCAGCCTGCTGCTGCACTGCTATGACCATCTGCTCAATCGCCTGCGGCAGCGGGATCGACTCACCTGGGCGATGGAAGACGCAGCCGCCCTACTGACCAGCTTCCGTCGGCAGGTTAACGATCCGCCGCATGCCTGGCGGCGAATTCGCGGCAGCGGCCGTTTCAACGCCCAGCAACTCGGCATCCTCAATTGCCTGGCAGAATGGCGTAACATCCACGCCGAATCCATCGATAAACCGCCCCGCTGGATCCTCGACGACAAAACCCTGCTCGAGGTCGCACGCCGCCAGCCCGACAACTGCAACGAACTGCTGCAACTCAACGGCATCGATGCGAAAGCCTGCCAGCGTTGGAGCAAAAAGCTGCTCGAATGCGTTGCTCACGGTCGCGACAACCCAGTCCAGCCCACGACCACGCGGCGGCGGGGGTCGATACACGCCGAGAAGCAACTTATCCGCGATGCTCTCGACCGCATCAACGAGATTGCCAAAAAGCTCGGTGTCGCCACCGAAGTTGTCGCCACCAAAGACGCTATCACCAGTTTTATACGCCACCCTGCAGGAGACTCGCATCTGACAAGCGGCTGGCGCAGTGCGGTGATTGGCGAAATGCTCAGGGGGATGGTGCCGTCCGCTTCGTAACGCCTGCGAACCAGGCGCCCGGAACGCCGCGCTACTGTAAAAGCCGCCTTTTGAATACGTTATGTCCAATTGGACCTGTGCCGCATAGCCCTCACATTGTTGAAGGTCCGACCATTAGTCGCCCGTGAACAGACACCGATATGTGGCAAATCCGGTCTTTTTTCTTTTTATTTAGTGCTCTACATTGTAAAAGTCGATTTTTTTGATATATGTACGGGGCCAAATCAGAGTTGCAATTTGCCGGATCTTTTGGTCGTAACTCTCTTTTTATAAACTATTTACGGCATATAAAACCCCATCCATCTTGGAACAGGAAATTTGCCAAATTGACTCAGGGAGACCCTCATGGCTAATCTACTTTACGTGACAGATGAAGCACTGGAACATCTGGGCGCCCATCCAGCGGTGCAGTTCTGGGGCCCGATCGTCAACAACTTTCCGATGCGTAACGTTCCGATCGAGGAGCGAGCCTTCCATCCGCGCAACATCGAGACCAAAACAGAATATGTCTATCTGACGACAGACATGAAGTTTGCCTACTGCCGCGACAATATGATCAGCTTCCTGTATCCCGATCAGGACTTGTCCTTCCGCTTTACTGCCGGCGATGGCATCATCCGTACCCTCGACGGCAAGCAATTCACCGCCATTATTGGCTGCATCGGCAAGGTCATTTCGACGTCACAGGTCGAGCTGCTTGATAAAGACAAGGTTTATCATCCACTTTTCGACAGCGGCTTCACCACCATGCCAAAGACCCCGGTACCTCACAAACTGCCGCCCGTACCGCCACCGCGGCCGGCACCCGGCACGCCTGCCGCTATAGCATTTAACAAGAAGGCCGCCAAAGCGGAAACCAAGAAAGCTGCTGCAGAATCTGCCAAGAAGGAAACCACACCGCCGAAGGGAAAGAAAAAAAGCAAGAAAAAGGCGGACCTGATTTTCGGCAAATACGACGAAGCCCTGTGCGAGATGATCATCGACTTTCGCCTGACCTCCAAGAAAAGTTACGGCTATCTCGAAGAAAAGTACGACATGGCGGAAGGTGATCTCAAGCAGCTTTTTACCATGCAACGTCTGCGCAAGGGCCGCCCGAACGCCTCACTGAAGGAACTCGAGAACTCGATGGGCGAAGCAACCCCGTCGAAACGCGGCCGTAAGCCCAAACCCAAACCCGCCGCAACCGTGAGCAGCAAGCGAAAAGCGAAATCGGATGATCTCTCCAAATACTCCGCCGACGTGCAGAAACAGATCATCCACATGAAAAAAGTCTCCAAGAAGAGCTACCGATACGTTGCCAAGAAGTTCAAGGTGCCGATCGATGCCGTCCATCGCATCTGCTCACAGAACCTCAAGCGCCCGCGTAAATCGGTAAAGCGTTAGGGCATCGTGCCCGGCGGCCGGAGAGCACCACAGCACACAGAGTCACGCAAACGCGCCGCCAACCGCGCGAGAACGTGCGCCACCGTGGTGCATCAACAGATCCGCATCGTGCTCGAGACCGGCAAGCCCGCTGATCGGATCCTTGCCGCCTTCTTCCGGCAGAACCGCAAGTTCGGCAGCACCGACCGGCGTCTCATCAGCACATTGTATTTCGCCGTCTTCCGCTGGTGGGGCTGGTTGCAGCATATCGTGCCCGATCCAACCAGACCGATCGACCCGCATACAACAACGGGATTGGCCGTGCTCTACGGCGCCTGCCTGCTTGACGACGTGCCGGCCTCGTCTATCCTGCCCATTTGGCGGGACGAATTGAAGCACGACTACGATTTGCCCAAAGAAACCCCGCAACGCGTCGATTGCCTTGTTCAGTCCGCCAAATCGCTGTCCCGTTTTTTTCGGATGGTTCCCGACTCTTTACAACCCCGATCGCTCCTGCCGGAATGGATCTGGGATAACCTGCCGGCAAATTGCGACCATGACCGCCTGCTGGCGATCTGCCAGCAACGGCCGCCGCTCTGGCTGCGAGCCCAGGGGGGCAGCCGCGAGGCACTGGTTACAGACCTGAAGGCACACGGTTTCAAGCCGCAGATTTCCGAGACTGTTGATGCAGCCCTGGCCCTGCGCGACGCCCGGCCCAACCTCTACGAACTTTCGGAGTTCACGGACGGACGATTTGAAGTTCAAGACTTGGCATCCCAGGTCATTGGCCTCGTCTGCGCAGCCGAACCGAAACAACGGTGGTGGGATGCCTGTGCCGGTGCCGGCGGAAAATCCCTGCAACTGGCCTCGATGATGGCCAATACAGGCACCGTCGTCGCCACGGATATTCGCGAATATAAATTATTGGCCCTCAAGAAACGCAGCCGCCGGGGCCGCCTCCACAACATCCGGACGCGCGCCTGGAAGGGCCGCGCCATTCCCGTACAAGCAGCCAACTTCGACGGCGTCTTGGTCGACGCACCGTGCACCTGTAGTGGCGTTTGGCGCAGAAGCCCGGATGCGCGCTGGACCACACCGCCCACTGAAGTCCAGAAAATAGCTGAGTTGCAGGCAGACATCCTCCAGCGAGCTGCTGCCGGTGTTCGGCCGGGCGGCTGCCTGGTGTATGCAACGTGCTCCTTGTGCACCGGGGAAAACGAAGCGGTTATCCAGCAGTTGCTGGAAACCAACAGCGCGTTCACCTTGGATCCGACCCCACACCCGCTGACCGGCGAAGCGACCGACGGCACTATCCGCGTTTGGCCATACGACGCCGACTGCGACGGTGTATTTGTCGCCCGTCTGCGCCGCACCGAGTAAAGATCGCTGGGCTGCCGTCCCGGCATCAACCTTTCTTCGAACCCCAAGCTCAACCGGATTGGGAGACCTTTATCGGAAGAGTATATCAGCGGTTACTTCTCAGCTGCGCAAGGGGTTGGGGGGCTCTACAAGCCAATCGCAATGGCATCCTTTTGGGCTTCAAGTTGATTTGGTGCGATTGTATTTGCCCGGTCCCATGGTAGAGTTGCCGTGCTCTGATTGGGGAGGCTTAACTGCCATAGCAGCCGTCATTTCACGCCTCACCCACCGGGTTCGGGCTTAATGGCATCCGGCTTACCGCAGTGGCGCTACACGAGCGCACAGGAACGGCAACAGGCCATTTTTTCACGAACAAGCCGGTTAAAAGTTCTCGGGGGACGCCCACTTGAGACTGAGCTGTCGGACCGGCGTCTTCAACAGCGACGCGGTTCCGTGTGAATCTTTATGACGAAATCGTTCATGCCATCCATCGAAACCATGCCTGCACCGGTTACTTTTACCGCGGCTGAACCAGCTAGCGAAGTAAGCGGCCTGAAGAGCCGGGCAAATACTTTAACCAAGGCCCGAAACCTGCCGGTGCACAATGCACCGACGGTGTGCCCCAAAAGCGTGGGTATTCTGTCCTCGCTCACTGATCATTCTCGGCACCTGTTCAATCTCGGCCGCGAGCCGCAAATCGCATGAACAGAGAAACACAGTCAGTCAATCGCCGCCGTGTGAACACAGGCATTCAACTAGCGGTGATGATTGTTTGTATCGCGGTCGCTGCGCGCCGAGGTTTTCAACTATCGGACGACCATGTTGCCGGTGCCCTGATTGGCGGCTTTGTCGGACTGCTCGTCGGGTTGATCGCCAGCGGCGTCATCCTGACTCTCGAACAGCTCATTCTGAATCTCCCCGTCCGGCGGATACGGGCAGGTATGGCATTAGTTTTCTCGTCGAAAGACAGGAGCCAAAAGTGAAAATGACAATCTCGCACGGTTCACCGATCGGCCCGATCTCCATCACCTGGGATTCGGAGACTGCGACGATTGACCGTATCGGCATCGGCGACCGAGCCGCCCCTGCCACCAGGGGCGCAGAGAAGGCTTCAACACCTGCCCTGGTTGCAGTGCTGCAGGGACAGCTCGATGCGTATTTCACCGATGCAAATTTTACGTTCACGCTCGAAGGTTTACCGCTGAACGGCCTCACGGCATTCCAGCGCCGTGTCGTTGATTGCGTGTGTATCATCCCCTCGGGACGGACACGATCATACGCCGAAATAGCTGCCGAAGCCGGTTCTCCAGGCGCCGCCAGGGCTGTCGGCCGGGTAATGGCGCGCAACCGCTACCCCATCGTCATTCCGTGCCATCGCGTGATAACCAGCAGCGGCGGGCTCGGCGGCTACACCGGCGGCTTGAAAATAAAACGATTCCTACTATCTTTCGAGAGTGAACAGGCTTTCACTCTCACCCCCGAATTCGCCGCGTCTCAGACGCTGGCTTTGGCCATTTGACGATCCTTGTGTACTGGTATGGATGATGAAAAGCTGATCATCGGCGGCAAGCACTTCAAGTCACGTCTATTCGTCGGCACGGGCAAATACGACAGCATGGAGGCTATGGCTGCCAGTATTGCGGCAGCGGAGACCGAGATGGTCACCGTCGCCATCCGCCGGGTCAACCTCAACGAACCCGAGAAGAACCTACTGAATCACCTGGATTTCAGCGCTTATCATTTTCTGCCGAACACCGCCGGGGCCAGGACCGCGGAGGAGGCCATTCGTACGGCCAAACTTGGCCGTGCCGCCAGTGATCAGGACTTCGTCAAGCTCGAAGTCATCCCGGACCCGAAATACCTGTTGCCCGACGGGCCTGAGACACTGAAGGCCGCCAGGGCCTTGGTCAAAGAAGGGTTTGTTGTGCTGCCCTACATCCAGGCCGACCCGATTCTGGCATTGCAGCTCGAAGAAGCCGGCACCGCCACTGTCATGCCGCTGGGTTCGCCGATCGGCAGCCATCGCGGTATTCTGACGCGCGCCAATATTGAGATCATCATTGAGCAGGCCTCCATTCCTGTCGTGGTCGACGCCGGCCTCGGCAAACCATCGCACGCCGCCGAAGCGATGGAGATGGGGGCGGACGCCGTTCTGGTCAATACTGC
>DPYP01000125.1:0-2847 GCA_003545375.1 Lentisphaeria bacterium
CCGTGCCAGCCGTTCTGACAACCCATGAGCCACCAACGTCCCAACATGACCGGATCGACATTGTTGTAGATACCGCCGTAGACGTTGGTGTAGCCGTGATAGACCGCCAGGAACAACGGCGCCGTAGAGCCGGACTCGCCGAGAGAAAGGAATGTGTCGTGGACATCGATGCAGAATTCACCGATGCCCTCGCCCGTGATCATCGCCTCGGGGTTGCGTTCTTTGGCAGCAGCCCGGGCCCCTGCGTAAAGATCGTGGACCGCTTTTGCCCAGAAGTTGCCGCCACAGATGGGGTGGCCGTGCTCCGGGTTGTAACAGTCACCCCGGTGATCCGTCAGGAAATCGAAATAAACCCCGTCGGCGCCATATCTCCCGACCAACTCGCTGGTGATGGCCGACAACTTCTCCCGCCAGATCGCACTGCCCGGGCACATCGTCGCCAGCGAAGAGCCACCGCCGTAGCTGGTAGTGATGTTCAGATTCCCGTCGGCCGACATCCAGATCGCCCCTCGGCGCTCGGCATCTTCCATGCGGTAGCTGTCGGTATCCATGTCCCACATGCTGCCGTTGACGTAGGGCACGACCCGGACACCGTTGGATTGCAGGCGCTCAATCGCCGCAGTGAACCCTGCCGACCCAAGCTTCGGCGGAAAATACTCCGGATACCGGTCATCCAGGTGCCTGGTGAAGAAATAATTGTAAACATGGGCGACCATCGTGGGGATTTCATAAAATGCCTGCTTATTCAGTTCGTCCTCGATATCCTTTTCATGCTGCAAATATCCGATTGACCAATACGGCGCTTTGATCAGCCATTTCGGGTAGTCCGCACGTTCGTGGATCCGCCCCTTGGCGCACCACGGCGCGGTGATCGCCCACTTGCGATAGATTCTGGCTGCGTCGTACCAGTCGCCGCGGAACGGGCCGAGGACGACGTGTCCGGGCGAACGATAAGTGCGCACCGGCCGGTCGCCGCCCCAACCCAGAACGGCATGGACAATAGAGAAGTTCAACGAGTCACCGGCGGCGGCCCAGGACAGTTGCTTGCGACTGGCAAGGCCGTCTTCTTCGCCGAAATAAAACCCCAGACCGTCGCCAGTCAGCGCTGTGAACTGCATGCCGGGGGGACATTCGATGTTGTGAACTTTGCTGCTCAGTAAAGGCGACGGCCGCTCACGCCCGAACCGCCCAGTGTCCAGGATCGTGTCCCGCTGTGACTCGGGCGACAACGGCTTGATCCCCTTGACGACAGGAAACGCGACGGAGACGAATCCTGACGGTTTATCTTCGTCAATAGTTGCCTCGATACGACCGCGAAGCAGCGCCTCGCCAACGCCCAGTCGCAGCACCACGTCGACGGCAGCGTGTTCGGACCATTCAAAAAGCAATTGCCCGCCAGCCGCGTCGGTGTTGAACGTCACCGTGCAGGGCTGTGCGTTGTTGGCGAAGGAAGCCCCGCCCGCCTCCGTCTTGACAGTGGCCTCCCACAAGGTCGCGTGCACGGGGTCAATGCTCAGGAACTCACGCGAGCCTGCGCGGTCATAGATGCTCATCAGCCCGGCACCGTGTTCCGGCCTGGCAAAGAGGTATACCGCCTTGTCATTGCCGAGATACGGGTGCCCGAGTACAAGTCCTGCCAACCCCGATCCGGTCTGTGCGAGTTCCGCTTCGCTGCTGTTGGCGTTGAGCGCCTGCTCGCACGACTCGATGGCGCTGAGCGTTTCTCTGAACGATCCTCCCGTAATTTTTTTCCCGGCCGCCGCAGCCCCGCCGCGAGCCAGCGTCATGCCGACATGTGCGACGGCCCAATCCTTGCCCGAAAGCTTGTCCAATGCCCGTTCTTTCACGTTCACTATCCGGGTGACAGCCTCGAGCCGCGTTGCCAGTGTTGAAAAGTGGACCTGAACTGTCGGCGGCGCCGCCAGGATCTCGTGCCAGCGCTGGACGGTTCGATCTTCCAGCGCCTGGCCACCCGGGCCCCAAAGGATTGCGTCCTTCCAACGATAGGCGAGCGTCGTCATTGACGCCGTGCCGCTGCGCAGATATTGCAGGTAATGCTTGCCGCCGCCACCGTCGTAGGCTCCGGGTTGTGTTGCGGTACACATGGCTATCAACAACTGCTCGTTATAGACCGCACCCCATTTCGCGCCCGCAAAAAATCTCCCCGTCTGCTCGAGCCTGCCGCCACGACCGTCCGTCGCGATGTTCGTGAAGCCAGCCCCACCAGTCCCCATTTCAATGAAATGCAATGATTTCCACTGCTGTGCAAATTCCTGTGTGACCAGCGCCTCGACGACGGTAATCGGCAGCCCGGCGTAATTGGTGAAGCGGTAAACGGCACGCGGTTTCGACGGTGGCTGTTCGCCGTTGACCCCCAGGTACACGCTTGCCGCCTCGATCACGACACGTAGAGGACCCGCGGCGGTGACCTCCATCCGTTCGGCTTCATGCGTCGGCAGGTAATAGGCGGTGCCGTCATAGACCTTGTCGTGCCACGACAGAGCACCGGTTGCCTCGGCGACGGTCACCCGGCTGATAAACCCGCCAATCTCACGCTGGTGTTCCAACGTGATGTCGCCGTTGTTGACAACCAGGGTGTTCCCGCTGGTCGCTACGTCGATGGCGGTGCCAGGCGTGCCGATGACGGGGGAGGTATCGAAGCGCAGCAGG
Source organism: Lentisphaeria bacterium (assembly GCA_003545375.1). GTDB lineage: Bacteria > Verrucomicrobiota > Lentisphaeria > JABSQK01 > CAJWLW01 > CAJWLW01. The sequence goes on from DPYP01000125.1 coordinate 2,671, forward strand.
AACCGTCTGGTTTGGCTGGCTGCCAGCGTTCCCGGGATCCGCCAGGAAACCGTATACATGCCGTCGCCCGTGGCACGGTCGACCTGATGTTGTACCGGTTTGGCGCGCCGGCCGGCGTACTCGATGATCGCGATCTGGTCGGGTTTGCCGGGCCACCCGAGCAACCGGGCCGCCGTC
>DPYP01000423.1:0-4113 GCA_003545375.1 Lentisphaeria bacterium
GGATCGACCGGTGAACTGTCGACGTGCATCGGCATCGTGCCGTCCGTCTGCTGCAATGTCGTAGCGACCTGTGTTTCAATGTCGAAGGCATAGAGAACACCGCTTCGCGGTCGTTCGATCAGGTTCCAAAACCAGTCGGCATCACAGAAATCGGGTGCCGGCGTCCTCGGCTGGTCGTCCTCGTGGTGAGACAGAAGAAGGGTGCGACCGTCGCACGTGATGTCGACCGGGCTGCCCGGGCAGTCCGGTGGCAGGGTAGCAACAGTCTGCAGATCGCCGTCGGGCAGGTCGATCCGCTGGATTTTATTGCCGTTCACGACCCAGAGGCGGCCATCGCTTTCGCGCAGCTTCAGGACGACGTCGAACCGCAGGTCCAGGGTCTCTGTGGCGCCGCTGTCGGGATCGACAAGAACCAGTTGCCAGTCCTCGGCTTGCATTTTAAACGAAGACAGGAGACTATATGGCAGCGACGCGATCGTGCCACGGGCATTCAGGGATGCGGATGAACGGGTGGCGGCGGTGAAGGCGAGAATCCGGTGGTCGGGCAACCGTCTGGGCAGTCGGAAATAGTCGACTATGCAGCCGCACTGCGAATCGGTAAGTACATGAATTTCTCGGCCGGTATGCTCGTCGATATGGGTTTTCACGGGGACCTCGCTCGTTCGGAACTAATAGAAGGCACAGCGTATCAGTTTCAAGGTTGACAACAGCGATCTGGATTTCACCGAGCAGTTCGTGAAGTACGGCGTTGCCGTCGTCAGGAATCTGGTGGACAAGGCGTTTTGTGACGAGGCGCTGGATGAGATCAGACGGGTGCTGGACGAGGACCGACCGCTGAACGAGTGGACAGTGGACAAGCCCGGCGTCCGGTTTCTCCCCTTCTACGAAGACCTGGGGCGCGCCAACTTTGAGCGTAATGCTGTCCTCGAAAAGATCTTTGACCAGCCGCGGTTGCGCGCCGCCTTTGAGAAGCTGCACGGCGGTCCGGGAAAGTGGGATGGTGTACGCAATTACACTGTCATGGTGAAACCGTACGATCCCAACGCCAAGGCAAAGCTCGGCAACATGTTTCACGAGGACTTCGGAACGCCGCCGCCGGCCATTCTTTACCGCGGCTTCAACGCCTTTCTGTTGGTGGCAGATACCGAACCGTTCAGCGGGAATTTCATGTGCAAGCCCGGCTCGCATATCATCGCCCAGCGGAAACTGATCGAAACGCCGGAAGCAGACGGCAACGATCCCCCCTTCAGGGATGCGGTCGTTGACGGACTGCCGACGTACGAATTCGTCGGGAAAGCAGGCGACGTGCTTTTCTGGCACCACCTGCTCTATCACGAGGGCAACAATTCACATTCAGAGCATCACCTGCCGCGCGTCGCCGTCGTCGGTGAGGTGTATCGCGAGAAATGGTTGACCGAGATTGACGCCGACCGCACCGACCTCTCGCCGTGGGAACGCAGCCTGGCCCAGAATGGGAGCTACAAAACGGTGCGTGACGAGGCCCAGGCAGAGCGACATCAGCGCGCCAAGCAGATCGCCAAGTTCGAGGCGGAACATGGCGTCACGGTCGACGACAAGTGGAAACACTATTCCGATTGGGCGGGATAATACGGGTGTACCTTCCGCGGGCCTCGCCGCTTCGCGGCAAGGGAGCACAGGTCGGAAGCCTATGCTGTGTGCGGGCTTTCGTCCGCGCGATCAGAAGATTCCCCCAGCCTCCTGCAACGCGCTGCTGGTCATGTCTTCCGGCCATAGCCAAAGGCAGTAGCCGTCAAAGTCGTAGCGCTCGAGAGTCTGTATCTTGCGACGCAGCAGTTCGAGGTCCCGATCGTACAGCCAGAGCCACGGATACATCGCTGTCTTCTCCCGCAGATGACTGAGATAGGGCATCTGTCGGTCGATGGTGGAAGCGTCGGCCGTGTTGCAATAGCGCATTTCCTCCATCTCGATTTTCATCGGCTCGTATTGTCGTGGCTGCGGGCCCAGGTCCAGCAGATCGCGCAGCGCCTGGCGCTGGGCTGTGGAATCGTTGCCCGGGCCGGCGATACAGTCGGCGATATTCGGAATCATCCAGCCGGTCAGATAGTCGGGGAACTTCGGCGCGATCCAGTCGAACAGCGAGTGCAACGCCTCCAGATCTATCCCTAACAAGTGCAGCGCTGACGGCAGAAAAGGGTCAAACCCGATCTTAAGATTCGGCCGATGCGTCGCGGCAGCGGCGCGTGCTTCGGCCACGATCGTTCCCACAAACTGCGTAATGGAGCCGGTGCGAAACGCCAGCCACTGCGCCAGCAGCGGCGATCCGGCCAGCTCATCGAGCCAGCGGTCTGCCAGTGCACCGCTGTTCAGTTGCCCGAGCAATGTCGTGAGCAGACGCTCGATCGCCCCGAGATCAATACCCTGTCCCTCCGCCCTGGCGTAGCAATGGTCGCAGAAGCAGTTGGCATATCCGTCCAGGCTGTCGCAGTACAGGGGGTACTCGACGTGGTTGATTTCCAGCAGGTCGACAGGCCACGCCTCTATGAGGGCGCGGGTAACGGCCTTGCCGTAGGAAACTGCATCCGGATGATTCGGGCAGGCCCAGATCAGGTCGTTGTCGGCAGGCGGCTGAGCTGGTACCAGCGATCGACAGTTCAGGTGGCGCAGGGTCTTCGGACAGCCGTACATCGTATTGGCGTGGCTCGCTACGGCAAAGCCCTTCGTGCGTGCCAGCTCGATCACCTCCATCGTCCGTTCAAATGCCGCCGGGGCGATCGGCACGGGCAGGTCACCGAAGGCGCTGGCATCCGGCAGCATCATGCCCGCCTCGTCCGACCCCTCCCTCTGACAGATCAACAGGGTGTCGATGTTCGTCCAGCGGGCCAGATCGTCCAGCACTCGCTCGGTGTCTGCCGCGATGAACGACCAGTAGAAAAAAACAGCCTTCATGTGTCAACTCAGGTGGGCATATGGGTAGGTAAAATGCTTACGTCATTTTGCCCCGACCTGGCCGAACGCCAGCGTCGGTTCCGCGGCGCGCACGACGGCCGTGGGCAGACCCAGTTCCCGCCGGACCAGGTTGGTGCCTTCGACCAGGGCGACCATTTTGTAATAGGCGATCCGGCGGGACAAGCCCTCGCGCCCGAAGCCGCAGTCGGTCGTGATCACCAGGCGCTCGGCCGGGATGTGTTCCAACGCTTTGCGAATCAGCCGGGCCACCTCTTCCGGTGACTCCACCTGCGTGCGCAGGTGGCTGATGACGCCAACGCCGATCTTCTTGTCCGACTTGATTCGGCCGATCGCCTCCAGGTCGGCGCCACCGGTGCTGGCACACTCGAAGGTGATGACATCGGCGTTCATCTCGAACATTGCCTCGAGGGCCGGCTCGTATGACATGTCCTCCCCGAAGCTCTGCTGCGCGGGGTTGCCCCAACACGTGTGTGCCCAGACCTCGGTGTTCACCCCGGCTATCTGACGATTGAATGCTTCCGTCAGTTCGTTTACATCGGTGTCGGGATCGTGGCACATGAAATGGTGCAGCGGTTCTTCGATCTGAATAATCGGGCAACCGGCTGCCGCCAGCCGGCGATACTCCCCGTTGGCGATGTCGGCGAGGTCGAAGAGCAGGTCGCGGGTCTGGTCGTACGCCTCGTTTCTGATCATATGCGACAGGCTGTCAACGCAGATCGCACCGAACTTGACCGGCTTGTCCGTCAAGCGCTGTGTTATCTTCCATAATTCGGTGTACTGCCACGGTCCGGCCGTGACCTTGTCCACCAGTGTGGGCTGTTGATACGCCTCCATCACCTCCCAGAGAATCGTGCCCGGCTTGGCAAACCCTGCCCATCGGTCAATGATGTCGTTGCAGCCGGCGAACCCGCCGAGCCGTTCAAGTGGATAGAAGAACCACCCGCGACCACCGACGTCATCGTCGAAGCGCGCATCGCCATCGGTCACGATGTCCAGCCCGGCGCTGGTCTGGTCATGAATAAAGGCGCCGACCGCATCAATGTACTGGTCGCGAAATTTCCGGTCGTTCAGGGCCTGCTTGAACGACCGGCCATGCAGACTTTCAGTGTACCACGATGGCCGCGGGATCGAACCGACAATGGCCGTCGGCAGCATCATATCTTT
>DPYP01000438.1:0-151 GCA_003545375.1 Lentisphaeria bacterium
GATGCTGAAGGATCGTTGGTGGTTCGGTTCACCGATTTCGGCGGTGCCTTGTGCCGAAGGTGAGCGGCTTATAGTTACAAGTTTCGACGGCCTCTTGGCTTGTTTCGATGTCGTCAAGGGATGAAATAAAATTGGCTGGCACCCTGCAGGG
>DPYP01000438.1:486-4124 GCA_003545375.1 Lentisphaeria bacterium
GCCAGTCAACGACAGCACTGGCAGCAAGGGCCAAGGCGAAAGAGCTTTGCAACAGGATAATCGAAGCGGCCATCGAAGCAGGTGCCCCTTGGCAGCCTGTATTTGCAAGCTTTTCGGTCACTGGATCAATCCTTCCCGGAGACAGACGGATCGAGGCTGATTCGGGTCAGGCCTGTTACGCCTCCTTCTACTTCCTGGTCTTCATCTCGACCCGTATCATACGGTCGATACCGGTCTCGCCTTCCTGCTTCGCACCGTTGGTCCAGGTGACTTCGTACTTCACTTTTTCCTTGTGCTGGCCAAGCCCGAAGTGGAGGGTCAGGTCGTTCTGGTTGCCCTGGCCGACGCCGCCGCCTTCGACCTGGCGGGTCAGTGTCTCATCACCAAGCTTGATACGAACTCGCGCGCCGATCGCAGCCGTGTTGACCGTCTTCCCGTCACCTTTCAGCCGGATCTTGAGCCAGTGGTTCTCATTGCCTTTGTTGATGAACAGCTTGCCCTTGGTCATCAGGTCGAGGTCGCCATCATTGTCGACGTCGGCCCAGGCCGCCTGGTAGCTGACCTTGAGCCCGCCCAGGCCGGCCTCGGCCGTCACGTCGCTGAAACTCCAGTTGCCGTTGTTCCGGTAGAGTCGTGCGGCGTTATGCCCGTAAACCGTCGTAAAGAACAGATCGAGATCGCCGTCGTTGTCGCAGTCGCCGAGCGTCGGCGAGGCGTACGATTCCTGGTAGCCAACGCCGCACGGGCCTTTGTCCCGGAAGGTGAATTTTCCAGCCGGCCCGGTGTTCCTGAGAAAACGCGACTGCGGCTGGCCGCTGTGGGCGAAGTTGCCGGCAAAGATATCGAGGTAGCCGTCGTTGTCCATGTCGCCCCAGCAGGCGCCGACCGAGTGGCCGTTACCGCCCTGGGCGCCAAACTCGCCTGCCCGGTTGGATGATCCGCCTTTGCCGTCGCTGACCCACAGCCAGTTGGACACGAGCCAGTAGTTGGACACGTAGAAGTCGATGTCGTTGTCCTCATCGAAATCACAACCGACGACACTGCGGGCATAGGCGCCGCCGGCCTCCGCGGCCTTCACCCACTTCTCCTCGTTCTCGGGGTCCTGGCGCCACAACGTGTCCTTGTGACCCGACCCGCCCCCGTAGTAGATGTCGAGCAGGCCGTCGTTATCAATGTCGCCCCAGCTGGCGGCAACGCACTCGGCGCCGAACGGACCGGGTGGGGTGGGCCCGACTTCGAAACCGCCCTTGCCGTCGCCGAGCCGAATCGGGCCCGGACCGGACACCTGGGCCCTGTCCAGGTGCCCGTCGTTGTTGACGTCGCCCCAGATTACTGCGCCGCCCCCGCCGATGTTCCTGAACTTCCTGCCGCCCTCGTTCAGCCAAATTCCGCTGCCGGTCGCGACGTCCACGAAACCGTCATCGTTGAAGTCGCCGAAGGAGGCCGTGCTGCCGCCCGCGTCGCCCTTTCCGCACCACTCCCCGGTCTTGTCCTCGAAAGCGACGGCGAGTGGTGGCTTATCATCACCACCATGAACAGCAGCCGGTGGCCCAGGCCCCCATGTCACGAGAACCCTCGTCGTGAGGGGGCCTTCAATGCCTTTGAATGTCATGCCGTCAATCACCATGACGAAGCTGTGTGGGGAGACCTTCCCTTCCGCATCAATCACGAACTCAAATCGCTGCTCCGGGCTGGAGTAATTGGTCATGAAGGTGATCGGCCCCTCATATCCATCGGGCAAGTCCAACTTGAAGGCTGCTTCATGGGGCGGCAGTTTTTTCTCCGTCGGTCTGCCTTCACCCCAGTATATCGACAGTTTCATGTTCCAGCTGTGATAACTGCTGCTGTCCGGCCAACTATCGACGATCGGCCTGCCATCTTTGGCCACCAGCATCAGGCTGACCGGCACCTGGATGGCGCCGACCCGGCTCGTGATGCCGAGCAGCAGCGCCATCAACAATCCTGCTGACAACAGTTTCTTGCTCATTCTTTTTTCCCCCGCTCCGTGCAATTCAGGCCCCCGTCTCGGTCTCCCTCTTCAGTCCCAGAGCAACACGTCCTTGAACTCTATGTCTTCCTTCCGGTTCTCAAAGCTCGGCTTATCACCTTCCTTCGCCCACCACATGGCCCGGCCCTCGCGGAGAAGCCAGATCGTCGTACGCAGCGTAAAATTGCAGGGCGGCCCTCCCGGCGTCAGGATCTCTCCGTTGTAACAGACTTTTCCCCGCTTCGGGTCGCGGAACTGGATGATGCGCCGCAGGCCCTCCAGGGTCGGATTTTTCCGCGCCTCGTCCAGCAGCTCCTGCATGAGCTCGCGCCGGTGGTCCGCGTCTCGCCAGTGGACGGTGTCGCTGCATTCCTCCGGCAGGTCTCTCGCCTTGAGGCTCGCGGCGCGCGTCTCAGCGAGGTAGGCCCGCATCGACGGTTCCTCCGCCGTCATCTCGGTAACGAAACCGAATCCGTCCGGGCTCCGGCGGACCCCTATGCGGCAGGCACTCTTCTCAATCATCGCGACATGACGGTTGCGGTCGATCACCATCGCATTGCAAGGGCCCCAGAAGAAATTGTAGCGCTCCAGCATCTCTACCGCTTCATCCGTACTCCGGGTGTAGCGGCCCAGGAGCATGTCCATGGGAACGGGGAAGATCTCGGGCGAGGGCTCGTCGCCGAATATCCCGCTGGCCACCGCTTGCATAACAAGATGCTCGTTCAGCGCGGCCCAGCCGGGAGCGCCGAAAGGTTCGCTGGGAGCCGAGTCCAGGTTGTTGGCCAGGATCGGGCCCCGGTCGCTCTCGGGAAAGAAGACGCTGCTGCAGCCGGTCTCCCGCCCAATGTCCCCGCTGATATGTCGGTGCAGGTGGAAAAGGCCGTTGCAGCTTGCCGCCCACTGGGCATCCGTCAGCTTCGCCCCGTCCCGGAGCCCCCGCCACTCGGCAGCCACAATCTCGCGGACGCCGCGGAGCTCCGGGTACTTGTTGAGGTCCGGCACCGCGTCGAGCCGCTCTTGGTTACTCTCGGCGAGTATCTTTCCGATCTCCTCCCGGGACATGCCGGGAAGATGCCCCTCGTAGATCTCCAGAAGATAATCGACCGTCCTGCGGCAGCTCTCGGCATCCCGCTCTGCAGCCTTGCGTGCTCTTTCATACGCCGAAGAAACTGTCCACATAATTACCTCCTCGCCGCTTGTGTCCGGTGTTCTTTCCCCGCGGATCCAGGGTCTGCGCGGCCGGGTCGGATGCCGACAAGAGCCGACTGGTCAGAAGCCGCGTCCCGGAGCTTCGCTCGACGATTTTTCAGCATCTCCGAGCCCCGTGGCGTTTCGTCGTTACGGTAGTTGAATCATTGCAGACGTGCAACTTCTCTCGAAACTTCTCAAGAACGAAAGTGCTTCTTAAGTTGAGGGCGGGCGTGATCCGGTCGTTTCGCCTTGATAAGGATCGCGACGTGCGATCATCGCATTGGCACTACGGCTTTTCCACCAGCACACAGCTCAATCGCGGCACGCTCACAGTGAGTTTGCCGTCGGTTACGCTATGGGTCGCCTGTTCCTGCTCCGGGCCGCAGACATTTACGGTGACCCGGTCACCGAGTCGTGAATCGGCGATAGCGGCAGCCTGCGTCTCGGTCGTCCAATTGGC
>DPYP01000350.1:0-6210 GCA_003545375.1 Lentisphaeria bacterium
AGTCGTGCCTTTGGCCAGCGCAGGTTTCAGGTTTCAGGAGTGTCGTTGCCTTCGGCTATGACCGTTAAAATGTGGGATGCTGAATATTCCATCACATCTTCCTGCAGCGCGCATGATCCCAGACTTCCGGGTTCAGCATGTTCGACGGTTTTCTGTCGGTCAGCAGATCGGTGATCTGTGCGACGTTCATGTCGATGGCGGCGATCATGGTGGTGCTTGTGTCGCCGCCAACATGCGGTGTGAGCACGACGTTGTCCATTGCCGTCAAAGGATTGTCGGCTGGGATCGGCTCAGTTTCGAAGACGTCGAGCGCAGCGCCGGCCAGCTGCCCGGTCTGCAGCGCGGCGATCAGCGCGAGCTCGTCAATAATCTGACCGCGGGCGGTGTTGATAAAGTAGCTGCCGGCTTTCATGTTTGCGAAGAACGCAGCGTCGCAGAGGCCTCGAGTTTCGGGACTGCTCTGCAAGTGCACGGAGACGATATCGGCACGTTCGGTCAGCGCTTCAAACGCTACCAGTTCGACACCCAGGTCGTCGGCGATGTCCGGCAGAGGTGTACGGTTGTATGCCAGCACCCGCATGCCGAGCGCCTTGGCTCGAGTCGCGACCTTGCGGCCGACCGGGCCGAGCCCGACAATGCCGAGTGTCATGCCGGTGAGGTCGGGGCATAGCAGGGCGCTGCGGTCGATCCACTGGCCGTTGCGAACGGCGCGGTCGCCGGTGGTGATCTTGCGGACCAGCGCGATCATCAGCCCGATCGTCAGGTTGGCGGTAGCGTCGATGACAACTGGGGCACGCGTCACGATGATGCCGTGATCGGTAGCAGCCTGTACGTCGATTTTGTCGAAGCCAGTGCCGTCGCGGGCGACCACCAGGAGTTCGTCAGCACGTTCGAAAACCTCGCGCGTATAAGGTTCATCGGCAGCGACGGTGGCGTGGATGCCGGGAATTTCCGCGAGCATTTCGTCGAGCGTCCAGTTGCGGTTGCGGTTGCCGTCGACCAGCGTGGCGATCTGCCGTAGCGGTTCGAGACTGGAATCGATGATCTCGCGATTGTAGTAACTGGTCAGCAGGACACGCGGTTTCATGGGCAGGCCTTTGGTCGTCAGGTACGGGACACCGGGCAACCTATCATCCCTGTTCGATCGCGAAAAGGCGCAACGGCGGCGAAATGTCGAGATGCTAACGGTGCAGTGGCGCTTGAATTTGCGCCGGATGCTACTCAGTTTACCGACTCACAAAGCGTTTGCACTGGCTTTGCCGCGGGAATTCGGCAGCTGCAACCTGACATTCGACCCTATATTGGAGGTGCCTGCATGGCGACCTGGACACAGGCTCTGGAACTGGACAGTGAGCGACAAATAGTCGGCGGCAGTGACGCTGCCCTGTGCGATGCGATACGCAACGGTGCGGACCTGCGCGTCTGTACGGCGTTCCGGCACAACGAGCACATCGACACGAGCTCGGACGATCCGGAGCTGATCCGCGAAGCGATGGATTTCCGCGTCACCTATCTGGTCGATGACCGCTGGGTGGCGGCGATCGAGAATCTTCGCGTACCAATCTCGCTGCCGTCCGGTTTCGGGGGGCGCATTTCGATGTCGTATTTCATGTACAACCAGAACGCTCTGCAAGCGCTGGCGCGGCCGTATCTCGACGGGCAGCCGGCATCGGGCGAGATCGAGTCGTCACCGGTTCAACAGAACCCGAGCATGGCGAAGTATGAAATGACCGATGCCTGGGACATGGAAACGAATGCGCCGAGTTTCAATTTCATCTATGATTTTGATTCGTACCGTTTCATGGTCAACGATAATTGGCAGGAAGTCCTTGCCCACGACGCCGACGGCCAGCCTTTGAGCGGCTCGATCGAGGCACTCGAAACGGCGGCGTCGGACGGATGCGAAGTGAAGGTCGGGATTCGCGGGCTGTGCGACGACCTGGCGGAAGATCCCGATCAGGCACTGGATCATACGGTGTTCGTACATATCGGTGCCTGCTATAATCACACTGTGCAGAAACGGATGACGGCGTCGTCGAATCCGTTGCCGCGTGTCAAGCCCGGCATCCCGATGCGCTATGAGAGCCGCGGCTGGGATTTCGGCTGGCTGATGCCGCGCTCGGACGGTTACCTGGCAAGGTGGTTGTGCGATCCGTATACCATGAAGTTTGAGCAGAGCACCAGCCGCCATGCGATGTGCTGGTTTGTTCTTGGTTGAATTATCGAACGCAAGGAGACTGAGCATGAGCCATCTGGGAACCAATCACACGAAGAAGAAACTCGCCGCCGGCGATGCGGTTCCTGTCCTCGGCAACATCGAGTGTCCGGAGTTCCTCGACCTGGTCGGGTCGATGGGTATCGAAGCGGTGTGGCTCGAGGCGGAGCACGGCGGGGTCGATTTCGGGGATATCGGCAATCTGACGCGGGCCTGTGATCTCTGGGGTGTCACCTCACTGGTACGCGTTGGTCGCGCCGAGGCGAATACTATCTACCGCACTCTCGATCGCGGCTGCCAGGGCATCATCGTGCCGCACGTCAATACCCGTGAGCAGGCGGAGCTGGTCGTCGATTCTGCGAAGTTCACACCGATCGGGCATCGTGGTTCCTATACGTCACGCCGCGGTTACGGTCGCAGTGATTATTATCAGACAGCCAATGACGAGACGATGGTCGTGGTGATGATCGAGGATCCGCTGGGGATCGAGAATCTCGACGACATTCTCGAGGTCGATCACATCGACGTTTTCTTCGTGGCGCCCGGTGACCTGGCCCAGGAGATGGGGCATCTCGGCAACCCCGGGCACCCGGAAGTGGTTGCGAAGGTCGACGAGACGCTGGCGCGCATCATAGCTGCCGGGCGCGTCGCCGGCACCACATCGTCGGTAGAGAATGTGGACCGGTTGATTGCCGCGGGCGTGCAGTTCCCGTACATCAGTATCAAGCAGATTCTGGCATCGGGGATTCGTGAGTATCAAGCAATAGTGGAGGCCGTGACGTGACGGGCCACACCCGTAATCTCTTTCCGATTCAAGAAATTGTTGCGGGAAATCAATCCTTGCGGGAACTGAATGCGAAGACGCAATCGGCGCATCGGCGTGTATAATAACGGCCGATGAGTGACACGACCTTCAGTAGACAACCGCTTGACCTCGACCCGTCGGCTGCGGTACTGGCGCACAACAGCCGTTTTGTCCCGGGCGGGCTGGCTTCGGTCAACCGCAAGAGCGACCCGGTGATCGCCTTCGCACGGGCGCAGGGCTCGCGCCTTTGGGATGTCGCCGGCAAGGAATACATCGACTATCACGCCGGTTTCGCGCCGTACATCCTCGGCCACAACGATCCCGACCAGATCGAGGCGGTGACGGCAGTGATGGCCGCCGGCCTGTCGAACTACGGCAGCGGCCCGACCCGCGACGAAGGCGAGCTGGCCGAACTGTTTCTGTCGTGTGTGTCGCTGGCGGACAAAGTGCAGTTCTTCAACTCCGGCTCCGAAGCGACAGCCCAGGCGATTCGCGTTGCCCGTGCAGCGACCGGCCGCGAGCATGTCATCCTCGTGCAGGGCAGCTACAACGGCAATCAGAACGTCGTTGCGTTCAATGTCATGACGCCCTTGGAGGCGCTTGGCAAGCAGGTGATTGGCGACGAGTATCCGCGCGTCCCGATCACTGCCGGCATTCCCGCAGCCGAGCAGGAACTGGCACACGTCGTCGAGTTCAACGACCTGGCGGCCGTGGAAACGATGCTGGCGCGCTATGACGTTGCCGCGATGATTACCGAGCCGATCCTGCAGAACATCGGTGTCGTCAAGCCGCAGCCCGGCTATATCGAGGGCCTGCGAAAACTCGCCGATGACCATGGATTCGTGCTGGTTTTCGACGAGGTGAAGACGGGCTTCCGCGCTGGCCCCGGCGGGTTCCAGGGATTGACCGGCATTCGCGGCGACCTGTCGACGTACGGCAAGGCCTTCGCCAATGGCTTCCCGATTGCGGCGCTGGCCGGCAAGTCCGAGTTGATGGATCTGGTCGTCAGTGAGGATGTGTCGAAGCGGGTGCTGCTTGCCGGTACCTACAACTGCCATCCAATTCCGGTTGCGGCGGCGATTGCCTGCCTGAAAAAACTGCGGGACCCGGCCCTGGATGTTTACGGGCATCTCGACGGTCTGGCACAGAGTCTGGAAGACGGGCAGCAGATACTCTTCGACAAATACGGTGTCACCGCCACGATCGTCCGGCAGGGCAGTGCCCACTGCGCGTACTTCATGGATCACGCGCCAGTGAACTGGTGGGACCTGGCAAGCAGCCACGACTTCGGCTTCGACGCGAAGTTCCGGCGCGAACTGATCGAGCGCGGCATTTACAACTTCCCGTTGCCGACCAAGCAGGGCAGCATCAGCTTCGCCCACAGCGAAGAAGACATTGACCTGACGCTGGCAGCGAACGATGCGGCGCTGCATCGGCTTCTGGGATGAATAAATAGTCAATAATTCCGTTACCGCTCTTGCTCTCGCGTCGACAAAATTCGCCACGTTGTCCGGGAATGCGGCATTCAATCCTGTTGATCCTGGCCGTTTTTATTCTTCGTGTTTTTGATGATTTTCGTAGTGAATCCGCCTACATTAGCCGCCATGAAAGTCGCTATTGGTCAGATCCATCACGAGGCCAACTCGTTCTGTGTCGTGCCGACACAGTGGGACGACTTCGACTTTATTTTCGATGACGCCGTGCTGACCTGCAGGCGCGGCTGCGGCATGATGGTCGGCGGCATGATCGATGTGCTCGAGGCGCAGCCGGGCATCGAGCTGGTGCCGCTGCTCGCAGGCGTTGCGCCGACGGGCGGAACGCTGGTGCGGGAGGGGTTCGACGCGATTGTCGAGGCGATCACGACGCGGCTGCAGCAGGCAGACGTCGATGCCGTCGTGCTCGACCTGCACGGTGCGATGCTGGCGGACGGCGTTGACGACCCGGAAGGCGAGATCCTGGCGACGATCCGGGGTATTGTCGGACCGGATGTGCCTGTCGTTATCGGTCTGGATTGCCACGGCAACATCACGCGGAAGATGGTCGACAACGTCGATCTGCTTGATGGCTACCGGACGTATCCGCATCGCGACTATCGCGAAACGGGGGAGCGCGTGGCCCGTCTCTTTGTCGAACATCTGCATGGCTTGAACACGGTGCGGCACCTGGTCCGGGTGCCGGCACTGTTTGCGGCGGGGTTGTATGAGACCGACGAACCGCCGTTTCGTGATGTTCTCGATGTTTTGCGTGGTGCTGAGGCGGCAGGCATCATCCTCGCCGGCAGCTTTTATCCTGTCCAGCCCTGGCTTGATATCGAAACGAACGGCTGCACGATTGTCGTGACAGCGCATCCCGATCAGAACGAGGCGGCTGCTGCGGTGGCCTGTCATGCCGCCCAGCTTTTGTGGGATCGGCGGGAGGAATGCCGCGGGGAGTTCACGGCCCCGGCAGACGCTGTCCGGCAGGCTTGTGAGATGAGCGGTACGATTGTCATCTCGGAAGGCGGCGATGCCGTGAGCGGCGGCGGCTGTGGGGACAGTTCGCTGCTGCTGCAGGCGTTGCTGCCGGTGTCGGAGGTGTCGTCGGCGATTACAATCTGCGATGCGCCGGCAGTGGACGCGGCGACGGCAGCGGGTGTCGGGGCGACGATCACGACGTCGATCGGCGGTTCGCTGGCGCCGCAGTTCAGCGATCCAGTTCGCATCGATGCGGAAGTCGTGGCGCTCGGTGACGGTGTGTGGGTCAACGAGGGCGAAGTCATGCGTGGATTCCGCAATGACATGGGCGGGGCGGCCGTGCTGCGTTGTGACAACATTCACATCGTATGTTCGCGCAAGCGCGTGATGAGCTGGGATCCGGGTGTCTTTCGCTGCATGGGAATCGAGCCGACCGACATGAAGATTGTCGGCGTGAAGGCGCAGCGCACGTTGGAGACGACATACGGCGACATCCTGTCCGGTGTCTTCTGGCTCGATATGCCCGGCGCCTGCACGGCTAATTTGACACAGCTGCCCTGGCAACGGATACGGCGGCCGATCTGGCCGCTGGATCGGGACATCGCGTACCGTGCGACGATCGAAGAGTGAGAACGTGACAACCCTGCTGATCATCGCCGATGACCTGACTGGTGCCGCTGACACGGGAGCGCGCTTCGCTGATTGCGGCATTGCCACGCGGTTGTTGATGGACTGGC
>DPYP01000350.1:6544-6895 GCA_003545375.1 Lentisphaeria bacterium
GGACTGGCGCCAGGATTTCTCGATGTTTGCCGACTCAGTTGTCGTCGTCAACACCGACACCCGGCACAGCCCAGCCGAGACTGCTGCCGATCGGGTCCGGCAGTTCGTCGCAGCGGCATCGCAGGCCGGCAGTGGGGATTGAGGCGGCACGGGGCCGATTGGCAGGACGGGGCCGGTAACGGAATTAAAGGACAGGGCACAGAGCCGGCTCGGGTACTATACCTGCACCTGATCGAGCCAGTTCGAGGTCAGGCGTTCGAGTTGCTCCTGGCGCGGCCGGTGGCGTGGATGGTCGAACAGGTTGACCAGTTCCGACGGGTCGGTGCGCAGGTCGTAGAGGGCGCCGTCCGG
>DPYP01000598.1:0-833 GCA_003545375.1 Lentisphaeria bacterium
ACGCAAGCCAACACGCGGGTCTACAATAGCGGCCAGGGGGCAGGTTCGTGCCAGCACACGCGAGGCCGCGTAGCTGCTGGCGCCCTCGCCGTTGTCGGCGTCGACCCGCTGGTCCTCCACGCCGGCAGCTGCTTCAAGCAGTCCCAGACCTGGGATGTGGCAGCAGGCGGGGCGTTGGGCCTGGTTGATTGGGTTGTTGCGGGCCGTCTCGATATTGGGGAAGAATTTGCTTTCAAGAGATACGAGTCGACGATTCGTCTGCATTACGACGGCCGTACTATTCTGCTCGATCCATTGCGCCTTGCTCCCGGTGTCCGGCAGATGCGCTCACCGGCTGTGATGGGGCGGTTCAATCACTTGTTGTCGATATATCTGGTTGGTCGCAGGATTCGCGATCTTGGGCGTGAACTGTTCTCGGCCGGGACCGACTCGGGCAGTGATTTGCTCACTGCCGCTACTGAAATCGACGAACTGTATGTTTTGCGCGCGGTATCCGCGTCACGCGGGCCGCTGCAGCAACTGCTGCAACGGCTGTACGGGCGTCTGAGCGAGCTGCAGTGGCTGGGGTTCGACCCGACGGCACGGAAGTATTGAGCTGCCTGGTTATCTCTGCGCCGGCCAACGGCAGCACAGCGTTGGCGGTCCGCGCCTGTCGAGCGGTACTATTTCGCCGGTTGCGCAGCCGCCAGGGCGGCAGTGCGGGCCGCCTCGAGATATGCGACGATATCGGATAATCCGTGACCGGTCTTGGCGTTGGCGAATACGACAGGACCGTCGCCCCGCATCCGCGCGGCGTCCCGGGCCATGACATCGAGATCGGCCCCGACCATCTC
>DPYP01000598.1:1231-5791 GCA_003545375.1 Lentisphaeria bacterium
TTGTCGCCGCCGGACACATCGATCACGTAAATGGCGTAGTCGACCAGCTCCTTGCTGAAATGCGCCGCGAGATTGTCGCCGCCGCTCTCGACAAAGAGCAGGTCGAGCTGGTTGTCGAACCGTTGCATGAGGTCTTCGAGCGCGTTTATGTTCAACGACACGTCGTCGCGGATGGCGGCATGCGGGCAACCGCCGGTTTCGACTCCGATGATGCGATCCGGGGGCAGTGTCTGGTGCCGTACGAGGAACTCAGCGTCTTCGCGGGTGAATATGTCATTGGTGACGACGGCGATCCGGTACTTTTCCCGCAGCCGTTCGCAGAGGGCTTTGAGTGTCGCTGTCTTGCCGGTGCCCACGGGGCCGCCGATACCGACTGTGAAGGCACGCTGATCGAATTGCCGTTCAATAGTCGCCAGTTCGCGCAGCCGATATTCGCCGGGCGAATCGAGGTGCTCGTGGGTGTGCGGATGATCGTGATCGTGGGTATGGGGCATGGTTTTTCAGCCTCAGTTTTGGAACAGTTTGGCGTAGACACGCTGGTGTGCCGCCTGGGCCAGTTCGAGCACGGGAGAACTGCGGAAAGCCTCGGTGAAATCACCCGGCGGCTCGGTGGCGGAGTCGGCGCAGAAGTCGTGGAGCATGGCATGGGCATCGGCCGGGCCAAGCAGCCCGAGCCGGATGGCCGCCGTGATTTGATCGCGGACGCTCATATAGCGCAGCAGCGTCCGGGCATCTGTCGAACTGTAGCCGGCGAGCCGCATGGTCAGGGCATAGACAATAGTGAATTGCGGTTCGATGTGGTGCCGGCCAAACCAGTCCCGCAGGTTGTCTGCACGGACATCGGGATACAGCCGCTCGAACAGGTGGAGCCATGTCCGCGCCGTCGTCGTACTCCAGCGTCGTGTAAGGGGCAGCCACGTCAAGGCGTCGTAGGCCTCGACAATCGGCAGCAGGCTCTGGTCGGGAATCGGTGTTGGCGCGGCAAAACAGGCACCGATAAACGGCAGCTCGCAGTCGGACAACTGCAACAGAAACGACTCGACATAGTCGCGGAACTCGTCGCGGGTGCGGATCAACCCCAGTTTCGCGGCACTTTCGAGGCCATTTGAATAGGCGTAGCCACCAGTTGGCAGCGCGGAGTCCGCAAGATGCAACAGCTGCGGACTTATAGTGGAATGCACATGGCACCTTCAGTCTGTCTGGCGGTCACGGAACCATCCATTCAGAACAGATTATAAAGTTGAGCAAGCGGTAGTTTGGCGGCGGGTTCGCATGTGAGGTGCTCGCCATCGACAGTGACCCGGTAGGTTTCGGGATCGACGTCGATGTCCGGCGTCATGTCGTTGAGCCGCATGTCGGTCTTGCCGATGCTGCGACAATCCCTGACCGGCACAAGCTGTTTACCCAGGTCATAGGTGGAGGCGATGTCCAAACCCGCCTGTGACACGAAGGCCACCGAATTCTTCTCGATCGCACGGCCGAGGGCACCGAACATGGGGCGCGAAAAATACGGTTGCGGTGTTGGAATCGAGGCGTTGGGATCGCCCATCTGCGCCTGGGCGATGACGCCGCCTTTGATCACGATCTCCGGTTTGATGCCGAAAAACGCCGGCTTCCACAGCACCAGGTCCGCCAGTTTCCCGACTTCGACGGACCCGATCTCCGTGCTCATGCCGTGGGCTACGGCTGGGTTGATCGTGTATTTGGCAATGTACCGGCGGACCCGATAATTGTCGGCGGCACCGTCTTCGGGCAACGCGCCGCGCTGCAACTTCATCTTGTGAGCGGTCTGCCAGGTGCGGCAAATGACTTCACCCACGCGCCCCATGGCCTGGGAGTCGGAGGCGATCATGGAAATGGCCCCGAGGTCGTGCAGGATGTCTTCGGCGGCAATCGTCTCGCCGCGGATACGGCTTTCGGCAAAGGCGACGTCTTCCGGGATGTTCTTGTCGAGGTGATGGCATACCATCAGCATGTCGAGATGCTCGTCGATGGTGTTGATCGTGAATGGCCGCGTCGGGTTCGTGGACGACGGCAGCACGTTGGACTCGCCACAGAGACGGATGATATCGGGGGCATGGCCGCCGCCGGCGCCTTCGGTGTGAAAGGTGTGGATGGTCCTGCCTTTGAAGGCGGCCCGGGTGTGTTCGACGAAGCCGGATTCATTGAGGGTGTCGGTATGGATGGCGACCTGCACGTCGTATTGCTCGGCGATATCCAGGCAGCAGTCGATCGTTGCCGGCGTCGTGCCCCAGTCCTCGTGCAGCTTGAGGCCGATGGCGCCGCCCAGGATCTGCTCGTGCAAGCCTTCGGGACGTGACGAATTGCCTTTGCCGAGGAATCCGAAGTTCAGCGGGTAATGCTCCGTCGAGCGCAGCATCATTTCGATGTGGGCGGCGCCAGGCGTGCAAGTGGTGGCGTTGGTACCGGTTGCAGGGCCGGTGCCGCCGCCGAGCATTGTCGTGATGCCGGAGGCGATCGCTTCCTCGGCCTGTTGCGGGCAGATGAAATGGATGTGGGCGTCGATGGCGCCGGCAGTCAGAACCATGCCTTCGCCGGCAATCGCCTCGGTCGTGACGCCGACGACCAGGTTGGCACCGACACCGGGCATGACGTCGGGGTTGCCGGCTTTGCCGATGCCGCTGATCCGCCCGCCTTTGATGCCGACGTCGGCCTTGTAGATTCCCGTATGGTCGATAATCAGGGCGTTGGTGATGACGACATCCAAGGCGTCCTGCTGGCTGACTCCGGCAGCCTGGCCCATGCCGTCGCGCAGGACTTTGCCGCCGCCGAACTTGCATTCTTCGCCGTAGACAGTGTGGTCGCGTTCGACTTCGACGATCAATTCGGTGTCGCCCAGGCGCAGGCGGTCTCCAGTGGTCACCCCGTACATGTCGGCATATGCATCCCGGCCGATCGTCGAGCTCATGTCGGGTCTCCGGTATCGGAGAATCCGGCATCCTTCATGCGCTCGATGGCACCGGCCTTGTTGGCGTCATCGAGCGCGCCGGAGATCAAAGCGTTGCCGCCATAGACGATGCTGTTGCCGGCTACATGTACCAGGGACACGGTTTTGGTTTCGCCCGGTTCGAAGCGTACCGCGGTGCCCGAGGGAATGTCCAGCCGCCAGCCCAATGTCTGTTGCCGGTCGAATGACAGGGCCGGGTTGGTTTCAAAGAACGGGTAGTGGGAGCCTACCTGAATCGGCCGGTCGCCGGTGTTGAGTACCTCGAGCTCGATGGCCTGGCGCCCGGCATTGAGCTCGATGGCGTCACTGCCGACAAACGTCTCGCCGGGCAGTGCGGCGCTGGTGTTGTCAGGTGACCACGGCGGCTGCGAGCAGCGGGTCAGGCCGGAACCGTACAGGGCCAGCTCGGCCTCGCCCTGTTCACGGCACACGGGGTTGTGGACCGTGACCAGCTTGGTGCCGTCGGGAAATGTGCCTTCGACCTGCACATCGTGAATCATCTCGCCAACGCCGTCGAGAACATCGGCGAGCCCAAGCAGTTTCTTGCCTTTCTCCATCAGGTCGGCAACGCCATCGCCGTTCCTGATGAATTCAAGCAACTGCGCGGCGATCAGCGAGACCGTTTCGACATAATTAAGCCGCAACCCCCTGGCATAGCGCTTCTGCGCCAGGAACCCGGCGTTGTGCAGCATTAACTTTTCTACTTCTTTTGGTGAGAGACGCATCGTGAACAAATGTACTGTCGTAAGTCGAAAATACGTCCATGTACCCTGAGAGGACATGGACGTATTTAAGGCTCACGAGCACCTCCGCCCGTGTCGCCGGGTTGGCGGACACGGGCGAAGACGCAGAACAGACCGCGTTGTCCTGGTCAGAACGTCAGGATGAGTTTGAGCGCCATGGTGTCGGTGTCTTCGCCGCCCTCGACTTCGTCCTGGCGATATTCGAAGATGGCATCGAGGTTGTCGGTAATCGTCACGGCCGGTGCCACGACCCAGGCGTTGGAATCATCAACCGCGGCGCCGGTAGCTGAGAGTTCCGATTCACGCTCGGTGTACCGGACCGTCACCTGCCAATCCTCGTTGATGGTGTAGTTGGCCATGGCGAGAAAACCGTCGACGTCGACTTGGCCCTCGTCGCTGTCGCGGTAGTCCTCCCCGTCCATGTATTCAGCGGCAAGCAGCAGATCGCCGGTTTTGTAACTTGCCCAGATGTTGAGGACTTCGATGTCGTCGCTCGAGTCCGCAACCGCCTGCTGGGCGTAGCCGAGGAAGATGGTCGCGCCCTCGGCCGGCATGAGCTTGAGCTTGGCCTCGTAGCCGCGATCGTCGGTATCGTAAGCGTTGTTGTCGTAGACGTCGCCCAGCACAGCCAGTCCGGCCTGGAACATGTCCTGATTGTAATCCAGGCGGACACCGTTTTGAAAGGCCGGATACAGGCCTTGCCCGCCGCCGCCGGAGATTTGGTAGAGGTTGATGACGTCAAATGCTTCCCAGCCGAGGTAGCTGAGAAACTTGCCGGCGGTGGCGCTGGTCTGGTCGTTGATCGTGTAGGTGAAGTAGGCCTGCTCGATATCCCCTTCGAAATTGTCG
>DPYP01000598.1:6124-15488 GCA_003545375.1 Lentisphaeria bacterium
CGGGGGTGTCTTCGCGGTTGAAGCTGATGTCAACGCGTGCCGTCAGATTTTCCGCCAGATCGAAGTCCAGGTCGAACTCGACCTCGTTGATGAAGAAGTCTTCCTCATTATCGGAGGCGGTACCGTCATCGACTCGTTGCCAATTCATGTCGATCCAGCCGGAGAGCGTCAGTTTCTCGTGCAGCTCGATTTGTGCGGACGCGAAGGTGCTGCACAACAATGCGCAGATGATGGCGGCGAAGGCCTTACGGCAGTGACTGGATTTCAGCATGATCAGTTTCTCCTTGTGGGTTTTTTTGTTGATCGTTCTCGCCCCAGGGTGAGGGGAGAGGTGTACCGGTTGGGTTGATTGTGTGGTTGGGTTGATTGTGTGTTTTGCGGGCGGATTTGAGGTTAAGCGGGAAGGGAGAGCAATTTTAATGCCAAACATCGTTGCATCCTTGGCGGAACATACGAAGGCGGCATTGGCCCTGAACCTGGTGCGGTTTGCAGTCGGTCATCTGTGCGCGACGCCACCGCCAATTGCTACAATTTTGGAATACCAATACCCCATTTATTTCAAATTTGTATCAGCATTGATTCATTTGTGCTTGGGGATTTTTCGACTAAGGCTGTAATAGCGTGGGTTTCCGTCTTCTATGAGGTTTTGGCATGATCCGTGCTTTCTCCGGCGTGAAATTGTTTCAGTGCATGGTTGTCTCGCTCGAACGTCATTTTATGCGGGTGGCAAGGGGAATCGGTCGAGACCGGCGCGCGACATGAGCAGTTTGGTCAGCCACAACCAAAACCGGAGGAGATCGTTTATAGAACTAATCTGTGCTGTGTTGAATTCGTTGAACCCCTGAAACCCTCTAATCCGGAGAATGTTTACGATGAGTATGCTCACCTACCTGTTGCGGACGCTGGCGGCACTGGCCGTCGTCACCGCGATCACAATTGTGCCGAATGCAACTGGCCAGGACACGGTCAAAATCGGAATCCTCCATTCGTTGAGCGGCACCATGGCGATATCGGAGACGTCCCTGAGAGACGTTGTCCTGATGGCTGTGGAGGAGATCAATGCTGATGGTGGCGTGTTGGGCAAACAGATCGAGACTGCGGTCGTCGATCCTGCTTCGAACTGGCCGCTGTTTGCCGAGAAAGCGAAGGAGCTGATCAAGAAGGAAGAAGTCGCAGTGACCTTTGGCTGCTGGACGTCGGTCAGCCGCAAATCCTGCCTGCCGGTGTTCGAAGAGTACAATGCCCTGCTGTTCTATCCGGTTCAGTATGAAGGCGAGGAGCAGTCGCTCAACGTCTTTTACACGGCGGCGACGCCGAATCAGCAGCTGGTGCCGGCGGCGAAGTACATGATTGAAGAAATGGACTCCAAGAAGTTCTACCTTCTTGGCACCGACTATGTCTTCCCACGTACGGCGAACAAGGTGCTCAAAGCTTATCTCAAGAGCGAAGGCGTGCCGGACAAGAACGTCATCGAGGAGTACACGCCGTTTCATCACCAGGATTATCAGACCATCGTCAGCAAGATAAAGAAGTTTGCGGCTTCTGGTGATGCCTGTGTACTGTCCACCATAAACGGCGACAGCAATGTGCCGTTTTACAAGGAATTCGCCAACCAGGGGCTGAGCGCCGACGATTGCCCGATCATGGCTTTCTCGGTGGCTGAAGACGAATTGCGTGCCATGGATGTACCGCCGCTGGTCGGCCATTTGACGGCTTGGAATTACTTCCAGAGCATCAAGACGGCCTCGAACAAGCAGTTCGTCAAGAACTTCAAGGCCTACTGCGAACGCAACAACCTGCCCGGCGGTTCGAAGCGGGTGACGGACGACCCGATCGAGGCGGCGTACTTCGGCGTTTACGTCTGGAAGGCTGCCGTTGAAAAGGCGAATTCATTCGACGTCGACAAGGTGCGCGAGGCGGTCTATGGCCTTGAATTCGATGCGCCCGGCGGTCCCAAGAAAATGCACCCGGACAATCAGCATACCTTGAAGCCCGTCTACATTGGTGAGATCAAGAAAAACGGCCAGTTCAGGATTATCTACGAGTCGGACGGGTTGGTCTCGCCGGATTCATACAGCAGTTACCTGCATCCCGACGGCGACTATCCGGCGCCTACCGGCGGGCCCAATATGGCAGGAAACTGATCGCTCGGTAATCCCGAATCACTCACAACCTGCCCGGGTTCGCCGGGCAGGTTGTCGTGATAACGAGGTTTCAGGTTTCAGGCATTCGTTTCCACACGTAATTGCAATGCTGTAAAAGTGCTGATTCCCTGACGCCTGATTCTTGATCTGTGCAGGTAATCGCGGTGCTCTGGCCCAAAGTTAAGCTTATACTTTTGTCAATTTCTTTTTTCAGATGGCCGGCCTGGAAGACGGTGCTGTTTTCTTTACTCTTCTGCCTGGGCGCACCTTGGTCGCATGCTGATGATGCCGGTATCCGTGCGCATCTGCTCGACTTGGGAAGCGACGATGCCGACGTACGCAAAGCCGGGCTGGACGCCCTGGTCCAGACCGGCGACCTGCGGATCGAGGCGGTCCTCGATTTCTACCGCATCGCCAGTCTGTACGTGTACAACGACCGTGTTGTGCTCTGCGAGGAAACTGTCGAGGACGACGAGTTAAACGAGTTTGCGCCCCTTTCCGATCCGCTTAGCCGTGAGCCCTTGTTGGACGGCGCCGGCAAGCAGTTGATCATACTGCTCGACGATCTCGTGGAAATCAGCCCCAACCGCAAAGAGCGGCGACTGGCGAACACTGCCAAGTTCCTTTTGCGTCTGTCATCACCCGATGCCGAGCAGCGGCTGTCGGGCGCCAAGAAGTGTGGGGACCCGCCCGAGGCAGCCAAGGCGCTTGACCGCCTGGCCGAGATGGCGGCGGAGGACCCGCATCCCAAAGTCCGCTACGTTGCACGTGAAAGCCAGTACTTGATCCGTTTCAGCGGGGCCGGGCCTGATCAGACACCGGAAGAGAGGGTCGAAGTGGTGCGGCAGCTCGGTGAGATGGCGAGCCTGCGATCGTTGCCTCGCCTGGAAACGTTGCTGGAAGAACTTTCCGAGATAGATGAGAAGCCGGACGGCGCCGATGCTCTGGAGACTGCCTGTCGCACGGCGATCGACCGAATTAGCAGTCACCAGACCTTTGTGAGCAGTTGTGAAAGCGTTTTTCACGGGCTGTCGTTGGGATCGGTATTGATCCTGATGGCGCTGGGGCTGGCGATCACCTTCGGGCTGATGGGGGTCATCAACATGGCCCATGGAGAGCTGCTGATGATCGGCGCCTACGCCACCTACGAGATGCAGCTGCTCTTTGTAAGATTGATCGACAGCGGGAACCTGTCGCCGACGGCGTACAGCTGGTACTACGCGGTTGCTTTTCCCATGGCGTTTCTGGCGGCGGCCTTCGTCGGGTATCTGATGGAGATTCTGGTCGTCCGCCATCTCTATCGGCGGCCACTCGAGTCGTTGCTGGCGACCTGGGGTATCGGCCTGGTACTCATCCAGATCGTGCGGCTGCGCTACGGCGACAATATCGGCGTCAACGCACCGGAATGGGCGCGTGGCGGCGTCGAGATCGTGCAGGATGTCAATCTGCCGTACGCGAGGATTTTCATCATCGTGCTGTGTCTGGCCAGTGTGGCGTTGATATACTGCCTGATGCGGTACACCACGATCGGCCTGCGCATTCGTGCGACCATGCAGAGCCGGGACATGGCGAAGAGTCTGGGTGTGAACACCTCACGCGTCGACCAGTTCACATTCGCATTCGGTGCCGGGCTGGCGGGCATTGCCGGATGGGCCTGGACGTTGATCGGCGGCGTGACGCCGGACATGGGGCAGACAAATTTTATTGTCGACTCTTTCCTGGTGGTGGTCGTCGGTGGTGTTGGCGAGCTCATAGGTGTCGTCTGTTCGGGCCTCGGCATCGGCATCCTGACCAAGGTCATCGAGCCCGGTACCGGATCGATCTGGGCCAAGATCATTTTGTTGATTGTCATTGTCGCCTTTATCCAGTTCAAGCCTGCCGGGTTGTTTGCACCGAAAGGAAGGCTTGCCGATGTCTGAGCACGCGACATCGCTGATTCGCCCCCTGGATCAATCCCGGGAATTGACCCGGCGGTACATCTTGTACGTGCTGATGGGCTTCGGTCTGATCGTCATCCCGGTGCTGTACCTGGCGGGAATAATCAGCATCGAAACGGTGAACCGGCTGGGGCGGTACATGACCTTTGCGATCATGGCCATTGGCCTGGACCTGGTCTGGGGATACACTGGAATCCTGAGCTTGTGCCAAATGTTCTTTTTCTGCCTCGGCGGGTACGCGATGGGTATGTACCTGGCCCACCACGGCGGTCCGGAAGGCATCGTCGATGCCGCTGGCTGGAAGATCCCGGCGTGCCTGTATGTCGTCTATCCATACGCGGTTGGCGAGGCCCCGGGCGATGCGTTAGTGCCGTGGTTCTGGAAACCGTTCTGGTCGCTTCCGGTCACCGTGCTGCTCGGCCTGGCCATCCCTGCCGCAATCGCTTTTGTGATCGGCTGGTTCGGGTTCCGCAGCCGTGTGCGCGGCGTTTATTTCGCCATTCTCACGCAGGCAATCACAGTGGGGGCGTTCAACTTTTTTTCAATGAACAACATGAAGTTCTGCGGTACCAACGGGCTCACTCGATTCGAACGTATCGGCGGGAGATTCCATCTGACCGATGCCGGCGTCCAGCTCACGCTGTATCTGGTCACGGCCGCGGCGTTGGTCGGCGTATACGCGTTGTGCCGGTATATAGTCAAATCGCGGCTGGGCCGGATTCTGATCGCCGTTCGCGACGACGAGAACACCCTGCGGTTTTCCGGTTACAAGCCGTACAACTATAAGCTGTTCGCCTTTGTCCTGGGCGCTGCGATTGCAGGACTCGGCGGCATGCTGTATGTACCGCAGATGAAGATCATCACCCCCTGGGACATGGAAGCGAGCATGTCGATTCTGGTCGTGGTTTGGGTGGCTGTGGGCGGGCGCGGGACTTTGTCCGGCGCAGTACTGGGGACCTTGTCGGTACTCCTGCTGAAGAATTTCCTGACGTCGGAGCATGAACTGCTGTTTTTCCTGCAATCCGTCGTTTCCGAATCGGTCTACAACAAAATGGTCTGGAAGGCTGAATACTGGCAATTCGTTCTGGGCGGACTGTTCATCGGCGTGGTCCTGTTCTTTCCCGATGGCTTGATTCGCTTGTGGCACCGCCTGGTCGGGCAGCCGAAAACCGGGACTTACGGCACATGAGCGGCAACGGCTACACCCCTATTGAATACAGCGAGCGCCCCGGTGAAAATGCGCTGTGGGCGATGAACCATCTGCTGGTGCTCGAGGACATCACCGCGGTTTTCGACGGTTTCACCGCCCTCGATGTCGATATCCTCGGCGTCGGTCACAATGAATTGCGGGTGATCATCGGTCCCAACGGCGCCGGCAAGACAACTTTGTGCGACGTTGTCACCGGCAAAACCCGGCCGACCACAGGCCGGGTGTATTTCGACAACGCCGAGATCACACAACTGACCGACACCGAGATTGCCTTGCGCGGGATCGGCCGCAAGTTCCAGACTCCGACCGTTTTCGAAAGCTTGACCACCTATCAGAACATGGAGCTGGCGCTGCCCGGCAATCAGAAGTTGTGGCCGAATTTGTTTGCCCGTGAACTGCCGAAGGAGCGGGAGCGTATCCTGTCGATCCTCGAGCGTGTGCGACTGACCGATCAGTTGAACGTGAAAGCCAGGAACCTGAGTCACGGGCAGCGCCAGTGGCTGGCAATCAGCGTGTTGATTCTTTCCGGTCCGAAATTGTTGCTGATCGACGAACCGGCAGCGGGGCTGACCGATGCGGAAACGGAGCTGACCGCCCAGCTCCTGCTCGAACTGCGCCGGGACCACACGATCGTCGTCATTGAACACGACATGGAATTCGTCCGCCAGCTCGACGCGGTGGTCACGGTCCTCAACGAAGGCAAGACCATGGCCGAAGGCTCGATGGCGGAAGTGGAAGCCCACGAAGATGTGATCGAAGCGTACCTGGGGAGATGAAGATGGTGTGTGACAGGCGACAAGTGAAAACCCGACCAATCCGACCAATATGCTGAAAATCGAAAACCTCTCGTTTGCATACGGCGAGGTCCGGGCTCTGCGCGATGTCGAGCTCGAGATCCCGGATGGGCAGATCACCTGTGTTACGGGCCGCAACGGTGTTGGCAAGTCAACATTGATGAAGAACATCGTCGGGCTGTTGCAACCTGCCGCGGGATCGATCACCCTCGACGGTCGCGACCTTGTCGACATCCCGGCCCACCGACGCATTCATGCAGGATTGGCCTTTGTACCACAGGGTCGGATGATTTTCCCGAAACTGACTGTCGAGGAGAATCTGCGCGTGGGGCTGGCGGCGCGCTCCGACCGCCTCCGCAAGATACCGGACCAGGTGTTCGACCTGTTTCCCGTGCTCAAGGACATGCGGTCGCGCATGGGCGGGGACCTGTCCGGCGGACAACAACAGCAGTTGTCGATCGGCCGGGCGCTGGTGACCGACCCAAGCCTACTCATCCTTGACGAACCGACCGAAGGGATTCAACCGAACATCGTGCAGCAGATCGGCCAGGTATTGCAGCAGCTCGTCACGGACCGCGGAATGACGATTGTGATCGTCGAGCAGTATCTCGATTTCATCCGCGAATTCAGCCAGCAGTTTTGCATTATGAACCGTGGCCGGGTCGTCGCCAGCGGCGAGACGAAGAATTTGAAGGAAGAAATCGTCAAACAGTATCTCGGCGTTTAGTAAGCGCTGTGTTTTTGGCTGACTTTCAAGGCATCGCGATAGCGTTCAAACGATTCGCGGTCGCTGTGATGGATGTCGGTAAGACGATACTTGCGCCCGTCGACCCGCACGTAGTTGTGATACATGCCCTTGAAGACGCCATGCACCTGTGTTCGCAAGCTGCCATTTGCCGACGGCCGGAAATCGACAGTGTCACCGACTTTCAAGATTGGTCCGAGATCGGCTTCTGACTGCTCGTCCGCCGGTGCGGCCTTTTGTTTTTCAGGAATAAACCTCTGCAGCAGTCCGACCATGGGCTGAACAATTTCCGGCTGGTCTGCCGTGGTCAATGTCATGGTCACCGGCGGCTCGACACTCGTCTCGACCATGCCCTGCCACAAGTCGTAGCGTTCTGCCAAGTCAGCCTTGATTTCGTAGCGGACAGTGAATGTCGTGTCCGGGATCGACGGCGCGTCCAATAGAACGGCGGTGTGTTCTCCGGTTCGAAGCGTCACAGCCCCGAGCTCGCTGCGTGGCGGAACGTAGGTCCACGAGTCTGTTTCCGTTGTCATCGTTGGCAGCGCGAATCTGATTATGAGCGCGGATACCTGGCCGGCTGCGTCGAGCTCGGTGTATATCAGGTAGTCCTCAGTCAGCACCGTAGTCGGCTCGTCCCCGTCGTTTGTAAGTCTGAGAACCAACTGCGGGCTTCCCTGAACTTCCGTCCAAAACGGTGACAGCCCCAGTCCGTCTGCTGCGGTTGCAAGTCCGCTGAAGAGGAGGAAAAAGGTGGCGGTGAGGATGGGGATTCGATTCATTATCGTCTCCAGTTGATCGTGATGTGTCTGCCGCGTGCGAAGCTGTACACGGTGATGCGTTTGCTGATAAATGACCCGCGACGAACGACGTGTCACCGCACGACCAACTTAGCGCGGGAATTCACGAGTAACACGCCGAATATTGAACACGAGCCCGATTCCCCGGAGGCTCGTGAAATGCGCGAAAAAGAAAGACGGCTGTAACTGTTTTCAGATGCCTTTTGTAGTTGGTGCGAAAGAATATTGAGGAATGCGGACGAGTCCCGCCGCCGGCGTCGTACCTCCTTGGGGATCATGCTGGCAAGAAACTTGGCGGCCGGACGTCACTCGGACAGGTCTTCCCAAAGGCCCAACAGCCCGTGGGACGGAGTTTCAGGTCAGGTAGCCGACAACAAGGGGGGCACGGGGCAGGAGAGGCTATCGGATATGGCGCGAAGGAGCTCGGCTTCTTCGATGGCGATGACCCCGTCGACAGAGATGCACACTGTGGCCGCACCGATGAGTTGTCGTTTTAGTTTGGGTCTGAGCTGATCCAGATGGGGGAGTATTTGGTCGACCTCGGCCAAAGTTGCCGAGTCCGCAGATCGGAGAGATCCGACGCGGTCGTCGACGGCTTTTCCCAGTCGGGAAACACCGGCAAGAAATGCACGAGAGGCTTCAGCTTCGTCGTCGGAGCCTGCTCGTGCAAGTGCGGATAGAATAACGCCAATCTCCTGACTGAAAGGCCTCAGGGATTTGTAGCGCGTCGGCGCCCGCGGCAGGTCGCGGAATTCCCGATCGAGATGACGCACGAGCATGTGCTCCAAAGCGTATTCGAACAGATCTATTCGTTCATCGGCATGCACCAGTGCGCAAACGTTTACACGGAAACACTCATACTGAGCGGACGCCAACTGTCGCAGGGCCGGCATGGCCAGATCCGCCAGCGGCAGACGAGCGGAACGTCCAACTTTCGACAAGACCTGTTGCAGTTCCTGTGTGGCCGCATGCATGCCTTCTTCAGCAGACACTGCCAGGTGATCCAACTGCTTTGAACGCACCCCATGATCGGCATCCAACAACAACGCATATACGAGTGCGCGAGCGCTGTAGGGCTCACGGGCCGCATCGCGTAAGGCTTCGGGAAGACCCGCCACAAGCTCGCGCGCATAGTCCAGTTGACTCGGATCGATGGTGCCAATGGACGCAGTCAATTGCTCGGGCGTAACGGCAGCCGGCTTCTGCTGCGGCGGAGAAACGGAACGGGACCGCTTGTTGCTGCCGGCAAATCCGACGGACCTTTCAGAGGCCGAAACTCCGCTGTGGTCTTCGTCAATTTCAGGAAAGCCGCCGTCAAAACTTGGATCAATGCGTTGAATGCGATCGTGCAGCGGCGGATGCGTGGCGAGGGAATTAAATTCTATGAAGCTTTTCTTCTTGCCGCGGCTGAAAAACATGTGACTACAGGACTCGGCCTGTGAAGACTGCAATGTCCCCTGTCCTGCATAGCCGCCGATCGCTTTGAGAGCCCCCGCGATTCCATCGGGATTGCGCGTAAACTGGACTGCCGATGCATCAGCAAGATACTCGCGCTGGCGCGAAACCGCAGCCTTTATCAGCTTGCCAAAGAAAAAGCCCATGTAACCGATGATGAAAATCGCCAAACCCACCAATGCGATCTTGGCGCCACCATTATCTTTGCTGCGGCGCCGACTCATTGAACTGTAGCTGCCAACCCGCAACAACACCCCTCCGATCAGGCCAATTACCAGGATT
>DPYP01000234.1:0-2085 GCA_003545375.1 Lentisphaeria bacterium
AACCAGGAGTATGTAGGTTGTTTCAGCAAGGGCACATCGTTAACGGGGAACTGAGCGGAGCCGCATAATTTGCCGTTCCTGCTGCGGCCTCGGCAAGGCAGTTTTTGCGACGCATGCCGTGCGGCATTATGGGTGTGCAATGACCTGTGGCTTTGGGGGTTACGGTATAGGAAGAAAAAAAAGAAAGTATACTGGTTGCATTAGAAACGAAGAGCGGCATATTAGCTGACTTTGTTCATGGCGTTGCTGGTTTGGCGTTTTTTTGTCAAGTTGTGTGTTTCCTGATGGAAATGCATCTGCGGCGCCGTCCTTTCGACATGACATTGCAGGAGCCCTATGTCCGAAACATTAACCATGAGCCGAGCCCCCGTTAAAAAAGTAGGGTTACCCATAGAGTTTGAACTGGGTGAAGAGACCAGCATGGACGAGTTGCTGGAGCAGGACAACAGTGCGCAATACGGCCGCGGCACGATCGTTACCGGCAAAGTGGTCGAGAAGCGTGACGGCGGGGTGATTGTCGATATCGGTTTCAAGGCCGAAGGCTATGTATCGAAGGACGAGTTTTCCGATTGGGAAGGTCTCGGTCTCGGTGACGAAATCCGCGCCTTGCTTGAGGAGATCGAAGACGACGAGAGCATGCCGGTTCTCAGTGTCGAGAAGGCGATCCTGCAGGAGGCCTGGAACAAGTTCACCGAGGCCTTCGACGAAGGTAGCGTTGTCAAGGGTACGATTAAGTTCCGCGTCAAAGGCGGGCTGATGGTCGATGTCGGAGTGGATGCTTTTCTGCCGGGTTCGCAAGTTGATCTTGGGCCGGTCAAGAATCTTGACGATTTTGTTGCCCGCGAGTTCGACTTCAAGATTTTGAAGATCAACCGCGAGCGGCGCAATATTGTAATTTCGCGACGCGAGCTGCTGGAAGAAGAAAAGGCTCGCAAGCGCGCCGTGCTGATGGCGGAGATTTTCCCGGGGCAGATGCGCAAGGGTATGGTCAAGAACATTACGGATTTCGGTGCTTTCATCGATCTCCACGGGGTCGATGGTCTGTTGCATATCACGGACATGTCATGGGGCCGTGTGTCGCATCCGTCGGAGATGGTGACGGTGGGCGACGAGATCGAGCTGCTGATCCTCGACGTTGATCGCGATCGTGACCGTGTGTCACTGGGCCTGAAGCAGAAGAGTGCGGACCCGTGGGATTCGGTGGAAGAGCAGTATCCGTCGGGGTCAAAGATCAAGGGACGCGTCGTTAATGTGATGCCGTATGGCGCGTTCGTCGAGATTCAGGAAGGTGTCGAGGGCTTAATCCACGTGTCTGAGATGTCGTGGACGAAGCGCGTGACGCGGGCAAGCGATGTCATTAACATCGGCGACGAGGTCGAGGCGGTTGTGTTGGATATCCAGCGCGACTCGAAGAAAATCTCGCTTGGTTTGCGCCAGACCATGGAGAATCCGTGGGAGGTTGTGGCACGGAACTATCCGCCAGGTGCCAAGGTTGTCGGCAAGGTTCGCAACATGACGTCGTACGGTGCATTCATCGAAATCCAAGAGGATATCGATGGCATGGTGCACGTGTCGGACATGTCGTGGACGCGGAAGATCAACAAGCCGCAGGAAGTCTTGAAGAAAGGAGATGAAGTCGAAGCGGTGGTGCTGGACATCGATCCGTCGCAACAGCGCATTTCGCTCGGAATCAAGCAATTGCAGGAGGATCCGTGGTCGCAAATTGACACCCTCTACAAAATCGGCGATATGGTCAAGGGGACGGTCATGAAACTGACCAGCTTTGGCGCCTTTGTCGAGTTGGATCAGGGGATTGATGGGTTGATCCATATCTCGCAGCTCAGGGACGAGCGGGTCGAGAAGGTCAAGGATATTTTGAAAGTCGGAGATGAACTCGAAGCGCGAGTCATCAAGATCGACCAGGCGGAACGCCGGATCGGTCTGAGTCTGAAGGCCGGCCACGACTTTGATGCGGATGCTGTCGACCTGAAAATCGAGGACTTGCGCCCCGGCGAGCACATGGTCGATGTTGGTGACATTTTCAACAGTGCGCTGGAACGGACCGACAACGATGACAACGACGAC
>DPYP01000234.1:2440-7239 GCA_003545375.1 Lentisphaeria bacterium
GACGACAATGACGATGAAGTCAGCGCTTAGTGGTTTCGGGCCCACGTAGCTCAGTTGGTAGAGCGCGTCCTTGGTAAGGACGAGGTCACCGGTTCAAGTCCGGTCGCGGGCTCCAATTAACAAACGCAAAATACACACACACAAACTAAAGATCGGAGGGCACATCCAATGGCCAAAGAAACCTTCGAACGCACCAAGCCGCATGTGAACGTCGGTACCATAGGTCACGTTGACCATGGTAAGACGACGCTGACGGCAGCGATCACCATGACTTTGTCGGCGGCGCATGGCGGCGACGTGCGGAGTTACGACGATATCGACAACGCGCCTGAAGAGCGTGAGCGCGGTATCACGATCAACACCGCACATGTCGAGTATCAGACTGAGGCGCGCCACTACGCACACGTCGATTGCCCCGGGCATGCTGATTATGTCAAGAACATGATCACCGGCGCTGCGCAGATGGACGGTGCTATTTTGGTTATTGCGGCGACCGACGGTGCGATGGCGCAGACGCGCGAGCACATCCTGTTGGCTCGCCAGGTCGGCGTGCCGGCGATGACCGTGTTCATCAACAAGGTTGATCAGGTTGACGATCCTGACCTGCTCGAGTTGGTTGAGATGGAAGTGCGCGATCTGCTCAATACCTACGAATACCCGGGCGACGATGTGCCGGTGATCTTCGGTTCGGCGCTGAAGGCTATGGAAGCGGCCGTCGAGGGTAACACCGAGGGCGAAGAATGCCAGCCGATTCATGACTTGATGAAGGCGGTTGATGAGTACATTCCGGAGCCGGCGCGCATCCTTGACCAGCCGTTCCTGATGCCGGTCGAAGACGTGTTCTCGATTGAAGGCCGCGGCACTGTGGTGACCGGTCGTATCGAGCGCGGTATCGTCCATACAGGTGACACCGTCGAGATCGTCGGTATCCGTGACACCATATCGACGACGGTGACTGGCGTTGAGATGTTCCGCAAGATTCTCGACGAGGGCCAGGCTGGCGACAATGTCGGTTGTCTCCTGCGCGGCACCAAGAAGGACGATGTCGAGCGCGGTCAGGTTCTGGCGATTCCGGGTACAATCAATCCGCACACCAAGTTCACTGCCGAAGTTTACGTGCTCAGCAAGGAAGAGGGTGGCCGTCACACACCGTTCTTCAAGGGGTATCGTCCGCAGTTCTACTTCCGCACGACGGATGTGACCGGTTCGGTGGAGTTGCCGGAAGGCGTTGAGATGGTCATGCCTGGCGACAACATTTCGATGGTTGTCGAATTGATCCACCCGATCGCCTTGGAGAAGGCGCTGCGCTTCGCTATCCGCGAGGGCGGGCGTACAGTCGGCGCCGGACGTGTTGCCGATATCATTGAGTAAGCGACTAAGCTGAAGACAACGTAATGCTGCAAACCCGGGCATGTTTCATACATGTCCGGTGTATTTGCTCACCAAAGGCAAGTAGCTATGGCACGGGAATTGGCCACTTTGGCGTGCACAGAATGCAAGCGCCGCAACTACACGACGAGGAAGGACAAACGCGCAACTCCGGAGCGTCTGGAGCTTAAGAAGTACTGTCCGTTCGAACGTAAGCACACGTTGCATCGCGAGACGCGATAGTGCTGGGGGCGTCAAGAGATGCTGCGAACAGGTGAGTAGCTCAGTTGGTAGAGCAGCGGTCTCCAAAACCGCAGGTCGTAGGTTCGAGCCCTGCCTCACCTGCCAGTCAGGTGGTCACTTTGGTGATTACGGCGGCACGGCAGGGACGAGGGGGCTTGGCGAGGAGACAGTTCAGGTAGGTCGCTAAGAAACTGAATCAGGGCAACGAGAGCCGGCAGATGAAACGAATCATTCCCAAAATCCGGGAATACTACGGCGAAACCGTGCAGGAAGTCAAGAAGTGCACGTGGCCGACGAAAGACGAGTTGATTGAGACCACGGTCGTTGTGATCGTCGGTGTGATTGCTCTCTCGTTATTCATCGCGCTGGCGGACCGTGTTATGAAACTAATCATCGACTCACTGATGTGATGGAAAGCAATACTGAAACAATCGAAAGCGGATCGTCGGACGAAATGAACGATGTCGATGTCGCCGCCGAAGAACAGCAGGCGAGCGGCGACTGGTACGTCGTACAGACGTTGTCGGGCCAGGAGATGAAGGCGCAGGAGAGCATCGAACGTCGGCGAACGCTCGAGGAAGTTGACGACGTTGTCTTCAAGGCGCTGGTGCCGATGGAGAAGGTCACCGAAATCAAGCAGGGCAAGAAGACGACGGTGAACAAGAAGCTCTATCCGGGCTACATCCTGATCAACATGACGCTCCATGACGAACAGCGCAACATCCATGAGCGCGTCTGGAATTTTATCAACGATACCTTGGGAATCATTGGTTTCATTGGTCGGAACCCGCAGCCTCTAAGCGAAGAGGAAGTCACGGAAATTCTGGCGCAGCTCGAGCGCGACGAGGAGGCTGCACGACCGAAGATCGAATATGAGATCGGTGAGGCGGTCAAGATCAAGGATGGTCCCTTCCAGAGCTGTGAAGGCAAGATCGAAGAGATTGATCCGCATCGTGGTCGTTTGAAACTTTCCGTTTCCATATTCGGGCGCTCGGCGCCGGTGGAAGTGGAGTACTGGCAGGTGGAGCGCGACGAGTAGTCGCGCCGGGAAATGCAACGCTTTGTGGGAGGGTGCCTGCCGATCCGCACCACAAAGACGGTATGAGGTGGCTAATGGCCAAGAAAGTAACAGGTACGATTCGTTTGCAGATTCCTGCGGGCCAGGCGAACCCGGCACCCCCGGTGGGGCCGGCGCTCGGTCAGGCCGGCGTCAACATCATGGAGTTCTGCAAGCAGTTCAACGCCGCTACCCAGTCCAGCACGGGCTTGATCATCCCTGTGGTGATCAGCGTTTATCAGGACCGGTCGTTCACGTTTATCACCAAGTCGCCGCCGGCAGCTGTGTTGCTGAAGAAAGCGGCAGGGCTCGCTGCGGGTGCTAGCACCCCTGGGCGTGAGGAGGTGGGAACTGTGACCCGTGCCCAGTGTCTTGAGATTGCCCGGACGAAGATGGAAGACTTGAACGCGCGGGACGACGACGCGGCGATCGCGATCATCGCCGGCACTGCGCGCAGCATGGGGATCATTGTAGATGGGTAGGCCAGGCAAGCGATATAAGGCACAGCAGGAGTTGTTTGATCGGGCATCGTTCTACGCGTTAGGCGATGCTGTCGATATCCTCCAGAAAATGCCAAAGACGAAGTTCGATGAAACCGTCGACGTAGTGTTTCGCCTGGGTATCGATCCGCGTCAATCGGATCAGGCAATCCGTGGCGCCGTTGCGTTGCCGCATGGCACCGGTAGGACGGTGCGCGTCATAGTCATTGCGGACGGACCGGCGGCTGACGTTGCCCGTGAGGCCGGCGCCGACGAGGTTGGTTTCGAGGAGTTGCTTGAGCGTATCAAGGGTGGCTGGCTCGATTTCGACGTGATGATTGCCACCCCGGACGCGATGCAGAAGGTCCGCACTCTGGGACGTGTACTTGGGCCGCGCGGCCTGATGCCCAATCCGAAGACCGGCACAGTCAGTGATACCCCCGGAGACGCGGTCAAAGAGGCCAAGGCGGGACGTATCGAATACCGTACGGACAAGGGCGGTATCGTACACGTGCCGGTCGGCAAGGTATCGTTCGAGCGTCAGGCGCTGATCGAGAACACCGAGTTAGTCATCGGTGTACTGCAACGGGCGCGCCCGCCAAGCACCAAGGGGGTGTACATGCTCAGCTGTACGATTTCCTCAACCATGAGCCCGGGCGTCCGTATCGATACCCGCGCGCTGGGAGGGTGATTGTGGCAGAAGAACGAAGAATTGAAAAGGTTATGATGGCTGACTACGCGAGCGACATCGTACGCGAGTCGGACTATGTCTATTTCATCACATACATCGGCATCGATGTTGCCGGCTTCAGCGATTTTCGCAATAAACTGGTTGACGTGGGTGTCGAGTGCAAGGTCATGAAGAACTCCTTCATCGGGCTCGGTCTTGGGAACAGCGACATCGAGCTGCCCGACGGGTTCAGCTTAACAGGTGACACGGCTGTTGTGTTTGGCCATGGCGACCCTTGTCCGCCGGCGAAAGTGATCAAGGAGTTCGGCAAGGCCCACGAGTGCATCAGCTTCAAGGCTGCTGTTGTCGATGGCAGTTTAGTGTCTGCTCAGCAGGCACAGGCGGTGGCGGATCTACCGTCGAAGGAAGTGCTGCAGGCTCAGTTGCTCGGGATCATGCTGGCACCGGCACAGAACCTGGTGAATCTGTTGAACCAGAGCGTTGCGCAGTTCGTTGATGTAATCAAAGCGTATCAGGATAAACTCGAAAAAGAATCATAAAACGGAGGTGAACTATGTCTGAAGAAGAAGCCACTGTGGAATTGACGCCGGAACAGGAACAAATCGTTTCGGCAGTTGAAAATATGAAGGTGATTGACGTCGCCAATCTTGTCAAAGCACTTGAGGACCGTCTCGGCGTAAAGGCTGCGACTGGCGGCGGCATGATGATGCCGATGCCCGGTGGCGGCGGCGATAGTGGCGACGCAGCTGCTGAGGAGAAAACCGAGTTTGATGTCATTCTGACCGGTATTGGCGAAAAGAAAATCGCTGTCATCAAGGAAGTTCGCGCCATCACTGGGCTTGGCCTCAAGGATGCCAAGGAATTGGTGGACAGTGCGCCGAAGCCTGTCAAGGAAGGCGTGGCCCAGGATGAAGCGGACGAGATCAAGAAAAAGCTCGAGGATGCGGGCGCGTCGGTCGAA
>DPYP01000333.1:0-3735 GCA_003545375.1 Lentisphaeria bacterium
TGCCTCGTGGGCATCATAAACTCCATGCTCATGGCGGTGACCGAGCGTGTCAAGGAGATCGGCACCTTGAAATGTCTCGGTGCACTCGACTCGTTCATCGTCAAGACGTATTTCATCGAGTCGTCGCTGCAGGGCGTCATCGGAACGATAATTGGCATCATTCTCGGCCTCAGCGTGGCGGTCGGTATCGCGCTGATCAATTACGGGACCTACACCTTCAGTTACCTGCCGCTCAACGATATCGCCATATCGATGCTTATCGCATTGGTGATCGGTTCGAGTATATCCGTTTTCGCGGCCATCGGCCCGGCGTATTTCGCCGCCCGCAAGCAACCTATAGAAGCAATGAGAGTGGAAGAATGAGCGATTTCATCATCACGGCGAAAGACGTTACGAAAGTCTACATCATGGGCGAGGAAGAGGTACACGCGCTGCGCGGCATCTCAATGAACGTCAAGCGCGGCGAGTACGTCTCGATCATGGGCCCGTCAGGCTCCGGTAAGTCGACCTTCTTCAACATGATCGGCGGCCTCGACACGCCGACCGCCGGCGAAGTGACCATGGAAGGCTACAAGCTTTCGGAACTCAACAACCGCCAGCTCGCCTGGGTGCGCTGCCACAAGATCGGTTTCATCTTCCAGGGATTCAATCTGATTCCGGCGATGACCGCGCTGGAAAACGTCGCGATCAGTCGGATTTTTGCCGGAGTCGTGCCCGAACAGGCCCGCCGGGACGCCGCCGCGGTGCTCGAGAAAGTCGGCCTCGGCCACCGGCTCGACCACTTGCCGTCAGAAGTCTCCGGCGGCCAGCAGCAACGCATCGCCATCGCCCGCGCACTGGTCAACCGGCCAGCGATCATTCTGGCCGACGAACCGACCGGGAACCTCGACCTCAAGACCGGGCAGGAGATCATCAACCTGCTCAACGAGATGAAACGCGAACTCGATATCACGATCATCTCGGCGACACACGACATGAAGATGCTCTCCGCATCCGACACCGTTGCGTGGATCAAGGACGGCGCCATCGAGCGCCTCGCCAGCAAGGGCGAGTTCGAGATCGAAGTCGGTTCCATCGACGGCCAGACGGTGGCTTAGTGTCCTGTGGCAATAGGCCGTAAATTACGTTGAGCGTACACTGATGGCGCGAACCTTCAAAAACAGCCACTCCATTGCCTGGGACGGGATCTCCTTCCTCGTGCCCGAGAGCTGGAGCTTCGCCGAATACTCCTACAAGAAGAAAGGCGTGACCTCCATCGAACTGGAGGACGACTACAACATCCGCCTCGAAGTCGAGTGGACCCGACCCCACGCCAAACTCAATCTCGATCGCATCCGCAAGCGCTACGCCAAGAAAGCCCAGGGAGTCGAGAGGCAAGCCACCAAATCGTTCGAGTACCGCGGCCTGCCCAGCGGTTGGGGCGCCCATCTGTATACCATGCAGGACAGGTTCGAGCTGCTCTCCGCCTACTATCTGTCGCCACAGAGTGAAGTGTGTGTCTGGTTCCGCGGCCACTTTTCAGACAAGGACCCGGAAGACGTAGAAGAAGTTCTCAAGCTGCTGACCGGCTGCGAGGTCCACACGCAAGGCATGGTGCCGTGGTCGATCTATGACATCCAGTTCGAAGTTCCCGCAAGATTCCGGCTGCTCCGCACCGCCTTCCATGCCGGGCGCAAGGAACTGACGTTTCAATGGCGGCTGCGCAAGTATCGCCTCTGGTTTTTCTCGCTGGCCGAGATCATCCTGCGCGACAATGACATGCTCGAGTGGGTGGTGGATTTTCTCAACAAGAGCAAGGATATCAAAGGTCCGAAGTTCGTCATCGAGAACGGCGGCATCCGCGCCAAACGCCGATTGCGCTATCCAGTCGGCCACAATGAAGAAATCGGGCGCATGTGCTTTCAGTACAAGATCGACTGCGTCCACCTCGAGAAGAAGAATCAGATCGCCCTCTCCATCTTCCAGTATCGCACGAAGAGCGATCTCAAACAACTCGAGTAGGCAGTTTCAGTTCGATATGTCTGCGCCTTTCCAGAGCCCGCGACAAGCCGCCTCTTTGCTTGCATGCGCCGGCGTATCGAGTCAGAGAATTTCGTCCAGGGCGCTTTCGAGTGTCGCAACCGTGCGGTCGACGTTCTGCAGTTTGTCGAGTCCGAAAAGACCGACGCGGAAAGTCTGGAAATCGGCCGGCTCATCGCATTGCAGCGGCACCCCGGCAGCGATCTGAATGCCCTGTGCCGCGAACTTTTTGCCCGCCTTGATGTCCGGATCGCTGGTATAGCTGACGACGACCCCGGGCGCCTGAAAGCCTTCGGCCGCGACGCTCTTGAAGCCTGCACCGGTAAGCAGTGCGCGGACCTTTGATCCAAGCTCCGCCTGGGCCGCTTTGACTTTGTCGAAGCCACACACCTGGGTGTCCTGCATGACGTCACGGAAGGTGATCAGCGCGTCTGTCGGCATGGTGGCATGGTAGGCGTGCGCACCGCCCTCATACGCCGCCATGATCTCCAGCCATTTACGCAGATCGCAGGCGAAACTGGTGCTGGTCGTTTCCTCGATGCGCTCACGGGCAAGAGCGCTGAGCATGACCAGGCCGCAGCAAGGCGAGCCGCTCCAGCCTTTCTGCGGGGCGCTGACCAGGATGTCGACGCCGCACGCCTGCATGTCGACCCAGATAGCGCCGGCGGCAATGCAGTCGAGCACAAACATACCGCCGACAGCGTGCACAGCGTCGGCAACGGCGCGGATATAATCGTCCGGCAGGATCATGCCGGAAGCGGTTTCAACGTGCGGCGCAAAGACCAGGTCGGGTCGCTCGGATGCGATCGCCGCGACAACCTCTTCGATCGGCGCCGGGGCGAAGGCGGCGTTGGGACCGTCTTCGATCTGGCGGGCTTTGAGCACCGTGTGGGCAGCCGGGATGTTGCCGGTCTCGAAAATCTGCGTCCAGCGGAAGCTGAACCAGCCGTTGCGGATGACCAGGCAATTCCTGCCGGTAGCGAACTGGCGGGCAACCGCTTCCATGCCAAACGTGCCGCTGCCCGGCACGACAACGACGGCCGCGGCGTTGTAGACCTGGCGCAGGGTCGTCGAGATGTCGTTCATGACACCCTGAAACTGCTGCGACATATGGTTCACAGCGCGGTCGGTGTAGACGACCGAGTATTCGAGCAGACCTTCGGGATCGACGTTGGGCAACAGGCCGGGCATGGCAACCTCCATTGGGTTCTTTGATTGATTTCCGCGGCCCCCATCTTACCCCGCAACTACCAGTCGTGCAAGATGCGCTGTCCAGGACAGGGCGGCCGGCGGCGAAATCGATGCTCTGGCAATAGCGCCGCACAAAATGTATGTTTGCCACCTCACTGACGGTATTTTCTCCAGGCGTTCAAGTCACTGAAACCCCACCACCCATGGACGGACAGCGACAGAAAATTTGTCGCGCCGAACTTCACGCTCGTCGAGTTGCTCGTCGTTCTCGTTGTCATCGCCATCCTGATGTCGCTGCTCATGGGCGCCTTGAAGAATGCCAGGGAAACCGCCAAGACCGTCGAGTGCATGGCGCGCCTGCGTTCGTTTCACCAGTGGCAGCACCTCTACCGCGTCGATAACGACATGTGGTTCGTTGTGAACCGTACATGGGGACCGGGCCTAGAAGGGCCCGACATTCCGAACCCCGAGTCACCCCAGCATTACGATACGTTCGTAAACGCCCTGAAGACCTATATGGGTGAA
>DPYP01000333.1:4053-8371 GCA_003545375.1 Lentisphaeria bacterium
TGGGTGAAAAAGACTGTCCGTCCCGCCGCGCCCGCCCCGGCGGCGCACTTTCTGATCGGCGAGATAAAGGGTGTCGACTCGCGGATCGGCTATTTCGACGATTCGAGCCAGCCAATATATCCGCACGCCGGCCAGACCAACGTCCTGATGGTCGACGGTAACGTCGAACGCTACCACTATCCGCTGGTCGATCACCTGAACAACGGATTCAGGTTCCGATAAAAAGGCCTGGAAGACTGGTGCCGAACGTACCGGCCGCGCGCTGGCCGGCGCGCTGGTCATCGCGGCAGAACCGCTGGTGCCGGAGACGGCCGAACAGAACCGCATCAGGCGTGTACGAGAAAATCGCGGGACGCGATGAAGCCGCGCTTCTCGCCCTCTTCGGTACCGTTGAAGTTCATGTCTTCCAGTTCGATGCTGATGCGGCCGCCATAACCGGCATTTGCCAGGATGCCCAGCAACTTACCCCAGCGCGTGCAGCCGTGACCGGGAATCGTGTATCGCCAATACGTCTCCCCGAACGATATCGACGGCGGCGCAACAGCCGTCTGCAGGGTGCCGTATTCGTAGAGATTCTCACCCAGGATTTCGGTGTCCTTGCCATGCACATGAAATGATGCCGAGACGAACTCCTCGAGGAACCGGACCGGGTCAATGCCCATGCGGATCAGATGTGACGGATCGAAATTGACACCGAGATTCGCCGCACCGGTTCCTTCGATGATGGTGCGGTAGCCTTCGGGTGTGCATGCAAGCACCGGGAAATTCGGCGCCGGCCCCGGCCAGCCCTCGAGCACGATTTTCGCACCGCCGCCGGGCAATCCGGCGATCTGCTCACACAACCGGCCGTAGCCGGCGATGGCGTGATCCATAGCTGTCTGGCGATTCTCTGCAGCATCGTCACCGAACGGGCACACGAAAAACACCCGGGCCCCGTATTCGTATACAGACTTCACGTAGTCGACACACCTGTCGACTGCAGCAGTGCGACGAGCACTGTCTACGGCTGCCAGCTCACTCCATGGCTCCGGCAGATCAACGGTACCTAAAGCGACGCCGGCATCGGACAGTGCCTTGATCTGCTCCGGTGCCCAGGCGCCGGTGTCGACGCATTCGAAGCCGTTTTCCTTGGCAAACGCTGCCAGGTCACCGATATCGGACATCCACTTACAGTTGCAGCGAATGCCGATTGGAATCGAGCCGGTAGTTGTTTTGGCCATAATCAAAACTCCCTGGTTGAGCATAAATCGGTAAAGCAGGATAAGAACATTAGAGCCGGTCGTAATCGGGATGGCAGGTGGTGCGCAAAACAATATACGCATCCGGATTGGCTTCAAGGATGAGTTTGGCTTCCGCCTCGACTTCACCCCAGGTCGATCCGCGCTTTCGCGTCTGCCAGCCGCTGTCGATCCACCAGAAACAAAGCTGAATGCCCGCCACAACCGTTGTCGTTCCGTGGCATTTGTACAATAGCACGGTGCCGCCGCGGAGTTGATTCCGGTGTAACGTTGATTGCACGAACCCTGCCAGTCATGGACTCGCCAGCATGTTCCGATAGTGATCTTCGAGATTGCAGGCGACCGCGCGCCAGCTGAAATTCTCCACAGCCCTTCGGCGGGCAGCGGCACCGAGATTCTGCCGGAGGTCCGGAAATTCAAGCACTTTGACGATGGCGGCGGCAAACGCGGCGATATCGCCCGGTTCAGCGTACAGCCCGGTATCACCGAGGATTTCCCGGTCGGCGGCACGGTCGAAGCTGACGGTAGGCAGCCCCATCGCCATGTAGTTGAACAATTTGCCATTGCCCTCGGTCTCGCCGATCTTCGGACTGACAGCAAGGTCGCCCAGGGCAAGGTATTCGGGGGCGCGGCCATACTCGACGCGCCCCGTGAAAGTGCAATTGCGAAGCACTCCCGCACTCTCGACCATGGCGCGGTAGCGCTCGACGTTGGGATACCCCATGATCAGATAGTGGTGGTCGTCGCGGGTCTTGAGCGCCAGCGCCGCGGCCTCTATCAGGAGCTCGATCCCCTGGTGCGGCATGAGCAGTCCGAGGAAGACGACGACATGCTTGCCGGCGGGAAGCTGCAGCTCACGCCTCAGCTCCGGGCTGCCCGGGCGAGGCGAAAAAACGTCCGTGTCGACGCCGTCCATAACGACGCCGACCTCCCGCGGCGGCGGCAACAGATTCCCGTCGACGGAGTTGGCCAGCCTTCCGCTGGAAGCTATCACAGCGTCAGCGTGGCGGACGATCCAGCGCTCCGTTGTGGCAATCATAGGGCGAAGCAACTTCTTCACTCCGGAAAAAAAACCTTTCTCTGTGAGCTCGTCGACGAACCCGCCCTGCATGTCGAGAAGTACCGGGCAGCCTGTGAAAGGACGGCAAAGAAGCCCGA
This sequence comes from Lentisphaeria bacterium, assembly GCA_003545375.1. Taxonomy (GTDB): domain Bacteria; phylum Verrucomicrobiota; class Lentisphaeria; order JABSQK01; family CAJWLW01; genus CAJWLW01. Next base: position 6,450 of record DPYP01000333.1, read on the forward strand.
TAAAAGCGCCTTCGTGGATGTGGCCGTGGACGATATCGAAATGCTCGGCTCGCAAGGCACGCAAGGTGGTCACAAACAAGAGCAGATCGATGAAAATCCGTTGCAGGGACGCACCCGTCTGCTCGGCCCCGTACCATGGTACGCGCAGGGATCGGTAGACCCGGAATCCATCCGGGTCACGACCGCAATGATAGGCGGCGAACACAACGTTGTGGCCGCGCTCGCGCAATGCCCGGGCCTGCTCGAAGACGTGGACCGAAAAACCACGGTCGACAAAGAACGGGTTCGGCGCCACCATCAGCACGTTCAGTGTAGCGGCCGCGGTGCCCGGGCTGTAGTCTTCGCCATCGCGGATGCTCATTGTGGCTCTCGCAGCCGGGGTTCGTCGGGTTTGCCTTGACGGCAGCCGCAAAGCCAAAGGATGACGATACCAATAGTCCCGTCGAGCAGGATGATCGAGACCAGTCCTAGGCGCACGCACAACGTCGTCGCGATCGCCTGGCCGGCAGGCATTCCGGCCAAGACCATGAGACCAGCCCAGGACACATCGCTGGTACCCACGGCAAAGGGGCCGTGGATAGGGAGAATGCTGACGGCGGCGGCGGCAACACCGACAGCCGCGCATTGAGCGACAGTCAGTGGGGAGCCGAATGCCATCTGCATGAGTGTATTGAGGACGGCCATTGTACCCCAGATCAGACACCCTAAGAATAGGGAATACAGACACGGTCGCCAGCCATCTAGCCTTGTGAAACCGGCGTGGGCCGCGCGAGCATGGCGTCCCAGCCAGGTGTCGCTGAAAGTGGGATTTGCCCTGACCATCCACGCAGAGAACATGAGCACCCCGGCCAACAGCACGGTCGACAGCCCGATCAACCCCCACTGGAGCACATCGAAGTGCTGCGTGAGGGGGACGAGACTGTTGGCGCAAAAGAACAGCAGCGACAGGGCGAGCAAGTCCGTCACCCGCAACAGAATCCAAACCGGAGCGATGCCGGCAATACTGCCGGTGAACTTGAACTTGCTGAGCAGTGCCAGAAAAGTGATCTCCCCGGAACGGAAAGGAAGCACGAAGTTGAGGAATCGAAACATGGCGAAACTGGCGTACAGTTCCAGCCGGCGACCCGGTGCCGGGAAGAAGCGGTAGAACCGGATCGTTCGCAGGCCAGTCATTGCCAGGCCCGCGACCACCGCGACAGCAAGAATTCCGACATCCACCTGGTTGGCAACGCGGCAGAGATCGCCGAGGCTGACATCCCGGACCATGACAAGGAAAATCCCGATGCCGACGACGAGGAGAACCAAAGCGACGGCATGCGCTGTCCGGCGACCGCTGGGAGAACGCTGCGGGATGTTCTGTAAATTCTGCACGGGATAGCTTGCGATGGGAGGGCCGAACCACTTGGACAGGCGTCCGATATATCTCGGTCAACGAGCGGTTTTTAACGTAACCGACAGTACCAGGTTTTCAACGCCATATGGTTTGCCATGGAAACCGCCAACGGCCGCGAACAACCCTTGCATCGGTGGCTATGGGTACCACCGGGCGACAGCGGCATGGCGGTGCTGCAGGATGCGGTATTCGCAGGTGATTGTCTGGATGGGCGTCTGCGATTGAACCTGGTACGCTCGAGCACCATGCGGATTGCACGAACCGTGGCTGCCTCACGCAGCCGACCCGCAACACCGCACGGATCAGGGCGTGCATCGCATGCGACTGTGGTTCCTGCCGGATGTCGAACTCAATGTTGACCGGTTGGCGCAGATGACCGCGACGTTCCTCGAGCCCTGTTCAGTGCTCCGAGTTTCAGCACAAGCCCCTGTATCTCTTCCTATCTGTATTCCGCATCACTTCATCTCGATCACTGCAGCACCCTTGAGCGCATCGATGAGCCGTACCAGTTTCTCTTCGCGCTTCTGCT
>DPYP01000070.1:0-3755 GCA_003545375.1 Lentisphaeria bacterium
TGATCGGCAATTCGGATTTTGGAAACGCGATGGTGATCAACCAGGCGGGGCGTGTCGGTATCGGGGTGGAAAATCCCAGCGCCAAGCTTGAGGTTGCAGGCCAGGTGAAAATTACCGGCGGCGCTCCCGGTGCAGGCAAGGTGCTGACCTCCGATGCCGCTGGCTTGGCGACCTGGGAGTCGCCCGGCGCCGGTTCGCAGGGGCCACAGGGTAAAGCCGGTGCCGCTGGTGCAACCGGGGCACAAGGCCCGCAGGGTAAGGCCGGCAACGACGGCGCCGCAGGTGCGCAGGGGCCCGCTGGTGACTCACAGTGGATTCCGAGTGAAGCGGCAAATCCGCTCACAGGGATATGGACGGCCAAGGCCGTTGGAATAGGCATGGGTCGTGAATATGGGGTGTGGGAGGAAAGTCCCGGCGAAAAAATTGACTTACAGATCCTGGCTGATGCTGGCAGTGGCGGTTACGGCACGACAGCTGATCCAGCAGGTGTAATACGGTTTATATTGAAAGATTTTCAATGTAATGGTGGGGAATCCTTGGGCCAGATCCAGTGGTACGGCAATGAAGGAAACATTGCCGGCGGCAGTGGCAGACCCCGGGCGAGTATTGAGGCAAAATACATAGGCACCGCAGGGCAAACGTCGATGTACTTCAATGTGGCCGAGGGCCCCGGCGAGACGTTGGTGGAAAGACTGGTGATCAATCAGGTCGGTTACATCGGTCAAGGCGGTAAGTGGCCTGAACATCCGTTCCACATGGCGAGCGATGCCCACGTCACGAGCGGCGGTGTGTGGACCAATGCGTCCTCGCGCGACATGAAAGAAAACATCGCAGAGCTGACGACTGAAGAAGCTGTCGAGGCACTCACCGCGCTGACGCCTGTCAAGTACAACTACAAGAAAGAACAGGGTGAAGAGTACGTGGGCTTCATTGCCGAGGATGTACCGGCGTTAGTTGCAACCAACAACCGCAAGAACCTTAGCCCGATGGATGTCGTCGGTGTCTTGACCAAGGTGGTCCAGGAGCAGCAACTCCAGATGGAAGCCATGAAAGTGGAGCTGGAGAAGCTGAAGAACCTGCAGAACTGATTCGGCGCGCCAATCGAGGACAAAATCATCAAGCTCATCCGCCGCGGCGGGTGGGCTTGATTTTTTATTGGAGTGAGGCTGACTTTTCTGGATCGCCGGTTTGGCAACGCACCGGAATCGCAAAAGGTGCCGGTACCGCTCCCGCCATCAGCGGTTTTGGATAACCGTCGTTGTTGTGCGGAAGGGTTTGTCTGCTTCGTAAAGCCTTAACCGCATCTCGATCTCCCTGGCCAACCCCTCGTCACTCGAGCGTCTCGCCACCTGCGCGGCCTGACGGGCGATCCCCACCGCCCTGTTGAAATTCCCTGTCTCGGCATGTGCAGCCGCGAGGGCATCCAGAAATTGGGGATTCGCATGTTGCGTCTGCTCGCAGAGGGTGGTAGCAAGTTTAAGTGCGTCAGTCCCGTTGCGGTATTTGGGATCCGGGCAGGTAGCCAGGGAGAAGGCCAGGAAATAAGTCATCGTGAGTGCTTCCGGCAAATGTTCGTGGCCGTTTCTCCAGACTTCAATCGCCTTTCCGTATTCCTTTTTTTCCCACAGGATTATACCAAGGTCACGGCTGGCGCCTCCAACGAGAGGATTCAACTCAACGGCTTTTTGATAGTGATAAATAGCCGAATTGTGATCGCCGGCAGCCTGAAGGATCTGCCCCATCTGCTCATGCAATTTTGGATTGAGGGGATTATCCTGGAGCGCAACAAGCTGGTGTTTTTTTGCTGTCTCGTATTTGCCCAGTAAAAAACAGATCCTGGTCAGTTCGCGACGAATCGGTTTGTCATCGGACACCTGTTTCAGGTATATCTCATATTGCACGACTGCCTCGGGCAACTTGTTTTGCAACTCCAAAACCTGTCCCAGGCCCCTCTGCAGAATTGCCGTTGCCACCGATTGGGTCCCGGGCTTGACCGGTTCATCCGGCCGCGCCGGCAGCAGCAGGCCATCACGATATAGAGCTGCCGCCCGGTCCCACTTTCCCAGCTTGACAAACGCACCGGCCAGGCAACCGATAATATTGCGGTTGTAAGGATCTTGGCGCAGGTATTCTTCCGCATGTGGTTTGGCGGTGATGAGTTCATCCAGCTCGACATAAGAGATGATGATGGTTTTCCGTAATTTCAGCGACTGTGGGTTCTGTTGTATCAGGGGGAGCAGCCGTTCTATGGCTTCGCGGTGCATCGATGCAGCCTGCAGTTCTTCTGCGTCGCGGCAACCGTTGAAAATGTGCATCATCTTCTTGGGGTCTTGCCTCTGCCCGGGTTCGGCCTGCGGGGCAGGAACGGGGGCACCGCCCACATAGCCCAATGAGCGCAGGCGAGCGAGTTCCTCCGCGTCGAGCGCGACCGCCGCGGGCACGCCCGTTTTCATGGCCGCTCGCATGGTTTGCAGGCAAGACCGCATCTCGTCAACGATGACACCTTCAACCGATGCCAGGTTTTTCAGCTCTCCAGGGTCCGCCTGGCAATCATAAAGCTCCGGCTCAGGCGCCTCGATGTATTTCCAGCGATCTGTTGTGATGCTGTAGAGTGGTGCCCAGCCGTAGCTGTTCATCAACCATTCGCTCTCTCCATAGATGCCGGGGGCAGCCTGGTCAGCGGCGCCGGTACGAAGCAGGCTGCGCCCACCGATGTTCTCGGGTTGTGGCCAATCGAGAACATCGAGGATTGTCGCAGCAACATCTATCAGGCCTGCCACTGCCGACTGGACTTTCCCTTCGGGCAGCTGCCCGGGCAGGCTGAAGATCAGCGGCACGCGCATCGTTGAGTTATAAATCAACGCCCCATGTTCCCGCTCCCGGTGTTCGCCGAGCGACTCGCCATGATCACCCGCGACCAGGATCAGTGTATTCTCACGAAGTCCGGCGCTGTCCAGGAAATCCAGCAGCCGCTTTATCTGTGCATCCATGAAAGCGATCTCAGCGTCGTACGAATCGCCATGACGGGATCTGTAGGGCTCAGGCGCATCATAAGGCAGGTGAGGATCGTAGAAATGCACCCATGCGAAAAAAGGCTGGCCCGTTCTTCCCAGCCAGGCGGCGGCCCGATCCGTCACGATGTTTCCGGGATTCTGCTGGTGGAAGGCGTTTGTTCCGGCGGTTGGCGGTCCCATCCGGTCGTCATAGACTTCGAATCCTCGGTCCAGGCCGAACTGCTTGTCCAATACGAATGCGGCCGGAAAGGCCGCCGTCCGATACCCGCGATCCCTGAAAATCTCGGCCAACACCGCCGGCCCCGGCCCCAGGCTGCCGCGGGCGTTGTCATGCAGTCCGTGTTCGGGCGGGTCAAGGCCGGTCAGGATCGTTGCATGGGACGGCAGGGTCAACGGTACCGGGGCGTATACGTTCTCATAGCGCACGCCGCGGGCCGCCAGTTCGTCCAGCGTCGGGGTCTCGGCCTGGTCATAGCCGTAGCACCCGAGCCGGTCGGCCCGCGTTGTGTCCAGGGTGATCAGCAGCACGTTGAATCGTTTCTCGGCGCGCTGATTGTTGCGCCAAAGAACCCAGGCCATCACCGCTAACGCACCCAGCAGCATGATAACCAGGACAGACGCCCATCTTCTGTTGTGCATCCTGATCCCTGTTTTGAATTGCAGTCTATGCCCGAAACGTGTTACAACTTCCTCTTGCGCCCCTACAGCCGGGCTCCAATACCAGGCTCACCCATGGCTTTG
>DPYP01000070.1:4086-18887 GCA_003545375.1 Lentisphaeria bacterium
AGTGGGTGCTTTCACGTAACGCTTGTTCTTTCGTGAAGAACAGTCGGCACCGCAGCCATCACCTCCACCGGTAAAAGTTACACCACGGCTATCTCCATCGCCGTTACATTCAATCTTCTTTTGACACGGTGTGCAATGCCGCAGTTTCCTTCACAACGTTGGGAAACCACTGGTCAAATTCAGCGAATTCGAAGCCGGCGTGCCTGGCTTTGGATACATCCATCGTGAGATCAAACTGGTTGATCCAATTCATCCGATCAGGCTCATCGCCTTCGGTCAGAACAATCGGCTCGGCACCAAGGATTTCTCCCGTCAACCGGGTGAACTCGACCGGATCAAGCCAAGGCTCTGAACTGGCGTTGTACGCGCCCTCTTGCCCGGACAATCCAAGCCAGGTCAGGAACCTGCCTTTCTCGGCTGTACCGATGTAACCCAGCACACCGCATCCCGGCTGAATGACAATCGGCGCGCCGTCCAGGATACGCCCGACCAGCCACCCCAGTCGATTGAGCGGATCGTCTGCCCCCAGAACAATCGGTATGCGAGCCGTCGCGAAAGGGAACGGTGCCATCTGTGCCAGATAAGCTTCGGCTTGCAGTTTGCCCTCGCCGTACCCGATTTCGCCGGTAGAGTGCCGGCCCGGCACCCAGCCCACTTCCAGGTCCAGGTCTGTCTCGACCATCCCACCTGTGTGGATAGTGGTGTACGCCGCGATGCTCGAGGTAAAGACGTAGTGTCCGATCTTCCCCGCAAACACTTCGCAGGCATCGGCCACATCATCCGCGCAGTAGCCGATCTGATCGAACACCACATCATACGCTTTCCCGGAAAACGCAGTCACCATGCTGTCAAGGTCGGTGCGCTCGAATTGCACCCACTCGACAGAGCCCTCAAAGTCAACCTTGGCCTGGCCACGGGTTGCGACAGTGACGTGGTAGTCCTGCCGCAACAATTCGCGGACCAGGGCTTTGCCGGCAAACGATGTGCCGCCCATAACGAGAATATTCTTCATTCGGTTCGTCCTCCTGAGGTCGGTGTCATCCTGTCCAAAACATTTCTCGTAAAATCTCTTCGGCGCCTCACATCGGATCGCTGTTGGCATCTGCCGCGCGTCCGGCCAGTACTACGGTGGTCTGCTCCTGGACTTCGCGGACAAAGAGGTGGAAGTATGTGGCGATACTGGCACGGTCCGAGTCGTCGCGGACCTCGGATGCCATGGCGCGGACAGCAGCCTTGCCGGCGGCAATCGCTTTCGCAAAGCTCTGTTTCGCCTCGGCGGTGCGTTCGGCCTTCGCCTTCTTGCTGCGGGCGCGTTTCGCTGCAACGATCCGCCTCGCACCTTCGTGCAGCAGTTCCTTTTCATTCAGCGCTTCGATGCTGAAGACAATACGCTGGCGCCAATAGGCCAGCTCCGCCCTGCCCTGTTTAGTACTTACGTTCTTCTCGACTTCGGAGAACAGGTTGTCGACCGCCTGAAACATCGCGCGCACGTGCAACAGGCCCTGCGGCATCACCTTGTCCTCGTCGAGCTCACGGCACATGATCGTCAGCACCGGAAAAAACAGGGAGAGAAAATCCAGGTCGAGAATGACTGTGATATCTTCGAGAATCCGCATGGCGCGGCACATGTCATCCACGGTCTCGGGACCGTACACGTGTGAAAAGTGATCGGTGTACGCGGCGTGCGGCGTCATCGTGGCATTCCACGATGCTTTCGCCAGGTACGCCGCCACCGGGTCGAGATCGCCGACCGGCCAATGGCGCGTCATAAAACCCCGCCAGCCATAGCGCTGCATGTTCTGGACCAGATTATGCAGGCTGTGCGTCGCCACCTGCGGCAGCGAACCGATGTTGTCGTCCTGAAAAGTAACGATCAATTCAGCCGATACCTTCGCGGTGTTCATCCGCGCCATGCTGTCCATGGCACGCACCGCACGGGACGCGGTATAGCCCAGGGTCGTTGCAATGCCGGCACCGTCCCACAGCACCCGATCCATGATCGGAAAGAGATGCTCGGCGTTCATGCCGACATTCAGGTTGACCTTGATATTGTCGGCCGCGGCCCGCTCGAGAATATCGTTGCCCGCGAAGAAACGATCGAAAAAATTGAGCATGGACACCGACGACTTGAACTCGCGGCTGGCGCGTTCGGTGTCGCCAGGCACCAGGGCATTGTGCGAGGCCTTCCGGAGCAGCTCCGTCATGTCGCAATCCCGGGCGAGCCCGTGGCGCGCGTCGAGCTCGCGCCAGGATTGCTCGAACACGCGGCCGGCCTGCGGGTGCTCCGGCATTTGCAGGTACATGGCATCGACCTCGCTGTACTGGTCGAGATAGGCGCGTATACGGGTTTCAACCAGGTTGACGTGACCGGGATTGAAAAGGTCGCCTGTCTCCGCGCAACTCAGGTCGCCGAGCTGAATCGACTCCATCGAGGGCGCCTGCAGTACCGGGCGGAACTCCTTCGGAAACTCGAGCGGCTGCATGGCAAACGACGTATGCATGCCGAGGGACTTCGCGGTCCGGATGATTGTCTTCATCAGGCGGACGCAAATCGACAGGCGTTCTTCATAGGTCCGCGCACCGACGAACTCCGGGTTGTCCAGGCGGGGTGCGTCGATCAGGTGCTCCCTCCCGATGTTCGCCCGGGTGATCGGGAACTTCTGATCGAACAACAGAAGACCGGTCGTCTTCTCGACACCGCCGCATTCGTAATGGACCACCGGTTGATGCGGCCACAAGCTGAGAAAAACGCCATTGTATTTGAGCTTGAAGATCTGCCGGATAAAAGCTTTCTGCTGTTTGGCCGTCCACATTTCTGGGCCGGTAGGCAGGTCATTCCATTGCCGCCAGGAACGGATCTGTAATGTCGGCTCGAGCACTGCGTCCACATCGAGCAGCCGAAAGGCCCCGGGATTCTCCGGAAATACGTCGCCGTGCAGGAGGTATCGCACACCGTACCGCTCGACAAGCTCGTAGACGGCCCAGGCAACGGCTGCGCTGCTGCCGCCGGCAAGGATCATGACCTGCGGTGACTGGCGACGCACGAGGTGACCCTGATCGGAAAGCTTCGGCAGGCGACCCGCCGCGGCGCGGACATGGTCGTCACTGCGCAGACCAACGATAAAACGTCGGCCGGCGCGGCCGGTTGATCCGGACGTGATCTCCGCGGTGACACCGAACAGCCGCTTGAGACAGCGCTTGAGCTCGGCCCCGGCAAACTGCTGCAGCTTGTCAGCGACCGGGCTGAGACAGATGCGGGTTGTCGGGGGCGATTTCTTTTTTCTCATGGTTTGCCTGGCAAATTGTTTCTTGTTTCACAGCACCCATACAATACCTATAGTGCCGGAATAAGCACGAACCGGTATTCTCTCGCCATCATAGTCACCCCTCTTCATATACGCCCCGTTGTAATGCGGAAATCCACGTCAACACGGAAGCAGTTTATTATGGGCAAGATGTTGCCAGACGGCTAAATTGGAGGGATGTTGATGTCATTTCTTACTCATTTACGCCACCCCCACCTGAATCCCCTGCCATGAAACTCGGCCTGTCAGTCGCCTCTTACCGCTGGATCTGCTATCCGCCGACCTTGCACGACAATCACGGCGCCACAATCCACAGCGTCACGCACCCGGCCTATCTCAACACAGGCATGCCGCTGCCGTACACACTGTCGATCACACCGCCGGCACCCGGCGATCACATCGAGTGGACCATCGACCGCGCCGCAGCACTCCGGCTGTCGCCGCTTTATTTGTGCGTCACATGGTTTGACGACGAGGATCACGCCCGCCAGACCGGCAGGCTCATGGCGGAGAAAAATATCAAGCTGATTGCCGCCGGCACCGGTGATTGGGCCACCACCGGTGACGAATGGCAAGTCGAGCGCGACAACTTCGTCCGGCATATGCGTCTGGGCAAGGCCGCCGGCGCCGACATCATCGTCGCCGTCCACCACGGCGCGCTGGAGCACCATCATTTCAGCAAGGACCCGCCGATCGCCGAACAGATCAAACGCATGATCGCCAACTTCAGCGAACTGACATCCTACGCCGAAGCGATCGGCATCGTCATGGCTTTCGAGAATCACATGGACTACCGCTGCACTGAAATCGCCGAAGTAGTAAGCGCGGTCGACTCGCCCTGGTTGCGGGTCAACTACGACTTCGGCAACTCCCTCGCAGTGATCGAGGACCCGCTCGAGGCCGCGAAAGCAGTAGCGGAGTGGACAGTGATGACCCATATCAAGGACATGCGCATCCAGCCGAAAACGCTGGACGGTGAACCGCGCATTCTGACAGCCCCGCTCGGCCAGGGCAATGTGCCGATCCCGGAGATTCTGGAGGTCCTGCAAAGCAGCGTCGCAGACCCGGACAACCTGGCCTTATGCGTGGAAGTAGCCCCGCAACCCCATCAGGATCCGGAAGCCTGGATGCAGATAAGCCTGGCGTATATGCGTGAGAACTTCGGACAGTACCTGACCTGACCGCGCCGGCACGATTCAGCGTACGCCAAGCCGAATCAAGAGGTACCGGTCTGCCGGCAATGGATTGATGAAAAGCAACGGGTGGAGAGGATCGGTTGGCACGATCGTATTCCGGCCAGGCTCACTGTTTCTTGTTCAGCGGCTATTCGCACTGCATCAGCTGTTCAATGAATTCGCGAATTGCCCGCTCCGCTTCGGCCAGCTCCCCGTAGCTCTCCACTTTCACTTCGGGATTGCCGGAGATCATCGCCGACAACCGGCCGTCACTGTTGCTATTAAAGAGGCACAGCACGGGCGTGCCCGCAGCCACCGCTCTGCCGATCTCGTAGCCGACGCCCAGAGACGGGGCGGTTACCTCGGCGATCATCGCGTCGCTGGCAGTGACCCATTCCATGTCCCGACTGTAGATGTCGGTATCGGTCAGGCTCGTCTCGCCATGAGCCGACAGGTGACGATCGCCAATGTGCTCTGTCAGCACTTCTGCAAGGGTCTCGATGTACGCAATCAGGGCGTGATAGGTTGTCGCGTACTCGCGTCCACCCCTGATCGCACCAGCAAAGTAGATCTTCATCGGCTATCGACATCTCGGTTAATCATGGCGGCCATCCGCCCCACCATACAATGGCGCGGGAACCCCGTCAAACTTCACTTCCCATGCCGGACGGAGGGTGTACCTTTGTTGTCCAGAGTTCACCTTGCAAACGAGAACCATCGCCCATGCCAGACGAGCAGACAGACGACATGCCGCCGATGCGGATTTATGTCGATGCCGATGCCGTTCCCCGCGACATCAAAGACCTGCTCTTTCGGGCTGCGACCCGGACCAAGGTACCGGTGACCTTCATCGCCAACCAGTACATGCAGCTGCCGGAGTCGGAGCTCTTCGACATGATCCAGGTGGCGGCCGGCCCCGACGTGGCCGACGAAAAAATTGTTGACCTGGTCAACGCCGGAGACCTGGTCATCACCGCGGACATTCCATTGGCCGCGGCCATCGTCGACAAGGGGGCACAGGGCCTCAGCCCGCGCGGCGATCTGTTTACAGAGCGCAATATCGGCCAGCGCCTGGCCATGCGCGACCTGATGACCGACCTGCGCAACAACGACGGCATCGAGACCGGCGGCCCGCCGCCGCTGAACCAGAAAGACTGCCACGCCTTCGCCAACGAGCTGGATCGATTCCTGGCGCGGCGGCTCAAACAAAAGCGACCCACACCATAAACCGACTGACCGGCTGGAGAAAAAAATGATTGAACTCTATCTCTCTGAACACTGCCCCTACTGTGTAAAGGTCCGCAACGCCATGGAGGAGATGCAGATCCCCTACGTCCTGCGGCCGGTAATCGTCCGCTCCGAAACGCCGATCGCCCTGGAACTGAAGGGGCGCGGCGGCAAAGCACAGGTGCCGTACCTCGTCGACCCGGACCGGAACGTGGAGATGTACGAAAGCGATGACATCATCGACTATGTGCGCAAACACTCTGACGCTTTATTATCCGAGTAAACACCCTTAAATTGCAATCGACCCCGACACTGACAGATATTCTGATCATCCATCCAAAGTTCCGGAGAATGACATGCCGAAATCACTGACTGAAGATGCCGTCAAACAATATCGCGAGCAAGGTTACTACTTTCCGCTCAAAGTAATTGATGACTCCGGGACCGCCGAGTGCCGCGCCAATCTGGAAGCGTTCGAGGCGGCACAAGGCGCGCCGATTTCGGGTGCAACGCGCAGCAAATCACATCTACTCTTCAAATGGGTCGACGACCTCATGCGTCAGGACACGATCCTGGATGCGGTGGAGGATTTGATCGGGCCGGACATCCTGTGTTGGAACTCACTGTTCTGGGTCAAGGAAGCACAGAGCCCGGTCTATGTGTCCTGGCATCAGGATCTGCGATACTGGGGGCTGGATACGAATGATCTGATCACCGTATGGATCGCCCTGTCACCAGCTACGCTGGAGAGCGGTTGCATGAGCGTGCTGCCGGGTAGTCACCTGGACGAATTGATGCCGCACCAGGATGAATACCGCGACGACAACCTGCTGACCCGCGGCCAGGAAATCTCCGTCGAAGTCGATGAATCGAAAACCGTCGCGATGCCGTTGCAGTCGGGCGAAGCATCGCTGCACAACGGCCGTCTGGCCCACGCATCCGCGCCGAATCGTTCAAACGACCGGCGCATCGGCCTGTCGTTCCATTACATGCCGACACAAACCCGGCAGATCATCGGTGACTGGGACAGCGCCGCGCTGGTAAGAGGTGAAGACAAGCACGGCCATTTCACTCACACACCGCGTCCCGAAAAGGATTTCGATCCAGCCGTCACGGCATTTCACGAGAAAGCCACCACCGCCGTGCGCGACGTGCTGTTCCACGATGCCGCGAAGGTACGGAAAACGATCTGAACATGCCCAGTTTCATGGTGTTGCCTTGGAGGGCATTCAGTTGTCAGGAAACAGTCGCCCGTCCCTTTTGTCCCTTGCTCCGATTAAGGTGACATAAGAGGCACCCGAGACCAACTTCAGGATCACATCCGCAACGGCCATGCAATCTGAGCCTGCAACACCACTGAACATCCGCCTCACAAGCTGGGAGAAATGGGGGTTTCGCAGCTCCACGCCGTTTACGCGCGAGGGTCTGGAGCACCTCAAGGGCGGTGGCTTCAACGGCATCTTCGTCGGCGGCGGCAGTGGCATGGGCCCGGACGGGCTGTCGCCCGAAATGTTCGTCGAGTCCACGGTCATTCCCGACCTGATGCCGCAAGGCCGCCGGTCCAACGAAAAGCTCATCCGCGAACGCATGACGCTGACGCGTTCGCTCGGCCTCGACTGCTGGCTGATAGTCTGGGGCATTCCCGGGCCCGACGAGTCCTACGGAACGGCGTACGCCAACAATTCGCAGACCGTGGACCGTCGCATCAAGCTGGAGATGCGCGAACTGCTGCAACGCCAGCCCGATCTGTTCGGGCAGCGCGATCCGGAGGGCTGCAGCTGGCGCGGCAATCGCCCGTTGTGCCTCAGTCAGCCCACCGTACAGGCGTACTACCGCGAATTATACGCCAACCTCTGCCGTGATTTTCCCGAGCTCGATGGCCTGGTGTTCTTTCCCGGCGATCACAACCCGGAATGCTGCGACGAGTCCTGCCCACGCTGCGGCAGCGCGCCGGGCGGACCGTGGTCGGTCTACATCAGGTTCTTGAACGAGGCGGTCGAGACTGTCCTCGAAGCGCGGCCGGAGTTGCCGATCTACGTCATCGTCTGGAACCCGGAGATTGCTGTGCGCGACTGGATCATTCGAAAATCGCACCGTGCCTGCGGTGTGATTCTGCCGTTCCCCGATCTGGTCGACGAACAGCGACGCACCGGTCGCCTGGAGACCGCACAGCCATGGATGTCTATCGATCGCATGGGCTGGCTCACCACCGAGAACGCCGGCATGGCGCGCGAAGAAGGCCGGCCGATCCTGGCCCTGCACGAGTTCTGTCAGTCCGAGGTCTACGATCCGTGCCACGCCTTTGCACTCCCCGGCAAGACAATCAACGTGCTGCACAAACTGGCTGCTGACGACTTCAGCGGGATCATGGATTTCTGGGGCGACTACCCGCCGGTCACTCGCAACGCCAACATGATGGCGGTGCGCGCCTACCTCGACGATCCGCAGGCAACACGCGAAGAGCTGCTGCAGAGAGTTGCGGCGAAGGCAATCGGCGCCCAACCGGAATTGCCGCAACTGACCAACGCACTCCTGGATGTCTGGGGTAAGATAGAGCAGGCCGTCGACGACCAGGCGTACTTCACCTGGTTCCAGCGACTCAATGCCGGCATCGGCCGGCAGGGTGCGCGTGGGCATTTGTATCTGCCGCTGATCCCGAGCTTTCTCGATCTCGACGAACGCCCGCGCGACAATTATTTCCAGAAACACATCCGCATCTGGATTGACGGCAGGCTCGGCAGTATCCATGGCCAGGCACAACTCGACGACCGTGATACGTTCATCAAACTGGCCGACGAATCGGAACAGGCGGGCGCCCTCTGCCAACAGGAAGGGCAGTCTGCCGGCGCTGATTTCCTGAGCGAACAAGCACTTAACCTGCGCCTGTACGCCAGCCTGATCGCCTCGCTCGGACGTTCGGTCTGGGCGCTCGAAGCATACAGTACAAAGGATGCGGAGTTGCTGCGAAAGCTGATGCTCGAGGAAATCGAAGCACGCCACGAACAGATCCGACTGACCGACCGGCTCGGCTACGGCATCAACCGGGTGCTGGTGGAAGAAGACATTCAGCTCATGCTCCAGTTCCTGGCAGCGTCCGACTTCCCGAATACAACACCCGCGGCGTTCAGCTTCAGCCCGGTGCCGTATTACGATTGAGGACAAGCCGCCGCCCAGAGGAACTATCCGCGTTCAACAAGGGCGGGAGACGGATTCCAGTACATCGAACATACAGAATCGCTCAATACCGTTCCTAACACCGGCATTTCCGAAACTACCAAGAGGACGCTGCATGCCTGCGAGTGACATCGAACTGACACCGGACCAGATCACAAGCTTTCACGCACACGGCTTCCTGGCGCTCGACCGTATCACGACGCCGGCGGAAGTCGAACAACTGCGGCCGATCTTCGACGACACCTTCGAAGGCTGGCGGGAAAAGACCGAATTCACACCCCGCGACCTGGCCGATGGCGGTGACCAGGACGATGGGCTGGTCGTTCAGATGCACGAGATGTCGAAGAATGTCGGGGCGTTCGCAAACTCGTTGATGCGCGCCAATGCAATCGCCGTCGCGGAACAACTGCTCGGCTCCGAATGCGAATTCCGCACGGATCACGCTATCTCCAAACCGGCGGGCAGTCCGGCAGCAACGCCCTGGCATCAGGACCAGTGGTATTGGGATCCGAAAGCAGAGTATCGCCGCGTCAGTGTGTGGATTCCGCTGCAGGACGTCAATGCCGAGAACGGCTGCATGCAGTTCGTCTCCAGGCGCGACGTCCCGGACATCATTCCACACGCCAAACAGGACGCGAGCGACGCCTGGCACGCGGATGCCGCCAGCTTCGACCCGGCAACGGCCGTGCCCTGCCCTGTTCCAGCCGGCGGCGCCACCATCCATTACGGCAAAACCCTGCACTACACGACACCGAATCGCTCGAGCCAGCCGCGTCGTGCTTATATCATTTCCTGCGGTATCCCGTCGACGGAAGTGTGAATTCAGCGTTTGCTATTCAGTCTGCAGTGTCAGGTAATCCGTACTGCCCTGTCTAACTTGGCATGCCGCGAAACAGCCGTAAAGTGACAGAAGAAACACTTATCAACCAACCGGAGTCGCTCATGTATACATTCGAACCTGGCCACCCCTACACGATGCCCACCGCCAGCATTTTTCGCGATCCGCGGCCGTGGGAGAACGGCGGCATGCGCTACGGCCGTGTCACCGCCCTGGCAGTAACGTTCCTGACCGAGCCGGAGGCGGCGGCGAAACTCCTGCCGGAACCGTTTCGGCTTGACGAGGAGGCACTGATTTCTGTCGCTGTCTGCCAATGCGAGGACGTCGACTGGCTGGCCGGCAAGGCGTACAACCTCGTCGGCGTGGACGCACATTGCGTGTTCGACGGTGAGGTAGACAAGGATGTGCACGGCACCTTTTGCACGATCATGTGGGAAAACATGACCGAGCCGATTCTCGGCGGCCGCGACCACAGCGGCGTGCCGAAGGTGTATGCGGACATTCCCAACCTGATGCGGCATGGCGACACCTGCCGCGCCGACGTGACGCATTTCGGCTATCCGATTCTCGAAGTGTCCGCGACCGGGCTCACCGAGATGTCCGCCGACCAGCGCAGGGAGATCGAACAAGCCAAGCACGACGCGATCTGGATGAACCTCAAGCACTTCCCGAGTGTCGAGAATGACGGAGCCGACGTGTCATACGTCTGCACGTACCCATGCACCGCCGAATGTCCGGCGGCCTGGGAGGGCGACGGCGAGCTGCAGTTCTTCGAGTCGAGTTTCGAGAAGAATCCGACGCAGTACGCGCTCATCAATCTGCTGGCATCCCTGCCGATCCTCGAAGTGCGCGGCGCCAAGCTGATCGTCTTCGAACCGCAAATGGCGCTCGCCCGCAAGCCGCAGCGATTACGGTAGGCGCGAAGCTCGGGGCAACACCAACTGCTGCTCGACGACCGCCAACGATAGGACTACGGGCCTCTGCGCTGGTCATTTGCGACGTACCGGTCTGCGCGTTAGGCGACGCCGAGCTCGCCACCAACGTCGATGATTCCCTGCCAGGTCGCATCTTCGATGTAGATGCCGCCAGTCAGGCGTTCCGACTTTGTTGCAGCACTGTGCTCGCCGGGGATACGAATCTCTTTGGCACACTCTGCAACCGGTGTCGCCTTGAGTCTCTCGATCAGACCGGTCACCTGGGCGATGTACGCATCGTTGCTGGTGAATGCAGAAATATCGATGACCTGCGCGAACAGGCCCTGGGCATCGCGACCGGCCGAACCGCTGCAGCCGGCGCCGCTGAGGGCGCCGCCGAGGATGTCGATGCCAAGGCTGAGCGCAAAACCCTTGTGCCCGGCCACCGGCGAACCGAGCGGCAACAAGGCCCCCTTGGGATCGGTGAACAGCACCTTGGGATCGGTTGTCGGCCGGCCCTCGGCATCGATCAGACAGCCCTCCGGCAACTGTTCCTCACGCTGGATCGCCAGCTGCACCTGACTGCCGGCAGTGACACTGGTCGACATGTCGACGCAAATCGGCGGATGCTCACCGGCCGGGGCGGAGATCGACAGCGGGTTGGTGCTGAGCACCGCCTGGGCACCGCCCCACGGCGCCACGTACGGGTTCGAGCCGCCGTCGTTGTTGGTCAGAATGCCGATGCAGTTGTGCTCGACCGCACCGATCGTATAGGCGCCGAGGCGGCCGACATCGTTGCAGTTGAAAACGCTGGCGCAGGCAACCCCGTGCGCCAGCGCCTTTTCGATAGTCCGTTCCATCGCCGTGATTGCAGCGACCTGGCCGAAACCCCAACCGGCATCGATCACTGTGGTGACGGTCCCGTCCTTGACAGTCGTCGGCCGCGTCGTGACATCGATGTCGCCGGAGCCAATCGCCTTGACGTATCGCGGAATCCGCATGACGCCGTGGGAGTCGTGCCCGACGAGGTTCGATTCCACCAGGTTCGCCGCGACGAGTCCGGCGTCCGCCGGCGCTGCGCCGGCAGCAACGAGGATCTTTTTGGCAAGCTCAATCAGTTCGGGGGCGGAAATTTTCACAGATTACCCAGTTGAAATTGTTCCTTGGCTAACGGACCACACCGTGGAAATCGTTATCGGAAAAATCAGCAATCGCTGAAACATCGAACGCTACCATCGCATCTGCCTTTGTTTCGTCAAGATATTCGAACAAACGACCGCAACTGCTCAGCCTCATAGGTCCGGGTGTTTTCAGGTGGCTGCTCCATGGTCGGGGATATGATATGGGGGTTTCCTGATGCGGTGCCTGTGCCGCAATCGCAATCGTTTCAACGTTCGATTTTCACTTCGAAGCACAGTCCGCACTATGACCAATAAGCCATCCTTGTCTATATGGTCTGCGGCTGTTCCCAGCTCGCAACGAAATCCTCCATGCCGTAGTCCGGCATCTCATTCAGCCGATAGCCGCTGGGTTCCCTCACCTGAAAGGCGGGCGTGTCGTCCGGCACATCGCTTTGGAGTGCTTCGTCGAGCGGCTCGAAGCTCTGCCACAGCGTTTCGATGTCATCCGCAGTAAACCGCTCAGCGAGCTGCGCGTTGACGCCCTGGTGCATTTGCTGGGCGTCCTTACAAACGTGGATCAGTGCCATAAATCTGCCTGTCTCGCCAGGGTGCAGCTTGGCCAGCGCCGAGGCTAAAGCTGCCGAGTCCCGGGCCAGCACGGCGCGCAGAACCGCCTCGATCCGGTCAAGCTCTTCGTCGTACAACTCGTCACATTGCGCCAGTACCGCCTGCGACGCCGGCGACAGGTACTTCCCAAACGCCGGTTTCGGATTGTAGCCTTCATAGAAAAAACTCGGGCCACCGAGCGAGCGGTAACCGATGTGAAAGGTCCGCCGCAGCTTCGTCCCGTAGTCGCTGGCCCAGTGCAGGAGCTCGAGGTGGTTGACAATCAGGTCGCCAGCCTTGAGATCGGAACTGATGCTGTTGGGCAAAGGCTCGTGGCGCTTCTCTCCTTGTGGCTGCTGCCCGTGTGCGTAAGCATGTGGAACCGCCAGAAGTTGACGATTCTCCTCGTCGGTGTTGACCCGCCGATGGCTGCCGGGCACGACCCAGTAAACGTCGTCGTCATAAAGCGCGATGTTGAAGTGCAGGTAAACCGGGCCATTAGCCAACATATCCTGCTGTAGTCCAACGAGCGGGCCTTTGGTCTCGGGATTGATGTCACGATGCCAGAACCAGGGGCCGTGCTCCTGCACCGGGTTACACATCAGGAACATGCCGGCGGGGGCAACTGCTTTGGCATCGGGCATCAGGCGACTGGCAACGCCAAACGTGGCCTCGTGCATGAACATCTCGATCAGGTTCGCCGTCTCCTCATCGATGACCTCGTTGAAGTTCCTGACCAAGGGTTGAAACATTCCCTCGGGAATACCCTCCGGAAAGCAGCGGCGGACCGCTGTTTCGGCACTCTCTCGCAACGGTTCGAGTTCTTCCGGCGAAATAGCACCGCGGAGGATGAGGTATCCGTCCGTCATGAATTGTTCGATATCGAGCTCGATCATTGTGTCCCCTGACCGTTCCTTTGTCGATCGTCTGCACCACACGCACGCTCAAACGTAACGTACACTTGCCCGAATGGGATTATCAAACTCGAATTATCACGGTTCGATGAAATAAACACTTTTGACTCAGGAACTGCACGCGAACATCTTCGGACACATGGCTACGTCGTGTTGGGAGATCTGTGTCCAACGCCGCGATCGAGGCGCATCTCCCGGACAACTGCGGTGTGAGCGATGCCGAGCTGGCGCCCTCACGCGTCACACAGACTCAAAGCGTTGTCGAAACGCCTCCAGCTTTGCTTTCAGTTTTGGGCGGTCCAGCACGGCACGGTTGATGACGTTATCGGGCGCCTGGCCCCGAACAACGGCCAAAATACCCGCCACACACATCTCGCTGCACTGGTTCACCATCTCGACCGTGTGTCCCAGGGCATGCGGGGTGAGAACGACGTTGTCCAACGCCAGCAGGGGATCGTCCGGAGCGATGGGTTCGGCATCGAAGGCGTCCAGGCCGGCCCCACGAATCCGCTTTTCCGCCAGGGCCCGGGCCAGCGCTGCTTGATCAATAATCGCGCCCCTGGCAACGTTGACCAGATAGGCCGTGGCTTTCATCAGGCCCAGCTCCTTTTCCCCGATGAGATGCCGTGTCTCATCGGTTAGGGGGCAAAGTATCACCACGAAATCCGCCTGTTCCAGCAGCGCCGTCAGATCCAGTCGCTCAATGTCATAACCATCCGCGGCCGAATCATCGAGATGGGGATCGAAGACAAGGTGTCGCATCTGAAAAGGTCGGACCAACGTGTAGAGATCCCGGCCGATGTTACCGAATCCCACGAAGCCGATCGTCTTGCCGGTCAACCCACCGCCCAGGTTGGCCGTGTGATAGCCCTCGGACCAGCGGCCGTTGTAGACGAGCCTGGATCTGGCGAACAGCCTGGTGGCCAGGGCCAGGATGTGTGTCAACGCCGCCGTCGCCATCGGGCGGCGCAAAGCCGTCGGGACCGTGGCGACCATGATGTCGGCCGCCGTACAGGCATCCAGGTCGACGCGATCAAACCCCGCACCGAAGCGTATCAGCGCCGCACATCGCCGGGCACCGGCCAGGTCCTCGCAGCCAACGTACGACGAACCACCCAGGATCATCGCATCGACGTCGTTCAGCACCTCGGGCGTGATCGGTAGAAAACCTCGGGAAAATTGAACCAGCTCGGTCCTGGGCGTACCTTCCAGTGCCTGGCGAGCAGCCTGGGCACTCGTGATCTTTTCATGGACGTCCTCGTCGCTCAGTCCGACACGAAAGGGAAGCTCCTGATCCATTGCAAACGTATGCTCGTGTTTCGACTCGTCCGCCCCTTCGACAATGCCCAGGGACGCCGGCGCCGACAATGATTGTTGAATGTTGAATGACTGCTACGCAACAATATGTTACGCGAGCACTGCCGTCGATACAAGAATGAAACCGGCTGGCAAGACACGGGCATCGCGGACGTTGCAGATGAAATTAATGACATTTAACATTTTGACCAACGGTGAAAAGGAAGCCGG
>DPYP01000534.1:0-2546 GCA_003545375.1 Lentisphaeria bacterium
ATGGGCTGCGCGATATTGACCACGGGCGAGTAGGCAGCAGAAAGATCCGACGCCCGGCTTCGTGCCATACGAGGCGAGGCATTAAGAAATGCGCAGCGGGGCCACCGACGCAGCGGGCGGTGATCGCACGGGGGGGGCATGGCAGAAGCATCCGAAATACAGACGCCGGTGTCGCCAATACTGAGATGCCTGGCGTGGGCGCTCGATGTTCCGATCATCCTTGGGTTTGCCTGGTCGGCGTGGCTGGTGACGGTTCGAATGGCGGATGTGCCGGCAGGCTGGACTGTGGCGCTGCCCAGCGCGATTTATATCGCGGTCGTAGTGCTGTACGGCATCGTGCTGGAACTGTCGACGGGCGGGCAGACGGTCGGCAAGCGGGCGCTTGGACTGCGGGTGGTCGCTTGCAACGGCGGCCGCGCCGGCTTCGTACCGATCGTCGTGCGAAACGTGCTGCGTGTCATCGACCTCCTGCCGGGCGCCTATCTGGTGGGTGGCGTAGCAGCACTGATATCGTCGCGGTCACAGCGGCTGGGCGACCTGGTTGCCGGCACAGTTGTGGTTTCGATACCGACAGCCGGGGAGCCGGAAAAATTCGAGCCGCCGCCGCTGCGTTACAATTCGTTCCGCGACAACGCCGAGCTCGCTGCCGCTCTGCGGGCGTCGGTGTCGCCGGAGGAACTCGCGCTGGCGCTGGACGCGCTGGCGCGGCGCGACAGCCTCGATGCGAACGCCCGCGTCGAGCTGTTCGCGGCGCTGGCGGCACACTTCAAGGAGAAAACCGACATGCCCGCAGCCGTGCTTGCCGGTCTTTCCGACGAACAATGTATCAGAAATATTTTCGATATAGTCACCTATGATCCGCCCCCTCCAATTCCTGAGGATGCGCAGTAACATCGCTGAACGCCACAAAGAAAAACGCAGGGACAGCACATAAATGATCGGCCGGTTTCGACATGAACTGCTGCTGTTCGGCGTCGTGCTGTTTGCGGTCGCGTACTTCTACAACGGTGCCAACTGGAACCAGCGGTCGCGGCTCGATGCGATCTTCGCATTCGTCGAGCCCGGACATGCGGAAGCGGGATCGTTCTGCATCGATCGATTCCTGCCGAACCCGGAGATCGGCATCAACACCGGCGACTGGTCGCGCAACCCGCGCACCGGGCATTACTACTCCAACAAGGCGCCAGGGCCCGCAATGCTCGGGGTGCCGGTGTACTTCCTGCTGTTTCACGGCGAGCGGATGATCGGCGCCGATCCCACGACAGGCGGCTGGCTGTTGTTCAACGGTTACGCATTGTCCGTCGTGCTTTCGGGGCTGCCGGCGGCGATCGCGATTGTCTGTTTCCTGGCGCTGCTGGTGTCGCTGGGCATCGCGCGCCGGCGCGCGTTCCTGCTGTGCGTTGTGCTGTTCTTCGGGACCCTGCTGTTTCCGTTCAGCACGCAGCTGTGGGGGCATTCGACCGCTGCAGCATTTGTCATCGTCGCCTTGCTCCTCTTCCAGCGCGAGTCGAAGGCCGCCATGTTCGGCGTCGGTTTCTGCATGGGTTGGGCCGTGCTGTGTGAGTACACCTGTGCCGTCATCCTGCTGACGTTGATCATCGCGCTGGGGTGCCGGCAGCGATGGCGGCAACTGTTGTGGGTGTGCCTTGGCGGGCTGCTGCCGCTGCTGCTGTTCGCCGTGTATCATCGTGCCTGTTTCGATTCGTTTTTCGCACTCGCCAGCGTCCACAACAACCCGCGATTCCGCGACGCCGGCGCGGTCGCCGGACTGTTCGGCCGCATCTCGCCGGATGCGGTCCTGGGGCTTTCGGTGACGCCGTATCGCGGTTTGTTCTTCTTTATGCCGGTGCTGCTGCTGTCGTTGTACGGCGTGTTCAGGAAAGGCGTACCGCGTGATCGGCTGTATTGGCTGTGCATTGCGAACATCGCAATTTTCTTTGTTATCAATGCGATGTTCAACGGCTGGCACGCCGGTTCAAGCACAGGTGCGCGGTATCAGATCCCGGTGCTCTGCTTTTACGTGCTGCTGCTGACACGGCTGCCGGACAAACCATGGACGATCCCGGTGCTGGCGGCGTTGCTGGTCCTGTCCGCGGTGAACATGACGATGATCGCAGCAGTGAACCCGATGATGCCGTCGGGGTACGCCGACCCCAGCGCCTTCGATCCGCGCTTCGCCAATCCACTGGCCCTGGTCTACCGGTTGTTCTGGCTCGACATGCTGACGCCCGACATCCTGCCAATCGGCTTGGACACGGAGGTCACGGAACTGGTGCGGAAGTACTCGACGTTCAATCTCGGCGAGCTTGTGGGGCTGCCGGGGAAGTGGTCGACACTGCCGTGGCTGGTGATTACCGGTCTGGGCATGTGGCTGGGAATGAAAGGCGAAGGGAAGCCGGCGAGCGATAAGGAAATACAGCAGGCAGAAGCACCTTGAAGCAGGCGGATGAATCGACTCACGCGTCGAACAACGAGGGTTGATCCCGGTCCTGCTTCGCCTTCTGTTTCGGGGACCTGGCGAGCTTCGGCTGGTTGGTTTCGTCGAA
>DPYP01000534.1:2904-3461 GCA_003545375.1 Lentisphaeria bacterium
CACGCTCGATGACCGGCCGCGGCAGCCCCGCCAGGCGGGCAACGTGGATGCCGTAGCTCTTGTCGGAGGCGCCGGGGACGATCTTGCGCATGAAGGTGATCGAGTCGCCCTGTTCCTTGACTGCCACGTTGTAGTTTTGCACACCGCGCATGGTGACGGACAGCTCGGTGAGCTCATGATAGTGCGTCGCGAACAGTGTGCGCGCCCGCTGGCTGGACGTGTTGTGGATGAACTCGGCGACCGCCCAGGCGATGCTGAGTCCGTCGAAGGTGCTGGTGCCACGGCCGATCTCGTCGAGAATGATCAGGCTGCGGTTCGTGGCGTTGTTCAGGATGTTGGCGGTCTCCAGCATCTCCACCATGAAAGTGCTCTGGCCGCGTGACAGGTCGTCCGCCGCACCAACGCGCGTGAAGATGCGATCGACCAGGCCGATCACTGCACTCGATGCCGGGATGAAACTGCCCATCTGCGCCATCAACGTGAGCAGCGCCACCTGCCGGATGTAGGTCGACTTGCCGGCCATGTTCGGGCCGGTGAGGATGATCATCTGGTTGGTG
>DPYP01000534.1:3833-6035 GCA_003545375.1 Lentisphaeria bacterium
TGATCGATGACCGGATGCCGGCCCTCGCGAATGTCGATCGTCATCTCGTCGTCGACGACAGGGCGCGTGTAGTGATTTTGCAGCGCCACCTGCGCCAAGCTGCCAAGGGCGTCGACCACGGCGACGGCGCGGGCTAGGTCCTGGATCGCGCCGGTCCGGGCGACAGCGGCGCCGCGCAACTCCTGGAAGAGTTCGTACTCGAGGGCCTTGGCTTTGTCCTCGGCCCCGAGCACTTTGTCCTCGATTTCCTTGAGCTCCGCGGTCATGAAGCGCTCGGCATTGGTGAGGGTCTGCTTGCGCGTATAGGTGTCCGGCACGAGATCGAGATTGGACTTGCTGATCTCGATGTAATAGCCGAAGACCTTGTTGAACCGCACCTTCAACGTCTTGATGCCGGTCGCTTCCTGTTCGCGCGCCTGCAGGTCGGCGAGCCACTGCTTGCCTTCCGTGGCGCCGTTGCGGAAATCGTCGAGGTGCTCATTGTACCCTTCACAAATAACCCCTCCTTCCTTGATCGTCAGCGGCGGATCTTCGACGATGGCGTTGTCGATGAGATCCACCAGGTCGGGGAGGCCGTGGAGGCGCTCGGCGAGGCTGTTGAGCAGCGCCGAATTGTCGTTCGTGTCGAGGATGGCGCGCAGGTCGGGAATGGCTGCAAGCCCATGCTGGAGCACCCGCAAGTCACGGCCGTTGGCGGCGCCGACGTTCAGGCGCGTGATCGTGCGCTCGAGATCCTTGACGGCGCTCAAGGCCTCGCGCAGCTCGACCAGCAGCAACTGGTCGTTGACGAATACTTCTATGCCATCCTGGCGCTCGCGGATTTTCGGGATCTCGAGCAACGGCCGCAGAATCCACTCGCGCAACAGACGGCTGCCCATCGGGGTGATGGATTTGTTGAGGAGAGCCAGCAGCGTGGCGTTGCGGGTCTCGGTGAACAACGGCTCGACCAGTTCAAGGTTGCGCTGCGAAATGCGATCGACGACCATGTAGCTCGACGACGAATACGGCGACAGCACGGTGATATGTTCGGCGTTGCCTCGCAGGTTGTTCTGGGCGTAGTAAAGCACGGCGCCGGCGGCACGGATGCCGGCCGGGAACTCGCGGCAGCCGAAGCCGTCGAGCGAGGCGACTTCGAAATGGCGCTGCAGCAGGTCGGTGGTGATCTCTGCATCAAAGGTCCAATCGTCGATCGGTGTCCAGGCGGGCTGGCGGCCGAGGTCGGGAAAACCTTCCTCCGTCCAGTCACCGTGCAGGCGTTCGGGCAGCAGACACTCGGCAGGCTGCAGGCGGTTGAGCTCCATTTCCATCTGCGCGCGATCGTCGAGCTGGGTGATTCGGAAATCGCCGGTACTGATGTCGAGTATGGCGATGCCGAAGCAGTCGTTCTTGCCGTGGCAGATGGCGACTGTGAAATTGCTGCGACCCGATTCCAGCGCGGCACCCTCGACAATTGTGCCGGGGGTGATGATCTGGGTGACCTGGCGCTTGACGATGCCCTTGGCCAGCTTCGGGTCTTCCATCTGCTCGGCGATGGCGACTTTGGTGCCGTTTTCGACCAGGCGGCCGAGATAGCCCTCCAGGGCGTGGTGCGGGACGCCGGCCATCGGGACGCCGGCGCGCTTGGTGAGGGTGATGTCCATGAGCTTGCTGCCACGCACGGCGTCTTCGAAGAAGAGCTCGTAGAAATCACCCATCCGGAAAAGCAGCAGCACATCGCTGTCCAGTTCCGCCTTGGCGTCGCGGTACTGCACCATCATCGGTGTGAGTTTCGAGTCTGTGGCCATGGGGGCAACGGATCCGGCGCTGAACACCGAACACTGGCGCTGGGCAATTCTTATTCTACCGGCGGGCGCCGCGGGCGCTCGAGTATGTCACCGTGCGGGACAGCGTGTCCATCTCCTCGAGCACAATGCCGGTGCCTTTGGCGACGGCGAGGAGCGGTTCATCGGCGACGTTGACTGGCAGCCCGGATTCCTCGGTGATCAATTGGTCGATGCCGCGCAACAAGGCACCGCCGCCGGCCAGGACGATGCCGTGGTCGATGAGGTCGGCGGCAAGCTCGGGCGGGCAGCGCTCGAGGGTGGTGCGGACGGTTTCGACAATGCTGGCGATCGGCTCCTGAAGTGCCTCACGGATCTCGACCGATGTGAGATTGACCGTCTTCGGCAGGCCGGAATTGAGGTCGCGTCCTTTGACCGGCAT
>DPYP01000055.1:0-6672 GCA_003545375.1 Lentisphaeria bacterium
CAAGATCAGCAGGATTGAAGGTTACTGGTTATCCGCAAGCCAGGCGAATGTCTGTTGCGGCAATAAAAAATTGGGCGGCCAGTTTTCAAACCACCCTGAATGGGACGCGTCGGGATCGGAAATCCACCCGACGTGTCCGTCCCAGTAGCCGGCATTGAATCCGACCTTGTGGATCGAATGCCAGGGCTCGACTGGTATGATGCCCAGCGGATAGGCATGAATATCCATCACGGCGGAGAGATTGCTGGCAAAATCCCTGGCAGTAATCTCGACAATGGTCTGGCCGCCACTGACCGTGCCCAGGCCGCCGGAGACCCTGTAGCCGGTGCGGACTCGATAGACATATGAGCTGCTGGAATTCTCGGTCGGTGCCTTCGCTATAAAACTTTCCACGTGTTCTTTTTTGGATCGACCGCTTGTATAGGGGAACGGTGTGGACGGGCACCAGAACACCTCATGTGCCGGGACATAGCCCTCGTGATAGAGAAGGCCGATACCAGCCGCCATGTGATTATAAACGAGTACGATAGCCATGGTTTCGTCGTAGGTCGGCAAAGAAGGCGGGCCGTTGTCAGCTTGCGGCGGGATCATCTGAAAGTCATCATGATAGGAAATCAGCCCGATCATGATCTGGTTGACCTGGTTCATGCAAACAGCGCGCCAGGCCTGTTCCTTGGCATTCTGCAGCGCCGGCAGCAGCATGGCCGCCAGTATTGCGATGATCGCAATAACGACCAGCAGCTCGATGAGGGTAAACACCTGTTTTTTTCGGCGCATCGCCAGGCCTCTGCACGTGCGTGTGAGTGAGCATACGCTCGTATGAGAGCTAACCTTGAATCACCCCGGAATCAAGCAGCGTGAGCGGAACCGAAGAGATTGACCATTCGACAAACTCATGGACTTCATCAGGCTTATGACAGCGTGACAGGGGATGGTCAATCTTCCCCCTTATTCCTCCAGACCAACGGTACGATCTCCTCATCGTCGAGGACGTCACCGATCTTCCAGCGCGCTGCCTGTTCTTTCGAGAGTATGTTCTGAACACCGTTGAACGTCGACCCGTCCGGCATGTAGATGCAAGCCATCGCCCGCCGCGAATGCGGCGTCATGTTGGGACCGGCGCCGTGGGCCAGCAGGCCGTTGTGGATGCTGGCCGAGCCGGCTTTCAATTCAATCGGCACCGCCTCGATCTCACGCCATTCGGGATAGACATCGAACAGCGCCCCCACCTGCGGCCCGAAGCCGGCGTTGCGTTCAAACTCCGCGGTCTTGTGGGTGCCCGGGAGAAAATACATGCAGCCGTTTTGAATCGTGGCCGCGTCCAGGGCGATCCATACCGACAGCACATCGCGGGAATGAAAAGACCAGTTCGGGCCGTCGACATGCCAGGAGGTCGGGTTGGCCCACGGCAGTTTCTGCAGGGTGTGATCGTGCCATATGCGGAAGCCGTCGACCCTGGCCAGCCGGCACAGCATCCTGCCGAGCTCCGGATTGCGGAAGCAGTCGGCGATCGTTTTATTGATCTTCCACAGATTGATCCGCTGCAGGAAGACCTTGCTGTAATACGAGTCGACATCTTCATAATCGTCGTTGCCTTCGACTGCGAGTCGCTTGCGGCCTATCGCTTCGACCGCATCCGTCACGGCCGCGATCAAGTCGGTCAGTTCGCCGGATGAGAGAAAATCATCGACAACGACGAAGCCGTCGCGCTGGTAGTGGTCGATCTGCTCGGGTGTGACGGATGTATTCATAGGGGGGGATAATGTTTGATGTTTGAGGGTTGGAAGGAAGAATGTTCGAGGGTTACGTGAACGCAAACACGTATCGCGCCTTGTCCAATGGAAAATCCGGCAGGGCCATTCTCATCAAACATTCTCCAACACCAGTAACCAGTCGTGACATTCCGGCGGCAGCGGCGCAGTCCATGAACCGTCCTCGGCGGGCTGTACCGCGCCGATGTCGAAATCCTCACCGGTAACCGGATCGAACCAATACGCCGTGTATGCAACGGCCGGCTCGATACCAATGACCGGGCAGGCATTCCAAACCATCGGCATGTAGACGATTCGCAGTTGCCCGGGGATGCCTGCGGCTACGGCACAGTACGGGACATCTGTCTCTGTGTTCGATATCCAGTCGGGTCGATGTTCCAGTTTCCACCACGGGAACCGTCGCATGAACTGTCCACCGAGTCCGACCTGGCGGGAACCGGGCAGCTGCGATGCTTCCCGCCAGGGCATGTTGCCCCAGCAGCGACCGTGGGGCGAGCGGCCATACGGTGCCTCGGCCGTACTCATCTGCCAGATACCGTTGGCCCCGTATGTGTGGCCGGCCGTGCCGCGCATGACGGCGTGATAAAAACACAGTCTTTGCACGTTTTGCCAGGCGCGGCCGAGGATGCCCTCATAGTTCATTTCCGCTTCGATGACCGGCATTGTGGGGTCGGCGCCAACCGCCTCGGCGACTTCGTCGATGAGTTGCGGGACAGAGGCAATATCGCTGTGCCCGGACTGCAGCATTTCGAAATCCATCAGGCCCGGATCTTCCACCTGGGCCCGCCCGGAACGGGTCGGGTGAATAGTGATGAGGTTGTTATATGGATCGATGTTGCGTACACCAGCCATGACTTCGGTCCAGCCCTGTTTCTGCAGCACGGCATCTGCCTCCTGCGATTCGGAGAGGTAATACGGCATGACCGCTTCGCCGCACATGCACCACACAACCGGGTACGCACCGTAGCGGGCCACGAGGTAGCGCCAGTAACGCTTGACGCGGTCCAGCCCGATGATCGGCAGGTAGAACCCCCACATGCCGACGATACAGGGCATGAGCCCGGCCTCGACGAGATGGGCAATCTTCACGTCGGCATGTTCGTAATACGCCGGGTTGATCCTCTCGAAATCCTCGGCAAACGGAAAACCAGCTTCGTTGCGGCCGCGCGGGTCCCGGGCATCCATGTCGGGGAGGGGGCCGGCGATGATCTGGATGACATTGAAGCCTTTCGCCACACGGTCGTCTGTGAGTTCCTTGAATCCTGCGGGCCAGTCGAGGCGTGTCGTCAGGCCCATCCACCAGGTATCGCCCGTCCAGAAAAAGGGGGTGCCGTCGTTGTGCTCGAAATGTCGCCGATCGTCAGCGATGCTGAGCCGGCCGTGACGCAACAACGCATTGTCGCCGTCGTACGGTTGCACCGTGATCGTTCCGGTCTGTCCATGCAGACCTTCGTCGGTATCGACGTTGGCCTCGGTCACGTAGGTGTAGTCGCCCGGATCATCGCCGGCAAACCGCACCTTCCACACGTTGTCACCAGCCCAGAACGCCGGCACGCGAAGTTGCTGGCCGTCACCGGCCGAGACGAGCATGTCGAGTTCGACGTCGTTGTACGGATCGCCATACGCCACGGCCGAAGTCAGGACGATCTCGATAACCTGGTTTTGCTGGATTTCACTTGCCATTATTCACGTCATCAAGAAGATCCTTACCCCACAGATGGAGACGGCTTTGTCATTCACAGGGCATCTTTATTGTCTATTCACTCGTGCAGGGTGAACGGATGCTCATCGATTTGCGAGAGCGGAACCGTGTCTTTCAACGTCCTGTACCTCATGGCTGTCGAACCGGGGATACCTGCACTGTACCGCTTATCTATCCTGTACGCCACCGTTTTCGGCAGCACCGCCGCCACCGACCAGTGGAAGAAGCCGTCAGCGTCGGTGTGGCTGTGCCAGTTGTTGAGCACGACACACGCCCCGGCAATCGGTATCCCTTCGGCATCTTCAACGCGCTTGGAGACCTTTCGGCCGGCTTTCATGCTGAAGTCTTGCGCTTTGGCCTCTGGCCCGACCTTGATATGCCGGTACTGCGGGGCGTAATCGTCGGCCTCAACCGTCAGGACATACTCACCGAGCTTGACGGACGCAAAGCGGTAGTGCCCCTCCCCGTCTGTCTGTACGGTCGGATAGTCATTGGCCTTGTTGATCGGTCGATATCCCAATACCGGGATGCCAACTGTCGTGGGGCGACGGCCAAAGTGGTCCATTGTGTCGGGGTCCTCCAGCCAGGAATCGAGGGCATAGCGGTTGGGACCGCATTCCACGGCTGCGCCCGCAACCGGATTGCCTTTCTGATCCAGGATGCGGCCCTGCAGCGTCATACGTGCCGGTGACACCCTGACGCGCTCGACGGTGATCGGCCACACTTTCGTGCCTTCCTCGTCGTTGCCGATTACTACCAGCCCGTTTTTGCCAACCTTGACCATGTCGAACTGCCCGGTAACACTCGGTCCAGAGCCCGTTCCCGGCGCTTCAGGTGTCGGCTCGAGCTTGCTCGGGTCTGTCACGAACTTTGAGAAACTGACACGGTTCTGCCAGGTCCGGCCGTTGTCGAGGCTGAAAGCCACATGGCAGCCGGGACGGCCGTATTCAAGGGCTACCACGCCGTTGTCAAGTGCGAACACTGTGGGCTGGATACACATCAGGTGCGGCATCGTCGGCGTCGGCGTCGTCCAAGTCTTGCCCAGGTCATCCGACCAGCACACGTACAAGGGCTTGTATTCACCCGGGAAATGTGCCAACTGCTTGCGCAGTACAGCCAGCAGCTCGCCGTTCGGCAAGAGCGTGATGCTGGGCTCGCAGGCACCAACATACTGCCCCGGCAGTTCCGGATTGGGATCCTCGGGCGTGTAATCGATGGTTGCGTAATAGTGCCACGTGCGAGCCCGGTCGGTCGAACGGGCCACGTAAGAACGATGCTGGATGTCACCTTTGAACTGACCGTACATCGGCATTAGCAGCTCGCCGCCGGGAAGCTCGATGACCGGCCCCTTGGACATGCCCGGGTTCAAAACATCAAAGCCCGGCGCGTGATCGGAGACATACATCCTGGTTGTCCATGTTTTCCAACTGTCAGAATCAAAATTGTCGTCGCCTTCATATACGGTGTCTTCATACCATCCGGGCTCTCCGTCAATTGGAACATTATCTGTACGAAACTTGAGCACACCGCCACTGCTCAACCCGATGCTCATCGCTCCGGACCAATTGGCTGGTGAGTCGATCTCCTCGCCCCAGGTGTAACCGCCGTCTTTCGAGACGCGATACATCTTGACCTCTTTGGGCGGCTTTGGATAAAGGGCAGCTACTACTCCCGTTCGCGACACGATCAATTCCGAGGTATTCTGATGGCTCATCGAGGTGAGCTTGGTTGGCTCGCCGACAGTGATTTTGAGTAGTTCGATTTCTTCGGCCGGGGGTGTGCGGTCCCGTATGGGCGGGGCAGCTGCGCCGTCCGGGTCGCGCGAGCAACCGGGTAAACAGGCCGTAATGCACAACGTGATTCCTGTTGCCCAAAGTCGATAATGTCGCATCTTAATACCACTTTTAAGGCTGATTGAGCAAATGAAGGTGACACGTCTGCCAAGCGGTTACAAGCGTGATGATTGATACGAGCGCCTTAAAATCCAGTCCACCGTGAGCGATATCATACTGGAGCCACGATAGTTGCGACACAATTGATCAAGCCGATTGGCAAGCCAGGCAGCTATGCCCATGCAGCCGGACGCGGCAAATAGAATCGCGAACTCACGACGACCAGTGACGACGTGATCATGACCGAATTTCTGACGCTGGCAGGTTCTCGTGCCGCGTCCCTGCTGGACGTCCGGGTTAAGGAGCAAAAGGGAAATATTTTTCCCTTGCAATTGCCTGCAAAATTCCTTATACCAGTACAGTTAATTGGCGAATTTGTCGCGGTATTCGATGTGAATACGCAGATTTGTCCGAAGATTCACGTTTCAACAAAGCAGGAGTTCTCATGGCACGCATTTTCTTCAGCCTTACAATCGCGATTTGCGTAGTGGCATTGTGCATACCGGCTTCTGGCGCGGAACTATGCCCTACTACCCTGTCCCAGGGCGGACTGAATAAGACCGGCTCGACCTACACCCTCCACGACAGCGTCGGCGGGATCGGCAGCGCCACGGTAACCGGCGCTTCCCATCAGGCCGCCGGCGGCTACATCCCGCAGTTGATATCCGGTTGCAACTGCCTTCCCTGCGACCAGTTCCTGGCGCAGGCCTGCACCGAGGTGACAACGGTCATGCCGACGTCCTACGGCGAGATGCTGACCCTGCTGGGACAGATTATCGGCGGCTCCGATTTGTCCAGCGTCGACGTCTGTGCCGACGGCGCGTCGGGCAGCGGTTCTCCCGAAGGCTGTTCAGCTTATATCACCCAGACTTTCCAGGATGCCATTTCGACACCGTAAGCTAAGCAACCACAAGAGAATGACCATGAAAACCACGAGTTTCCTCATCACCACGCTCATTTGCTTCGCCCTGGCCGGCATCGCCCAGGCCGCTACAATCCCGGCCATGATCAATTACCAGGGCGTGTTGAAAGACGCTGCCGGTGCCAAGATCGACGGTACGGTGAACATCGACCTGCGCCTGCTGGAGCTGGGCGGCGGTGCCGAGGCATTCAGCGAGTCACACACCGGCGTGTCTGTCGTGGGCGGCCTGTTCAGCCTCAAGATCGGTGGCGTCAACGACATGTCGGCGGTATCGTTCGATACCGCCTATGAGCTCGAGCTCACGGTGGACGGTGATCTGCTGTCACCGAACACGCCGCTGTGCTCGGCGCCGTACGCCCTTGGCGTTGTCGGTGGCGCGCAGGG
>DPYP01000055.1:7059-7460 GCA_003545375.1 Lentisphaeria bacterium
GGTGACGCCGGGGTGCAAGGCCCGCAAGGTAAGCAGGGCGATGCCGGACCGGTCGGCTCGGAATTCTGGGACGGCAGCCTCGCCGGCGACATCCATAACACGAATTCCGGCAACGTCGGTATCGGGACGGATTCGGGCATAACGGAAAAATTTACTGTCAAGGGTAATTTTCTGATGCGTGACGACAGCGGCAGTAAAAACGCCTTAATCCGCGCCCAGGGCGTCAATATGAATATCCAGTCGGAAAGGTCCACAACCTCTAAATTGCGTTTGGAAACGCCCGCAGGCGGCGGCCTTACGGTTTGGGGGCAGGGTGGCGGTCAAGGGTCTTTTGTCGGTATCGGCACCGACGATCCGACTCAGAAGCTCGAGGTTGCAGGCCAGGTGAAAATTACCGGCGG
>DPYP01000188.1:0-4564 GCA_003545375.1 Lentisphaeria bacterium
CTCGATGCGTTACTCATGGTCTGAAAAAATATCAGGCCGACCACGGCGATTGGCACCAGAGCCAGCACGATCAGCACGACACGCTGAGCCGGGGACGACGTCGATGACGGTGAAAGAGAAGGATTTTTTTCCGGTTCTGCCATTTGTCCGTGTGGTGTATCAGTGGAAGCAGTAAAGCACGTAAGGTATCGCACGCGGGAAATCTTGACAGTGCTTGTGGAACACTCGTCCTACCGGACGGAATCAACACCCTGCTTATTGGCTGTGAATCACGAGCCCGGAGGCTCGTGTTACTGCGCATTCCTCGGCAGCGGCAGGATGCGGACGAAGGCTTCAACCATGATAGCGTTGCCGGTGACGTTGCCGTCGAAGATCGCGGTGTTGTAGCCGGCGGCGTGCTGCGGGATGGTGGGAGACTGCAGTCGCATCTCGCCGGTATCCGTGCGCATCTGCAACGCCTCTGCAACAACGTCGTCGAGGCTTATCTCCAGGTCGCGGTCGACATCGATGAAGCCGGCATCCGGTGTCACGATGAGGCGCACGGTCTCGATGCCGGGCGGTCCACTGGCGACAAATTCGAATGCCATATCTCTGGGCGGAATGACAGTCGGCACGTTGGCCTCGAGCCGGTTGAGGCCGGGCGCGTAGCGGTTGGGGCAGATCTGCAGAACGTTGCCGACGGCATCGACATAGCGCAGAATGAAACTGCAGTCCTGTGACGCCAGCAACGTGAAGGAAATGCGCTCGCCGTAGAACGGCTGGCGGCCATGGGCGTGAACGTAGGCAGCGTCGCGCAAGCCGACGCCGGAGTCGCTGTAATAGTAAACGCCGCCCAGTCCGTGGTTGGGTGTGATGCTGACGCGGAAGCCGTTTTCCGGCACAACGGTTTCAGCTGTGGTCGGTAGTTCATAGGCATCGGCGACCAGCTTTGCGAAGGTCGCATTGAGTACGGACGATAGGTTGACGCTGTTGAGGTCGGCCTGGCCCATATCAGAGAGGTAGTCACCGGCATCGATGTCGGAAATCGCTTCCAGGGCGGCGTTGCGTCCGTCGATCCACTCAAAGGCCTGGGCGTAATGCGCGAAATTGAGGAGCTGATACTGATCGGCGAGCAGCCGGGTACGGACCATTTCGCGCCAGCGCTCGAAGTAGCGGTCAAGGGTCGGGAGTTGTTCATCCTGCAGCTTGTCGACCATGTCCGCCAGGAACTCTGTCTTGACGTCCGCATAGTGCTTGAACAGTTGCACTTTGCCCTCTTCATCAAGCACTTTGGAGAGGCGTTCGGTCTGTGTAACCAGGTTGTCACGCATGCCGACAAGATCGCGCTCCATCAGCTGGTTGAGTCCCTTGAGCCGTTCCTGCTCGGCGCTTGTCGCTTCGCCCAGTCGACC
Organism: Lentisphaeria bacterium; assembly: GCA_003545375.1. Taxonomy (GTDB): domain Bacteria; phylum Verrucomicrobiota; class Lentisphaeria; order JABSQK01; family CAJWLW01; genus CAJWLW01. Next base: position 1,392 of record DPYP01000188.1, read on the forward strand.
GTAAAGATCCTGAGCTGTCTCCAGATTGCTTACCAGCGTGCGCTCGACGACAATCCGCTGCTGCAGAATGGCGATCACCTCCGGAAAACCGTCGCGGCGGCCATCGGCCCCTTCGGAGACTATGCGCTCCAACTGCGGTGTGATATCGAGGCGTGCGTCCTGCAACCGGTCCATGGAGCGGCGGACGCGGTTCATGACTTTGGTGAAACGTTCCGAAAGTTCGGTAAGGCTGTTGCCGGAAGATTTTGTGGCAGGCGTCCCGGCAGCGTCTGTGGTCGTCTGCGCCGGCAGCGTATTGGCAGGTGCTATCAAGATGACAATGACCGGCAAAAGAACAGGCCATGGCAGGCGCCGGCAAGAAGCTGCCGCGCGGGTCGCCGGAAGTTTTAGTCTGCTCTGCGCCATGCGGCCACTACGTGCTACTTCTTTTTTACCTTGCCAAGACGCCACTTCGGCCCACGCTGCGACATTTTGGTATTGTTGCCGTCGATAAGAAAAGCAGGGCCTTTCTCTGAGAATTTTTCTTCCGAATCGTTACCGATAAGAAATTCCGGGCCACGTTCGGACAGGGGCACATCTGATTCGTTGCCGATGCGGGATGTATCGGTCGGCTCGGGATTCGGGTTCAGCAGGAAGGACGGCACATACTGCGAATTCGGCGGATAGTTGCTCGAGGTGCCATAGTAGTTCGTGGCGTTGTCGGCGACATCGGCGATCGGTTCCAAATGCGCCGGCGGCGCCTGTGGCAGCAGCGGGTGTCGCCGCAGGTCAGACGGCGCCTGGGCGTAGGCTTCCCGGTCGAACTTACGCAACAGGTCGGCGATCTCCTGTTCGGCCATCCTCCGGAACTTGGATTCGGGATAGACTTCGAGCACTTCGCGGATGCCGATGATTGCATTCTGGTAATCGACACGCGAAGGCTGCGCCAGACGCTGAATTTTCCTCGCCGTGCCAATTGCCTGCTCAAACGCCTTCAATTCCTTCACCTCTTCCACCGGCAGCCAGCGACCGCGGTGTTGCGCGAGTCCGACTACTTCCTGGCGCCGCTCGAACGGGATCCAGCGGTTCTCGTGGAGGACATAGCCGCGAGCCTTGTTACCAATGTTCTCGAACTCGGGCCGTTCCCAGTCCTCGATCTCAAGGAAACCGCGGGCACTATAGGCATACCTGAACAGGCGTTGTGCCTGCGGGATCTCCCCACGGTCGTAATGTGCCTGCGCCTCCTGTAACCAGTCGATTACCTGCTGTCGAACATCATCGCGTAGTGGGCGCGGCAGACCCTGGGCATCGAGCTCGTGCCACCGGTAAAGTTTGCCACCGTGCTTGCTGCGGAGGAACAACCCTTCGGGTTTGCGGTTGAACTTACCTTCCACCAGTTGCCCGTCACGCAGACGGAACGCTGTCGTCTGCATGACAATGCCGGCACCGCCGGAAACGGCGAAAATACACAACGCCAGCAAGGCAAGGGAAATGCGTTTTTCGTAGGTCAGCATGGATTGCCGAATTGTGTGTCTGAACAGCGGTGTAGTCTCGACCAGCATCACCAACTGAAATATATGGTCGTGCGTTCCTTCTGTCAACGGTGGTAGCGATCGCATCGTACCTGTCGCCACCGTCAGTATCTTTTTCTCAGACGCGCGTGAAGGGGAAATATTCATTTGATGAGGATCGCCGGGACTGGCATGCTTGCATTGCGCGGCATACGGGAAGTTTGTATCTGTTGAAATTCAGTATTGTGGCAACCAATCATGATCCCCATGGGCAGTTGCTGACCACCTCGCCAATGCACCGGTGCGCTGGTCGATTTGGATGTCTTTGCGATGCAGTGTGATTTACCGTCGCCCTCATTCGTCCGCCGCATCTGAGAATTGGTATTTTTTTTATGCCCCGTGAATAAAACTGATGATCCATCGTCAAAAACCTCGACAACTCACTCGCAGCTGCTTCCTGCGGCCAGTTACCATCAACCAGTCACTCACGGGCAACCTATGAAAATGCACCTCTCGCTCACGTTCGGGGCGCTGCTGCTCGTTGCTGCCACGGTCCAGTCGGCGCGCATCGAAGATCTGCAGGATCAACTCGAACTGCTCACCGATAGCTTTCGACAGACGGCCCAGGGCGACAAACACCTCAGCGATCTGCGTGAGCGGATCATGACAGCCCAGGAGGTCGGAGTGCGTAAGGAGGCGTTTGACGAGTACAAGGGCAAGCTCGCCGACCTGCTGGAGGCCCAGGACCGGTTAATGCAGCAAGTCAACGGCGTGCTCGTCACCGCCAGCGGCCTCAGCTTCGATAAGTCACCGGATCTCAAACACATTCTCGACAGCTTCGACAATGACCTGCGTGACATTGAGGGTTCACTGAAACTCCTCGAAGCCAGTTCGCTGGCGATGCGCAGAAATCAGGAATTCTCCAGGACCGGCGAGATTCTGGCCAAGAATCTGGCGCAGATGCGCAAGGCCTTCGCCGTCCTTATTCGCGAACGCCGCGCCCTGCTCGATGAAGACACCGGCAAGTTCGACAAAGCCCATCTCGCAAGCTTCCTGCAAGCCTTGAAAATTTCCGCGGCGACGCGCCAGCAGACGCTGTTCTTCGAATTCACGATGACCGCCCAGGCAGCACGTATCACCGACTATTACGATCAACTGCGCAACCTTTACGCGACTCTACTGCAGGGCAAATCCTTCGCCATCTACATGCGTGACCTCGGCATCAGCAACCTCGAATCCGCCAACTATCTGGCCGAGCTCAATGACATCCTCTCCGACGAGACCTTCGTGCTGCCCAATCCGGTCAATGATCTGGAGATCGAGAAAGTGCTCCTCGAGGTAAAGGACCTGGAAGAATTTTACCCGTATGAGCGCCTGGGCCGCAAGTTCTATTTCGATCCACAACTGGACCAGTGGTACACACGAATGGAAAAGCGTCGCGTTTACTGTCCGGTCGACGACGAAGCCGGCTCCGGAAAGTTCACCCGTATGCACGCCGACGGCTTCTTCTACAGCCATGCACCGTGGTACGATCAGCCCCGGCAATTGACGTTCACCGAGGACTGGATCGCGGAGATCCAGCACAACTGAGACTGCCCCTTCCACATTAATTCCAAAAGCCACCGGCACCCCACAAGGAGACCGAACATGCAACGAATTCACCCCGCCGCCCACTTAATGCTC
>DPYP01000344.1:0-548 GCA_003545375.1 Lentisphaeria bacterium
ATGTCGAAAGACTCGCTCTCATGGGCTCGACGACGGATCATGGATAATGGGGGTGGGGCTTAGCGGTTGACGGTTTGACGCGGCTTATATAAGTAAGACGCGCGGCAGCACGATTGATTAGACCGGCGGGAGCGCTGCAAAGTTGCCTGCTTGAGCTGTCGGATACTATATAGCGGGTGCCGGGCGAATGCCTGCTTGACGTTCAATCACGTTCAACCGGGGGGGGGCGGGCATCTATTCGTTCACAATGCGCCTGGACAACGGCGAGAGTTCGCAGTCGCTTGAATCTATCTTAAGACCTGGCCCCTAATTTTGCTGCTGCCTTAGGGTCTGGCCTCAATTTTACTCTACGATTTTTTATTGACGGTCGTTTGAGCTTCAGGCGTCGGTGATGCAGCCTTCGCTGGCGCTTTTCACCATCTTGATATACTTGTAGAGAGTGCCGGACTGGGCCCTGTACGGCGGCATTTCCCAAGCGGCCTTACGCTTTGCGAGCTCGTCATCGGAGAGTTCGACGTCGAGCGTGTTGGCATCGGCATCGATAGAGA
>DPYP01000344.1:869-8412 GCA_003545375.1 Lentisphaeria bacterium
GATATCGCCGTTTTCGATCAGCGCCAATGGCCCGCCTTCCTGCGCTTCCGGACAGACATGACCTATAATAAAGCCGTGCGAACCGCCTGAGAACCGTCCGTCGGTGATCAATGCGACGTCCTTACCCATGCCTGCGCCGATCAGTGCGCCGGTGGGATTGAGCATTTCGGGCATGCCCGGGCCGCCTTTCGGTCCTTCGAAGCGGATGACGACCACTTCACCTTTCTGGATCTCGCCGTTCTTGAGGCCGAGGAGCATGTCTTCTTCGCCATCGTAACAGCGCGCCGGACCGGAGAACTGCAGTCCTTCCTTGCCGGTGATCTTGGCGACGGCGCCCTCAGGTGCGAGGTTTCCGTGCAGGATCTGCAGGTGCCCTGAGACCTTGATCGGGTTCTCGAGGCTGTGCACGACATCCTGACCGTCGGTGAGCTCCGGTTCTTCGCTGAGATTCTCCGCCAGGGTTTTGCCAGTCACGGTCATGCAGTTACCGTCGATCATGTCGTTCGCCAGCAGGTATTTGAGGACACCGGGGATGCCGCCGACGTTGTGCAGGTCTTCCTGGACGTAGCGGCCACTTGGACGGAGGTCGGCGAGCAGCGGGACACGGTCACTGACCTTCTGGAAATCATCGATGGTCAAATCGATTTCAAAGGCGCGGGCCATGGCGATCAAGTGGAGCACCGCGTTAGTGGATCCGCCGACGGCCATGATCAGGACCATGGCGTTTTCGAACGACTGACGCGTGATAATGTCGCGCGGTTTCAGATCCTTCTCGAGCAGCGTGCGGATGGTGGCGCCGGCGCGTCGGCATTCTTCCATTTTAATCGGGTCGACAGCCGGGGTCGAGGCGCTGCCGGGCAGCGACAGGCCCATGGCCTCGATCGCGGAGGACATCGTGTTGGCGGTATACATGCCGCCGCAGGCCCCGGCACCGGGACAGGAATCGCGGACGATTGAATCGCGTTCTTCGACGGTGATACTTTCAGCGATCATCTGGCCGTATGCTTCGAGGGCAGAAACGACGTCGACGGGTTTGCCATTGTGATTGCCCGGCTTGATCGTACCGCCGTAGATCATCAGTGCCGGCCGGTTGAGGCGGCCCATGGCCATGATACATGCCGGCATGTTCTTGTCGCAGCCGGGGATTGCGATGAGGGCGTCGTACCATTGGGCGCCGCAGACGGTTTCGATGGAGTCGGCGATCAGGTCACGGGATGGCAGCGAATACCGCATACCGGTGGTGCCCATGGAGATGCCGTCGGACACGCCGATGGTATTGAATCGCATCCCTACCAGATCGGCGGCCTGCACGCCTTCACGGGCCGCAGCGGCCAGGTCGTTGAGGTGCATGTTGCAGGGGTTGCCTTCCCACCACATGCTGGCGATACCGACCTGCGGCTTGTTCATCTCCTCGGGTGTCAAGCCGGCGCCGAAGAGCATCGCCTGCGAGCTGCCTTGGTATTTTGGCTGGGTGACGCGGGCACTGAATTTGTTGAGATCTGCCATCGGAGGGCTCCATGGTATTGCGAAATCGCAGGTTGCGGATGTCGTCGCCGCACAATTCTACGGCGGACTGGAAAATCGAAGCGGATAACCTATACGGGATTACGGAGTTCGCAACTGTGGGAAGCCGTTCACACGAAGAGCGAGCGGACCGGGTTGTCGGGTTGTGTGCCGCAGGCTTCCGCTACCAGCCGTCGTATCGCGAGCAGCTCGTTCCGGCCGTCGGGGAGTAGGGTGCCGAGTAAGAGGCGTGCGGCGTGATTCGCCATCCACTGCATCACGAAGTCGGCCGGGATGCCGAGGCGCCGGCACGGCCAGATGATTTTGTCGGCGACCAGTTGCTCGCGATTGAACTGGCCGAACACGGACACGGGTTGCTCGTCAAATGTCGACCGGTTGACTGCACCGATGAGGGCGCCTGCCAGTATTGCTTCGACGACCAGTACAGCCTCGACGGCGTGCTGGTAGTAGCAGGAATCGGGAAGATCCAAAGGTTGCGGCACGGCGGTCGCAACGGCATCGGCGGTTGCCCGGCTGAAAAGTTTATAGCCGGAATGGAAGTCGGGGAACTCTTCGAGTGCCGCGGAGAATTCGAGGCACAATGGGTGGCCACTGGTCGTGGCGTGGTAGTGCAGTGCATCGAGTAACACGCGATCGGCCAGTTCTTCGAGCTCACCACGCAGCCAGCCCATCGGTCGATGGCGTGAGGCGCGACGGCCGATTACCAGAACACGATCACTGGCAGCAGTGCGGGTGATGTGAAGGCCGGCACGCAGCAGGTTGGCCAGTTCATTGGCGAAATGATCGCCATCCTGATCGACAACAGCAAACCAGCTCAGGTTGCCATGCGCCGACAACTCACGCAAGCCGTTGACGGCGCCCTGCAGCTTCCCCCTGTTCTCGGGTGCGACAACCAGTGACGTACTGAACTGGCGAGCCAGTTTTTCTGCGGTGTCCGCACCGCAGGCTTTGCCATCGACACTGATGCAGATGTGCTGCGGATCGTCAACGATTTCAACAAAGGCCTCGACCGTATCACTCACCAGCGTTTCCGAAGCCGCCCGCTGCGAATTGGCGGGGAGGTATAACGGAATGACGACACCGGTGCCTTGCCGTAAGATGCTGCGGGTCTCGGCACTGAGATGCGGATTGCTCATGCAGCAACAATACAAGACCCGTGCAGGCTTCGCAAGGCGATCTGCCGATGCCAGTGCAGCAAAAGTCTGGTTGCGACGCAGGCACATGCGGGTGACGTGGCCGCCACTCGAATTTTCTCTTCAATCTTCCGGGGGGTCGCCGGAGGGCGCCATCTTTACGAGGCGCGGATGGAAGGCGGCGCGGACTTTGACGAGATCAGTTTGGTTGGCCATGACGTCATCGATGTTTTTGTAGACCATAGGGACTTCGTCGAGACCGGCCGACAATAATTTGACACCCTGTTCATTGAGCAGTTTTCTTGTTTCCGCCCAGGACAGTGTTTCCTTTGCTTTCGTGCGGCTCATGACGCGACCGGCGCCGTGTGCTGCAGACCGTAAAGAGTCCGGGTCGCCTTTCCCTTCGACGATGTACGCCGGTGATGCCATGGAGCCGGGGATGATGCCGAGCACGCCTTCGTCTGCGGGTGTCGCGCCTTTACGATGGACGATGACGGTTCTGCCGTCGTGGGTTTCGATCCAGGCGAAATTGTGGTGGTTCTCGATGCTGAGAAGGATCTCGGCGCCGATATTCCGGGCGACGTGCTTGTGGATGCAGTGGTGATTGGCTGCGGCGTATTTGCCCATGAGCTGCATGGCGGCCCAGTATTCGGCACCGGCGTTGCTGTCCATGTCGATCCAGGCGAGGCGGGTCAATTCTTTTGGCAGTTCCGGATGTTGCTGTCGTGCCAGGCGGCTGTAGTAGTCGGCGACGGCGGCGCCTGTGCCGCGGCTGCCGCTGTGGCTGAGTAGTGCCAGGTAGTCGCCGGCGTCGATATTGAAACTTTCGTCATCGACAGTGAAAACGCCGAACTCGACGAAGTGGTTGCCGCTGCCGCTGCTGCCGAGCTGGGCCCAGGCTTTGTCCTTGTTGCCGCGAGTAACGGGAGACACCGACCAGTCGTCGTCGAGCACCTCGTGCTGTCGCTTGTTCTTGAACGCCGCGCCGATACCGAAGCGCGTTTCGTCTTCGATGGCTGTGGTCAACCGGTCACCCTCCTGGTCGAGGGCGGTGACCGGGATGTCGAGCACGGTGAGTTTCATGCGACAGGCAATGTCGACACCGACAGCGTAAGGGATGACGACGTTGTCGGTCGCCAGGACGCCACCGATCGGCAGGCCGTAACCGAGGTGGGCATCGGGCATGAGCGCGCCGCGCACGGCAACCGGGAGTTTACAGGCGTTGCGCATCTGCTCGACAGAGTTCTTGTCCAGGTTGGCGCCGTATTGCTTGTACGGGGCACTGTCGGCTCGTGGTACGTAACCGGGGGTGGGGGCGCCGGCGACAGCACGGGCCGTTGCGCCGAGCATGGGGTCGTCGAAGAAGGCCTCGGGATCCGCGGTCATCGCTGTGATCCGGCGGTGCATCTCATTTTTTCCGGTGCCGGCGGCAGCGAGCAGGCGGACGGCGTCGATGGCGAGACGGACGGGGTCACCGGCGGGGATGCCGAGGTTGATGAGCTCGCGTTTCTTCATAGCGATTGCACGCTACCTGGCAAGCAATTCACCGACGTACTCGACCAACTGGGCTTCCGCTTCTTCGAGGGTGATGCCGGTCTGTGTTGCTCCGGCTGCGAGGAGATGTCCGCCGCCGCCGAGTTTGTGGGCGATCTCGAGAATGGGCAGATCCGGGTTCTGCGAACGCAGCGAAAAGCGAGTGACATCATCGATCTGCTGCACGCGGCAGGTGATTTCGACGCCGCGGATGACGCGGACACTGTCGATCAGGTCCTCGGCCATCTCTGCTGTCGCACCGCAACGCTCCAGCAGGTCTGGCGTGAGTGAGAAATATACGAAGCGCCCGTCGAAAGCAAACTTGAGATTTTTGAAGACCTCGCCTTTGAGCCGCAGCAGTTCCATCGGTTCGTTGAAGAACATGCTGTGCATAACGTGGGTATAGTCGGCGCCTCCGTCGACAAGGTTGGCAGCGCAACGAAAGCTGGCGGCGGTGGTGTTGTTGAAGCGGAAGCCGCCGGTGTCCATGACCAGCCCGAGTATTAGGCTGGTGGCGGCGGCAGGGGAAACTGGGTAGCCGAATTTTCCGAACATGGTGGCCAACAGTTCGGTAGTGGATGCCGATTCTGCATGGATGACGTTGACGTGGCCGAAGCGCGAGTTGTCGATGTGGTGATCGATATTGCAGCAGGGCAGGGTGATGTCGTCGAAGCTGCGGTTTGGCGGCAGCGCGAGCCGGTTTTCATTGGCGCAGTCGAGGCAGAGCAACCCGTCGAAAGGTGAGAGATCAATATCCTCGCCACAAACCGCACCAGGCACGGTGTAATGTTGGTAATCGTCCGGCAGGGATTCGGCGAGATATGGCGTGCAGTCGATACCTTCGTTGCGAAGGCAATCGGTGGCGGCAAAGACGGAACCCAGGGCATCGCCGTCCGGTCGCAGATGCGTAGTGATCAGCAGGTTGCGTCGACCGCGGAACCAGTCGCGGGCCTGTTCGACGTCATGATCGAAGGTTTCAGGGTTGTAAGTCACGGTCCGCATCTATATTCAGGTCGTCGAGGATTTTGTGAATCCGATCGGCGTCATCGAGGGTGGTATCGAGCTGGAATTCGAGTACGGGTGTGTATTTGAGGATAATATGCCGGGACATTTCACGCTGGATATCTTTGCGCTTTTTCAGCAGCGTCGTGAGAACGACTTTGCGCTGGTTTTCCGTGCCGAAGACGCTGACATAAACGTGAGCGTTGTGCAGGTCGGGCGATGTTTTCACTGCGGTCACAGTGACCAGGCAATCGAAGTCGCCGCAGATCCGGCGTTCAAATATTTCGCCGAGTTCGCGCTTGAGCAGTTCATTGACGCGGGTCATACGGTCCATAACTCACCGTTGCCGTAGTGGGCACATGCGACACGCGTTGAAACGACGCTCACAGTAATTCCGTACCAGGCGCTGCCGTCCGGCTACAAAGTAGCACGGGATTCCTTGTACTCGTAGACCTCGATGATGTCGTCGACATCGAAGTCTGTGAAGTTGTCGAGCCGGATACCGCACTCGAAACCTTGTCGCACTTCCTTGACGTCGTCGGTGAAGTGGCGCAGGGAGCTGATCGTGCCATTGTAGATCAGTTCATCCTGGCGGTGAACGCGAGCATGGGCGCCGACCTTGACGACCCCCTTACTGACGGTACATCCGCAAATCTTGCCGGCGTTCTTCGACATCGTGAAGACCTGCAGAATCTGGGCCCGCCCGAGGTCTTCCTCACGGACGACCGGATCCAGCATGCCTTCGAGCGAGCTGCGGATCTGTTCGATCAGTTCGTAAATGACGCTGAACAACATGATGGTCACGCCTTCGCGTTTCGCCAAGGCGTTGACGCCGGGATTAACCCGGACGTGGAAGCCGATAATCAGGGCGTTGGAAGCCGACGCAAGGATGACGTCGTTCTCGGTGACGGCACCGACACCGCTGAGGACGAGATCGACATCGATCTTGTCGGACTGCAGCTTTTTCAGCGCGTCGATGACGGCTTCGCAAGTTCCCCGTACGTCGGAGCGGAGGATGGCCTTGAGTTCCTTACGGCTCTCCTGTTCGATCTCGTTGAAAAGATCTTCGATACTGGTACTGCGGGTCGACGAGAGCTGTTCTCTGCGGGCATCTTCACCGCGTTCGGTCGTCAGGCGCCGGGCCTGTCGCTCATTCTTGCAACCTGCCATAACGGACCCGGTATCGGGCACGCCGGAGAGACCAACGACCTTTACGGGCATGCTGGGACCGGCAGATTCTATGCGGGTGCCGCGGCAGTCGAAAAGCGCTTTCACCTTGCCGTAGTGCTGGCCGCAAATGACGATGTCACCGATTTTGATTGTGCCGTTCTTGATCAGGATATTGACGGTCGGTCCAAGGTTCGGCTCAAGCTGTGATTCCAGGACGAAGGCGCGCACGGGCAGTTTCGAGTTGCACTTCAACTCGAGCATCTCGGCCTCGAGTACAAGGCGTTCGAGCAACCCGTCTATGCCTTCGCCGGTCATGGCCGAAACGTTGCAGACGCCGTATTCACCGCCCCACGGTTCCGGCAGCATGTCGTTCTGCTGCATGTTCGTCAGAACACGGTCGATGTTGGCGTTCTCCAGATCGATCTTGTTGAGGGCGACGACGATTGGCACTTCGGCAGCGCGGGCATGGTTGAGCGCTTCAATTGTCTGCGGCATGAACCCGTCGTTGGCGGCAATGACCAGTACGACGATGTCGGTTGAGTTGGCGCCGCGCGCCCGCATGCTCGTGAAGGCTTCGTGTCCCGGGGTGTCGATCATCGTGATCTTGTGTCCCTGCCAGTCGACATCGGTGGCGCCGATGTGCTGGGTGATGCCGCCGGCTTCACCCTCGGTGACATTGGTCTTACGGATGAAATCCTGCAGCGAGGTCTTGCCATGATCGACGTGGCCAAGGAAGGCTATGACGGGGGGACGCGCCTCGACTTCCTCGTCGTCGAAGACAGCGTTTTCGGGCTGTTCCTCGTCCTTGACAGTGCTGATGGACGATTTCTGCCGCTTATCGGTGATCATCTTGAAGCCGTGCTTGTCGGCCACGCGCTGGGCTAGTGCCGTATCCAGCGACTGGTTGATGCTGGCAAAAACGTTCATCGTCAGCAATTCGCGGATCAGGTCAGCCGGCTTGATTTCCATGGCCTCGGCCAGGTCCTTGACGATGATCGGCGGCTTGAGGTGAAGCTCCCGGCCTTCACCGGTCTGCTGGGGCTCCGGTGCGGTGAACACACGGGGCTTAACGGACTTATCCTGCCGTTCCTTCCGGCGGTTCTTGCCGCCCTTCGCAGCGTCCTTTGCCTTTGCCGAGTCCGCAGATTGCTTTTTGGCGGGTTCCGGTTTGTCTGCGTCAG
>DPYP01000344.1:8746-9070 GCA_003545375.1 Lentisphaeria bacterium
TTCCGGTTCGGGCGGGGGTGCAGCGGTTTCGACGGCAGTGGTTGAGCCGTTGCCGTTCTGGAACTGCTGGCGGATCTGCTCGGCAACCTCCACGTCGATACCAGCGAGATGTGACTTCACCTCGTGGCCAGCGTCGCTCAGCAGGCTCACCAGTTCTTTGTTTTCAAGACCCAACTCTTTGGCCAGGATATGTACTCGAACCCGTTCACGCATAAATGGTTCGTTGCACAAGCACTGCTGTGGGCAGCCTTCTGCTTTATTGGTTTTGTTGTTCTATATCCGATTCGTCGGTCGCCACCGCTGCAGCGGGCGCTTCCTCTTCTG
>DPYP01000402.1:0-1687 GCA_003545375.1 Lentisphaeria bacterium
CGGATTTGAACGCGTCGGAGCCGCAGGGCACGATGCTGCACGCCGGTGCCAGCGTGGCCATTGCGAACGCTGCAATCTCGTAGCGGCTGCCGTATTCGGAGGCGGCATAGTGAAGGGTGCCGCCGGCGCTCTTTTCCACCAACTCGCAGACTGTTTCGGCGACATCGACGGTCGCGGTGGGCGAGCCGATCTGATCGTCGACAACTTGCAGGACATCGCGGGTCTCGGCCCATTTGAGCAGTCGCGTAAAAAAGTTTTCTCCGTGCCGTCCATAGGTCCATTGCAGGCGCACCGTCAGGTAGTCGCAGCCGCTTGCTGCGAGCATTGATTCCCCGAGCAGTTTGCTGTGGCCGTAAACACTGATCGGGCAGGGGGCGTCGTCTTCGATGTACGGATCTTCCTTGGTGCCGTCGAAAACAAAGTCGGTGCTGAAGTGCACGACCCGGCGTCCGGCGGCGGCAGCCAGAAGGCCGAGCTCGCCCACCGCTTCGCCGTTGACTGAGGTCGCCAGCTGCTGGTTTGATTCGGCGCCGTCAACGTCGGTATAGGCCGCGCAGTTAATAATGACGTCACCTGCGGCGATCGCTTCCTGCCGTGCGTCATGCCGAGTGATATCCCATGCGGGCTGGTCGAAACCGACAACTGGACAGCCGCGCGCTGAGAAGGCCGACACGACGTCCGAGCCGAGCATGCCGCCGGAACCGAGGATGACGATGGAATCCATTCAGGAGGGACGTTAAATTATTTGTGGCGGTTTGAGGAGCGAAATGTCAGCAGGGCATAGCATACAGTCACTGGGGGGCGGCTGCAAAAGGGCAGGGGCGCCGGGACTCGTCCCGTCTTTTCCCGCTTCAGCATTCACCAGCGGGTGGTTAATTCCCATGCCGAATGGCTTGGGCAGTGATATGTCACTTTTATTCTCTAACGTTCTCAATATATTAGGCGGCAGCAATCAGATTGCAGGGACCGTAGCTCAATGGTTAGAGCAGCTGACTCATAATCTGCTGGTTGCAGGTTCGAGTCCTGCCGGTCCCACCACTTTCCCGTCCCATTCCTTCAGAATCTCCTCACTGCTGAAGAAGTACGTCCACGATGTTGACTCTATGCGTTTGTCTTCGAACGTCCGGGTCAGGGATAATGTCGATTCCTGTCGGGGCTTGATTGTCAGGGCGATGGCCAGCGTCCACTCGCGAGTGCGGAGCTTGCAAAGGTATTCTTCCGTGCCGTCGATCAATTTTTCCAGGCTGACGCCCTGCCAGCGCAGCGGGTGCTCCCTGTCGTAGATCCGACGACAGCCGCCGGCGCGCATCTGCCGGTCGAGGATCGGCACGAGATTGTGTTTGTCCCGGGCATGAACAAGGAGCGTCCGCGCCTGCACCGACTGGAGCAGCTGTTCGGTGCCGCCCAGGTGCAAGGCGCGGTTGTCGAGCAACAGCAGGCCGTCGAGCCGGTCAATGCCCTGGTGTCGTAACCATGAGGAGAGTCGGAAAGCGAAGCGTTTCGAGCCGGTATTGATCAGCAGTGGCTCACGCCCGGGTACACAGACCAGCAGGACTGGATGTATCGACGAGTCCGGCACCAGTACGGTCACCGGCGGGTGCTGGTCATAGAGGCGGTAGCGGCCGCAGAGGGCGAGTGTCACTGCGATCAGGATAATCCCCATGACAAAGCTCCGGCGCAATTGCGG
>DPYP01000402.1:2077-5209 GCA_003545375.1 Lentisphaeria bacterium
GCTACGGTGATCACGCCCACGCCATTGGCGCTGATGTCCGCGAGCGTGCGCAGGAGCAGCAGCGGCCATTCCAGCAACCAACCGATACCCGTCGCGAACCAGCCGAGGAAGAGCGCCGCGAACACCAGCTTCACGACGCTTAGGAAGATGATCAGCCAGGCGATCGCACAGACCGCCATGTTGGTCGGGATGCCGGCCGGCAGAAACAGGTTGTTGTAGAACGCTGTAAGCCCGAGCCCGCCGAGCCAGGCGGCGGACATGCTGATGAATGACTTCAACAGGATGATGCGGGTGCGGTCCCAGATGTGATTCGGATTCTGCGCCCGGATCGGTATCCAGTGCTTGCGCTCGAACAGGTAGTTGACAATAAACTGGCCGCGTCGCCAACCCCAGATGAGCGCCAGCACGATGATAAAGGAAAATTGGTAGCCCGAGTGGTACAGATGAAACGGATTCAGCACGAGCATTGCGACGGCGGCAAATAGAACAAAATTTGTGGTGACCATCGGAAACTTGAGGCCGCGGCCGGCCGACCACGCGGTCAGCATGACCCAGGCGCGTATCGCCGATGGCGCGGCGCCGGTTGCGATGACGTAGAGGAAGAGCAGCACCGGCGCCAGAAAGTACTTGATCGAAAACGGTACGCGCAACAGGCTCAGCAGCAGCATCAGAATGGTGAACAGGATGCCGACGTGCAACCCGGAAATCGCGAACAGATGCAGCATGCCGCTGCGCAGATAGAGGTTGCGATCCTCCGGTGTCATGCCCTGCCGGAACCCGCAGGTCATGGCGGCCAGGACGGTGCGGTCCTCGGGTTTGTCGATGCCTTCGACGATCTGGGCTGCAGCATAGTCGCGCACCGAGTAGAACGCCGCCAGCCCCCGGCGCCAGCCCGTGGCTCCGGAGTTGACGTCGGCATCGTAGGCGCGAAAGATGTGCGTGATGCCGCGCCCGCGCAGATAGTTCGCGTAGTTCATGGTGCCCGGCAGTGCGGAACGCCATGGCAGGCGGAAAGCTCCGGTGGCGGTTATGTGATCGCCGTAACGGATGTCTTCAGGACCGTCGCGCAGCAGGAGCTTGCCGCGACGGCGCTGCCACTCGCCGTCGTGCATCATGTGCGTGAGTTTGAGCTCGACCTGCCGGGGTTGCTCCAGCCATTGCAGCGAATCGGTGACGGGTAGCCGGACCTCGGTCACGACACCACGGATTTCGCCGGAGGCCTCGGCGGCGTTGAGATGTTTGACATAAGTTTGCCAGGGAGCCCAGGCATGCGCGATGGTGATCAGTGCGGCCGGCAGCATTGCCCAGGCGTATTTCCAGGACTTGTGCGGCAGCGTCAGGAAAGCGACGCCGATCATGGCGCCGCCGATAGCTGCCGCAACGGGCACCGAAGCATAACCGAAAGCCGGCAGGCTGACCGGTATCGAGGCTGCCACGAAAAACCAGAACACCGGGAGGCAGGGCAGGGGGAGCAGCAAGTCGTCGGGCAGGGCCAGACGATTGCGAAGCTTTTGGGCAATGGCAGGGAGGGGCATAGACGCAGAGACGGAAAACGTTGGGCAGAATGATCATCGCCAATTTACACGAATTGCCGCGAATTGGGATAGCTGGCGAAATTGAGATAAAGTAGAGGTCGAATCGACTTGTATTAGAATAGGAATTCTATGGCCAATCTATCGTCAATCGAATATGACCGGGTCTTGCCGCCGTTGAAAGGCGTTGTCTCTTATGCCCAGGACGCTCCGGACACTACGCCCGACGATGCAGACGCGGTGTTGCAGCCGCAGGTCGCCCAGGGCGACCGTCGCGATGGCCGTGTCTATTTCTACACCGACGAGATCGAGCTGCATTGCAACGTTGCTGTGGCGACTGGGCGGCCGTTGATCGTGATGGGTGTCTCGGGCTGCGGCAAGTCGTCGCTGGCGCACAGTCTGGCACGGGTGATCGGGTGTCGCTACCACGAGTATGTGGCGACGTCGGAGAGCCAGGCGCGAGATTTGTTCTATCAATTCGATGTCGGGCGGCGGATCGCGGATGCCCAGGTCGGTGGCGCGGACGCCGAGTCCTTGTGGGGCAATGTGCACCAGTATATCGAACCCGGCCCGATGTGGTGGGCGCTTGATCCGGGCAGTGCGTCACGTCGCGGGCGCGAGCTTGAATCGTCGATGCCGTTCCGCGCCGCTCCGGACCCGTGTTTGTGGGAGCCGCCATACGGCAGTGAGCCCGCCGCCGGGATTCCCGCGGTCCTGCTGATTGACGAGATCGACAAGACCAGCCCGGATTTTACCGGCAACCTGCTGGTGCCGCTCGGGTCGTATCAGTTTACGATCGATGAGCTGGGACGCGTGGTCTCGCTCGACCGCCCGGTGACACCCCCATTGGTCGTCATCACCAGCAATCAGCAGCGAAAACTGCCGGACCCGATGCTGCGCCGCTGCATCGTGCTGAACCTGGCCTACCATACTCCGGATCAACTGCTGGAAATCGGCCTCGCCGACGCCCAGATGTATCCGCTGAAATCCGCTGCGAGTGAGCTCTGCGAACCGAAGGACAATGGGTGGTTCATACGCCTGGCAGAGAAGATGTGTGAACTTCGCGATGGAAAGGTCAGCACAGCGGAGTATCTCGATGCGGTGCACGCATTGCGCGTTCTCGGCATCGACGAATCAGCCAGCGAGGATGGTGTCTTCGAAACCGTCTGGCGCCGGCCCGATGAGTAGCAGGAAACGAGTGGCGAGTGTTCGAGACCGATTCGCTTCCACCTTCCACCGTTCCTGCCCCATCGGGATTGCCGGCGGGATCTTGTCCGGAAGCCGTTTCAGACGGTGGTGAATTTTCGGGTCGTCAGCTGTTCCGAGCATTTGTGATGCTGATTCGGACCAGCAGGTGAAGCCAGTGACGCGGCAGTAGCAGCCGCGGGAAAATTGATCAATGTCGGGTCGGTTCCCGACCACCGATAACCACCAACGGAAACATCAGGTTCCCTTATGTATGCATACCAGCTTACCGGTCCGAATCAGGGTGTCTATCTCGAAGTCGATCGTCCAGAGCCCACACCTGATGAAGTCCTTATCCGCACCCACCGCGTCGGGCTCTGCGGTACCGATGTCGAAATGCTGCACGGCACAATGC
>DPYP01000157.1:0-4212 GCA_003545375.1 Lentisphaeria bacterium
GATCAGTGCCGGCACCGCGCCCAACATCATTCCCGAGCGTGCGGCCATCAGCGGTACCATCCGGACGCAGATCACGGCTGTGCGCGAGCAGATTCATGAAGAGCTCGAACGCCTGACCCACGGCACTGCGTCAGCTCATGGACTGACCGCGGAGTTTCGGCTGAAGGCGGGCGCACCGCCGGTAATCAACAGTGACCAGGGTGCCAAATGGGCGCACACCGCGGCGACCTCGGTGCTTGGCGAGGCGGGTATCGTGCCCTTGGGCTATGCCAACATGGCGAGCGAAGATTTCGGCTGTTACCTCGAGCGCATGGATGGTTGTTTCATGCGTGTCGGCGCGCGCGAGACCGGCGGTGAATTCATCCCCGGGCACGCGCCGAATTTCTATGCGGCCGACGCCGCTATCTTCGTTGGCGCCGCGGTATTTGCGGAGTCCGCACGTGTAGCCTCTGCCGAACTTGCCGATGCTCTATAAAATTGCCAAGCCGTTCCTGTTTTTGATGGCGCCGGAGACGGCGCACCACTTTGTCTTTGGCACGCTGCGTTTGTTGTTCCTGATACCGGGGATCAAAGCCTACATACGGTCGCGGCATCGTTGCAACGACCTGTCTCTGCGCCGCACGCTTTTCGGCCTCGAATTCCCGAATCCCGTGGGACTCGCGGCGGGTTTCGACAAGAATGCCGAGTTCCTGCACCAGCTCGACGCCTTCGGTTTCGGCTTTGTCGAGATCGGCACGGTCACACCGAAAGCGCAGCCAGGCAATCCGCGGCCACGCCTGTTCCGGCTGCCCTCGGACGACGCGTTGATCAATCGCATGGGCTTCAACAATCACGGCGTTGATGCGGTGGTGCAGCGGTTGCGGTCGCGGCCGTCCGGACTGATCGTCGGGGGCAACATCGGCAGGAACAAAGTGACCCCGAACGACCGGGCGGCGGAAGACTACGAGATCTGCTTCAATGCTTTGTATGACCATGTCGATTTTTTCACGATCAACGTCAGTTCACCCAACACGCCGGGGCTGCGCGAGTTGCAGGGGAAAGAACCGTTGACGGCGCTGCTCAATCGCGTGCAGGCATTGAACCGGCAGAAGCCGGTGCCGAAACCGGTCCTGCTCAAGATTGCACCGGACCTGACTGACACCCAGCTCGATGACATTGTCGAGACTGCGCTGGCTACCAAGCTCGCCGGTTTGATCGCCACGAATACGACGGTATCGAGAGAAAATCTACGGACTCCGCAATCGACGGTTGATGAGATCGGCGACGGTGGTGTCAGCGGTGTTCCGTTGCGTCAGAGGTCGACGGAAGTCATCCGTTATCTGGCGGAACGATTGGCTGGCCGGCTGCCGGTTATTGGTGTCGGCGGCATTCATTCGCCGGCGGACGCAATCGAGAAGTTAGAAGCCGGCGCTGCGTTGGTGCAGGTGTACACTGGCTTCGTCTATAGCGGCGCAGGTCTGGCAAAGTCGATCAACGAGGTACTGGTCGACGGCGCGGGGTGAGGACGGCCGTTCGACAAACAGAACTTTTCAGCGGTGCTCAACCACCATCTTCCAGTGCCGCCACGCGGTCGAGCACCGGCGGGTGGGAGTATTCGAGGAACACTTTGATCGGGTGCGGTGTGAGGTTGGCGTAGTTTTCGCAATACAGCTTTTTGAGCGCCGTCGCCATTGATGCCGTGCTGGTCGTCGCGGCGGCATAGGCATCTGCCTGGAACTCCCAGCGACGGGACAGGCAGTTTCCCGCAATGCCGATGAAAAAGGCCATGGGTGTATAGAGGAATCCGACGAACACCAGACTGGCGTATGTCGACACGTATGTCATGCCGAAGGCGTCAAACAGGTCGGCGTTGCGGATGAACAGTGACATGACCCAGAACGTCAGGCCGGTCGAAACGATCGCCAGCGCCAGCCCTTTCAGAATGTGCCGTTGTTTACAGTGTCCCATCTCATGCGCCACGATTGCCAGCAACTCGGGCACGGTCTGCTGTGTGATCAGGGTGTCGTACAGCACAATTCGGCGGGACTTGCCGATGCCGACGAAAAAGGCGTTCGATTTCGACGAGCGTTTCGAGCCGTCCATGGTGTAGATGTCGCTGATCATGAACTGCTGGGCGGCGGTGTATGTCTCGATGGCGGTGCGCAGCTCGCCTGGCGCCAGCGGCGTGAACTTGTTGAACAGCGGCATGATCAACGTCGGCACGATCGCCATCAGGAGTATCTGCACCAGCACCACGAACAGCCAGCACCAGATCCAGGCGCCGGCGCCGGTTGTTTCGAAGAACCAGACGATCGCCACAAATATCGGCAGCCCTACGATCGCGGAGATTGCAGCACCCTTGACCAGATCGAGGAGGTAGGTCTTGAGCGTGGTACGGTTGAATTCGTAGCGCGACTCGATCCGGAAAGTGGTATAGAGGCGGAAGGGCTCGGCGACAACGAACATAAAGATTACCCAAAGCGCCACAAAGATGATGCCGGTGACGTATTCGCCGGTGTTGCCGACGCGGTGCGCCAGGCGGTCGAACAATTCGAAGCCGCCCGCGACAATAAAGCCGATGGTGACCGCGGTGATGACGGTGTGGCGAATGAGTCCGAGGCGGCGATGTTCGTCCTGATACGCCTGCGAGATGCGGAATTTATCCGCGTCCATGTAATCGCGCATGGCGACGGGCGGCTCGTCCTGCCGGTGCCGGTGCTCCAGTCCTTCAATAAGGAGTTCAATGAGCCAGCCCAGAACGAGGACGATCAGAACGAAGAGGAGATACGGGTTCATGGCGGCAGGGCCTTACTGCCTACTCGGCGACCGTCCCGAGGCGGCGGAATTTTTCGTAGCGTTCGGCCCGGAGCTCGTCGCCAGAGTTGCCGTCGAGCTGTTGCAATTGTTCCAATATTGCTGTCTTGATGGCCGTCGCTGCGGCATCGTAGTCCTGGTTGGCGCCGCCTTGGGGCTCGGGAATGATGCCGTCAATCAGCTCGAGCTCGAGCAGGTCGTGGCTGGTGAGCTTGAGCGCTTCAGCGGCCTTCTCTTTGGCGTTGGCGTCTTTCCACAGGATCGCGGCGCAGCCTTCAGGCGTGATGACGGAGTAATAGGCATTCTCCATCAACAACACACGATTGCCGACCCCGATGCCGAGGGCACCGCCGCTGCCGCCTTCGCCGATGACGATGACGATGACGGGTATAGAGAGGGTGAACATTTCGCGCAGGTTCACGGCGATCGCTTCACCGATGTGTCGCTCTTCGGAATCGATACCGGGAAAAGCGCCCTGGGTATCGATGAGACTGATGACCGGCAGTCCGGCCTTGTCGGCCAGTTTCATCAGACGCATGGCCTTGCGATACCCTTCCGGGAGCATCGAGCCGTGGTGCCGGCGCTGGCGTTCCTCGGGGTTGCGGCCTTTCTGCTGGCCGAGGATCATGACGCGGTGGCCATCGATTCTGGCAAAACCGCCAACCAGCGCCTCGTCGTTGGAGAAATGCCGGTCACCGCTGAGTTCGAGGAAGTCGGTGCAGATGCGCTCGATATAATCGAGGGTGTATGGTCGCTCGATATGGCGCGCCAGCTGGACATGCTGCCATGGTGAAAGGTGCTGGTAGATCTCTTCCTTGGCGACACCGATCTGTTCCTGCAGGCGCTCGAGGCCCTCGGCGACGTCGACATCGTTGAGCCGGCCGAAGCGTTCGAGCTCGTCGACTTTCTGCTCGAGCTCGTAGATAGGGCGTTCGAAATCGAGGACGTGACGTCTCGACATGGAAGGGCTCTTGGTGTTTTCTAAGGTTGGTGCTTAGCCGGAAATCGTACGCTACGCTTTCAGTCTTCGATTACAACCGGGGTGCGGTACGGTACGATCTTGCACAGTTCTTCAACGTCCGCGTTCAGCATACGGACACAGCCCTGGCTGGCGGCGGTTCCGATGGTGTCGGGCGCCGTCGTCCCATGGATGCCGTAGCCCTTCAGCGTTTTCGGCGTTTCGTCGATAGGCTTGAGGCCCATCCAGCGGGTGCCGAGAACATTGTCCGGGTGGCCGGCCGGAATTTTGCCGTAGCCGGGCTTGTCCCATGCCGGGTCGGACTGTTTTACATTGATGTGGAAGGTGCCGACTGGTGTCCGGTTCTGGGCGCCAACGCCGATGTCGTAGGCTTTGATGACCCGGTCGCCGTCCTTGACCAGCAGCAGGAAATCGGCCTTCGACACCCAGATGTTCCAGTC
>DPYP01000308.1:0-129 GCA_003545375.1 Lentisphaeria bacterium
GGCGGACGAACAGGCGCACAATCTCTCGGACGACATGCCCGGCGCGGCACGCATGCGGCAGGAGCCGGGAGACGTCTTGGCGTTCCACCCGTACGGCCTGCATCGCGGTCGCTATCACACGAACAAACT
>DPYP01000308.1:456-12589 GCA_003545375.1 Lentisphaeria bacterium
CGGCGCACGCTGATGCTGACCTATACCACCCGTGGGTATGCCCGCGAGGACTACTTCTCGGACCAGCCCTGGTGCGCGGCTGCCGGGTATCTCGATGACCTCGATCCGTTCGCGCAGCAGTTCTTCGGCCGCTTTATCGAGGCCTTCGCGCCGTTCTGGGGCGATAGCGATTTCGATCCCGATGAAGAGAAGTCCCAACCACGCCATGCTGCCGACGGCTGACGCCACGGCAGATGGCGGACGTTAGCATGACAAGTATGGAGGTCCCACCCGCCTGCTTCTTGTACAGTCCGCCCGGGACGGTTACCGTTTGCCATCGCCAAGAAACAAAATTCCTATCAGTGAATCCCCAACTCTTGAAGTCGTAACGATTTAGACCTCCTGCAATCCCGTTAAATTGAGTCTGACTCTAAGGAGCAGAAATGAACAGCGAAATAGACGGCAAAGTAGCCTTGGTCACCGGTGCGGCGGCTGGAATCGGGCGAGCGACCGCCCAGCGATTCGCGGCGGACGGCGTCAAGGTCGTCGTCGCCGACGTGGCCACCGACGAGGGACAACAGACAACGCGCCTGATCGAGCAGTCGGGAGGTACGGCGCACTTCGTGCGTTGTGATGTCTCGTCGGCCACGGACGTCGAGGCCATGGTCGAGGAAGCCCTTACCCGTTACGGTCGCCTCGACGCGGCCTTCAACAATGCGGGCGTCGAATGTGAGATGGCCACCATCGGCGAGGCCCAGGAAGACGATTGGGATCGAGTGATATCGATCAATCTCAAGGGCATTTGGCTCTGCATGAAATACGAAATCGCCGCGATGATGCGGCAGGGCGGCGGAGCGATCGTCAACAGTTCTTCGGTGGTGGGAGTCTTGGGACAGCCCAACATGGCGTCCTACGTGGCCAGCAAGCACGGTGTCTTGGGGCTCACAAAAACGGCCGCACTGGAATATGCTTCATCGTCAATTCGTGTCAACGCGGTCTGTCCCGCCATCGTCGACACACCCATGCTGCACCGCTACACGAAAGGGGACACACAGCTGGCTGCGGAACTGACGGCGCAATATCCCACCCAACGCATCACGCAACCCGAAGAAGTCGCTAACGCCGTGCTCTGGCTCTGTTCGGACGCGGCGTCCTATGTCAACGGCCACTCCCTGATGATCGATGGAGGGCTCAGCATTCAGTAGGTGCTCGCTGCTGGGCATCGATCACGACCCGCGACTGACGCTGTCATGTTCATTTCTTCCTCGGGCAGTTTTTATTCGGCAAGCGCACTTTTAACCCGGATTATTCACCAACACTAGCCCGACGCGCAAGCGAGGTGAGCGAACGTTAACCCGCGAACGCGCAAGACGCTGCCAAACGAGTCGGAAACCGAGACTGCGTTGGCAATTCTACCCGCGTGGTCCTCGCTTGCGCGGCGGGCGTATAAATTACCTGTTCTTTTACGAAGCTCTTTTGTTTATGCTGTGCCAAGCGGTCAGCGCTGCCGAACTGCTTGATGAGGGGGATTGGCCGGAGTATCCTTTCGAGAACGGAAGATAAACAATTCTTGTAATCACTCGCTATGATGATGGAAATGGACGTGCCTCCCCCCAAAACGGAATCGCTCGGCCGCCTTACCGACGACGTGCTTGACGTGCTCATTGTCGGCGGCGGTATCGTTGGTGCGGGTATTGCGCGCAGTGCGGCGATGCGCGGACTGCGAACCGGCCTCGTCGAACAGAACGACTTCGCCTCGGGAACGAGCGGTCGCTCCAGTCGCTTGCTGCACGGTGGTATTCGTTACCTTGCGCAGGGAAATATTCGGCTCGTGCGACAGTCAAGCAGGGAGAAGCGCGTGATGCAGCGGATCGCAGCACACCTTGCCGAACCGCTACCCTTTGTCTTTCCAACGTATCAAAAGACGAAATGGCCGCACTGGAAACTGCGGATCGGCGTCAAGTGTTACGACCTGCTGTGTAACGGACGCAATCTTGGCACCTCGTCGGCGATGCATCCTGCCGCCGCCGAAGCGGCGGTACCGGGGATTCGCAGCGCCGGTCTTACCGGCGCTGTACGCTACTTCGATGGCGCAACGAATGATGCGCGGCTGGTCCTCGACACCCTTCGATCCGCCGTCCACTATGGGGCGGCAATCGCCAGCTACACGGCGCTCACGGACAGCCGACGCAACGGCAGCCGATGGGCATGCCGGATTGTCGATCGGGAGGCGGGTGCGGAACATGCGGTCGACACCCGCTGCGTGATCAATGCAACTGGCCCCTGGTCTGAGGCGTTGCCGCACAGTTCAATCTCGTTGCGCAAGACCAAGGGTGTCCACATCGTGATCGATCGCCGGCGGCTGAACGTGTCGGAAGCAGTGATGATGACCGAGGGGCCGCGGGTGGTCTACGCGATTCCCTGGGGCGAGCGAGTCTATGTCGGAACCACCGATACGAATTACCATGGGGATCCGGCGCAGGTCGCCACGGAAGTGGACGACATCGACTACATCCAGCAGGTTACCAATGCATTCTTTCCGGCCGCCGCGCTCACTCGCGACGACGTGATCAGCACCTGGGCCGGTGTGCGCCCGCTGGTCGCCGACAAGGGCAGTCCGTCCGACGTCTCCCGATCGCATTTGATCCGTATGGGTCAGCCTGGTTGGTGCGATGTTGCCGGCGGCAAACTCACGACTCACCGGTTGATGGCCGAAGAGGTTGTGGACATGCTGCTGGGCTATCTCGGAAAGGACAAGGTAAAACCCACAAGTTCGGAAATCCCGTTGCTAACGGCCGCCGAGACTGCCAAAGGATTCAGCTCGATTGTGCCGCCGGCGGTATCGCGGGCGGCGGTCGAGTTTTATTGCCGTCATGAGTGGGCGGTACATCTCGATGACGTCATGATACGCCGGACGCACTGGCACTATTACCATCCCAACAATATGGAGATTGCCGAGCGAGTCGCCGGCTGGATGGCAGGATGCCTGGCCTGGGACAAGGCACAAATTGAAGCAGAAAGACACCGGTATCTGGCGCATAAGGACTGACCGCCGGTCCGGACTTATCCGAATCCACTACGAAATCGAGCGCGCTCTACTGCTCAAAAATTACCTGTCTTTCCAAGGAAACTATTTCCCGTGGTGCCGGGAGTCCAGGAAGCTGAACACCTCACATCCCGGCGCATCGACCTCCATGATGGAAGTCCCACCCCAGCCCCAGAAACCTTTGCCTTCCCCGATGGGCAGCAGGGCCACAACCACGGACCGAGCCGGGATGTCCACGGGGCCGGTGGCCCAGACGCCCTTTTTCCGGTCGCGCAGCTGCACCTTGACGCCGCTCGCATCCTTCTTGCCCAGATTCATCATGAGCACGCGGGCGACCGGAGGCTGATGTATGCTGCCCCAGGCGCCCCC
Organism: Lentisphaeria bacterium; assembly: GCA_003545375.1. GTDB lineage: Bacteria > Verrucomicrobiota > Lentisphaeria > JABSQK01 > CAJWLW01 > CAJWLW01. Next base: position 3,851 of record DPYP01000308.1, read on the forward strand.
GTCCTGGCCGGAGTGGAAATAGGGCAGGACGAAGGCCGACGAGCAGAAGATGGCAGGTTCCTCGTAGTTCCTGCTGAAGATCCTGCCCAGCTTGAGCAGCTCAGGGGTGAGGCCACTGCCGTCGGTGGGAATCTCCAGGAACCGGCCGCAGATCTCGTCCAGCTGCTCATCCGTCAATGGACAGTTGGTTTCCTTGAGCTTCCACTTTCCGAAAAACGCCACACCGGGCGACTCCGGCGCGACGAACCGGATCAGACGGATCTGCTGCTCCAGCTCTTCCGGTGTCCGCGTCCACGGGTAGTCGCCCTTGTCCTTGCTCTCCTTGCCCAGGCCCAGGGCCACCACGCTCTTTCCCAGAATGCGGTTTAGCCGCGCCGCCTGAAGCTGAAACGCGATCATCCATGCGTCGTTGAGGTCAAAGTAGGTCTCCATCAGAACGAGCGCGGTCGTATCGCGGTACACCGCCGCCAGTTTCGGCGCAACCGGTCCCCGCATCTGCAGCATATTGCGCCGACTATCCGGATCCTCCAGGGGCCATATTAAATTTGATGGCTTCCCTGAGACGCTCCGGACGCCTCTGCGCATGTCTCCATGCTCATCCCTATGTCTCGATGTCCAAGTATCTATGCATTTCCGTCACGGTTATCCCAGCAAGGTAATGACCCGCCAATGCAGCCATACTCAATCACTATCCCCAGTAGTCGGGAATTGCCCGTTGTACCCCCACTTGTCGTAGCCCCCGATAATATCGCGCAGCGGCTCGTCTTCGTAGGACTCCACGATCTCCGGCGGCACCTTGCAATGCTGCCAAACTTCGAACCATGGGGGAACAAAGGCGTAAAACATGACGTAACGGGTTGTATCGCTCAGTATGGGGACCGCACTGTGCATTAATGTTTCAGAAAAATAGATCACACTTCCCCGCGGCGCTTCAAACTGAACAACCGAACATTCCTGCATGACCGTCTTTGGGTCCCCCTCCACTTTGTGGGATCCGTCCAGCGCCATGGTACCACCATCATCCGGGCCGATATCGGTGGCTGCAACCATGCAATTGATCAGAATGCAGTTTATCAGCTCCGGGTCATTGTCGTCGGGGAAAGTTCCCCATTTGGGTCTCATGTCGCGATGCCAGGAGAGATTGGCTGGATCGAGGAGCTCGCTGCAATCCTGATGCCGGTCAGGGTGCGGCTTCTTTATGATCATCCATGTGGCGCGGTGCCTCAGGTCTGTTCCCATGAGCTGCCGTGATTCCTCAAGCAGCGTCGGGTTGAGGAAACAGTCTCGAAAGAGCTGGTGGTGGTTGATAATGCCCATCATGAAGGTCTGTTCATCATCATCAGCTTTCATGGCGGGCTGGGTGGCGGCTGTTTCATCCATTGCCTGCCGGCACTCATCCATGCACTCGTCGTCGAACACCTTTTCCCGGATAAGCCAACCGTGTTGAGCGAAGTGTTTGAGTTGCTCGAGTGTCAGCATGATCTCCTGGCTATTCTTGGGCAACTTACCGATTCAAGGAAGAGAAGGCGACCATATAAGAGCGTGGAGGGATATGGCCGCACCGGTCGAGATACAGGCAAGCATAGTCATTGGTACACCCATTGCCCTGAGGCTGCCACTTGTTCAATAGGCAGGGCTTCGGGAGGTGGATGCCACTCTTTTGGTCGTGTTCAATCGCTTTGTGGTCGAAGTAGCAGCGTCTTTGGTTTTTGCCCGAGGGTCAGCTCAAAAGTCAAAAACGGCCTTGGCGCCGGTGGCCTCGATGATCCGGAAGTCGCTCTCGGCTTCCTCCCAGGCGGATTGAAACTCGAAACCCCATAGCCGGCGAAGCAGCGGGGAGGCGGCCTCGACGATGTCCGGAGGGATGGAGCGGGTGTGGTCGCAGAAAGGTTTTATGTTCTTGCGACAGCAGAAGCCCTGGACCGCATAACGGATCTTGTCGGATGTGTTGGCACCGCCGGCGTGGTACAGCCGGGCGTCATAGATAAGGATGGTCCCGGCCGGACAAATAAGCCGTTTCTCGTCCTCGGGCGGGATATCGTCGGGATGGATGTCCATCAGGTGTGAACCCGGGACGTAACGGGTCGCACCATTTTCAAGGGTGAAGTCTGACAGCGCGATCATCGACTGGGTGTGCAGCGGCAGGATTTTGTGGACGTCGTACGGCGGGTTCGGTATGAAATCGGCACCGTCCCGGTGCAGTCCCTGGGCACCCAGGCCGGGCATGGCGGAACGGGCGCCCATGTCGCAAAGAGTGTAGTCGTCACCAAGCAAGTAGGACATGCAGGCGACGACTTCCGGGAGCTGTATCATCTGCCGAAAAACCTCGGCGCGCGCCGTCAGGTTGAAGACCCGCTGGGTCATCGGCTCGTGGTCGGAGACATGGCCCTTGTCCCGTTCGTAAACCTCCCTGAGCGTGGTTACTGCGTCTTCAACCTGTTCCGCGGTCAAGGCGTTCTCGAGGATGGTATAGCCCAGCTCGTCGAGTTCCTGGAAGTGGGATGTCATGTCGAGTGTCCGGTATGGTGTCAGGGGCGGCGATGAGGTCGCAACGACCAGAACCATACACGCGAAATCGCTACGGTACGATCGTGACGCGGTCAAGATTGACCGCTCATCGAGAAGGCTTTACCTCATTGTTTCAGTGGTAGTTGACCTCGAGCCGGATCTCCTGGACCCGGGTCTTCCACCAACCGTGACAATCCCGACCGGGCAGGAACTCGACGCTGTTCGTTCCGGCAGTGATGGGCGGGGCGTCAATGAGAAACTCGATGGCGTAGGCCGGCGTGTATTCGTCGTAGCCGGGAGGCTTGGTCATGGCGGGATGCAGGCTGGGCGGGACAAGGAAAGGCTCGTTGAGCATACTTCTGCCGGACTCCTCGACCAGCGTCCCGTTGACGATAAGCCTAACCCCCTCGTCCTTGCCGATGTCGGACACTCTTGCCGTCAGGCGGATTTCCTTGATGGCGCCCTGCCGGGCCTCTGCTTCCAGCTCGTCACCGACGAAGAGCTCGATGGGCCCGCCATGGGATAGGGAGAGCGGGAAGACCGGCGTCACGGTGCTGCTGTAGAGCATGTACGGCCAGGTGACGAGGGGCCCGTACATGAATATCTTGTCTTTGCCTCGCAAGGTCTCGGGGCTGCCGAGCTCGTCCAGTGTGCCAAAGACGTCCTGGGCCTCGGCCTTGTTCAGGTCCATGGGGACGAAGAAGTTGAAGAGGTAGATGCCGTCGGCCCCTTTCTTCAGCATGTTGGTGGCCATCCCGCGCAGGCGCTCGGCGTAGCTGCCGCTTATGTCTGCCACGGTCGAGCAGTTGATGCAGGCGTAGACAGGGACATCGTGTCCGTGGCACAGTTCGACGGCATCCTCGATGGCTGCCGTGTAGGGGTTGTAGCCCCAGCCGGCAACCACGAAATCGAGCAGTCCCTTCTCCACCCAGGCTGCCATGTCCAGTCCGATTCGCCGGGCCAGCACCGGTGTCTCTGGGAGGTGGGCGGATAGGCGATAGGGCTGGCCCCGCCGCTGGCCGATGTCGTCCAGCATCTCACGGATCCGGGAAATGAACCCGGTCATCGAGTCCAGGTTCTCTGCCTCCTCGCCGAGCTTGAAAAAGAGCGAGTGTCTCGAGAAGTCCAGCTCGAACCCGTCGAAGTTGTAGCGCTCACACTCATCGCGAATCAGATTGAAGACGAATTCCTGCACCTCGGGCAGCGCGTAGTTGAACCCGGACCACATGCCGCGCATGATCGAGCCAAAGGTGAGCCCCTCCCGTTCGCCGATCAAGTACTCCGGATGCGCCAGCTTCAGGGGGTCGTCCATTAACATGCCGGAATCATGGGTGTCATTCATCCGCAGCGACCCGAAAACCTCCATCCCCTCCTTCCGGCAGGCGTCGACGATGACGGTGCCCGGATCCGCGCCGGCGTCGGAAAAGTTGCGCTCGGCACGTGCGTCCCCGGTACCTGGCACGCACCACAGGTAGCTGTCCACCTGCGTGCCCGCACACAGCCCGAACCTGGACGCGAGGAAGGCGTCCGGCCCGTCCTTGTGCAGCTGGGCCCCGACCGGATATCCGGCGTCGTCGTTGAAAAGTATTTTCGTCAGCGGTTTGCTCATTGCCGTGAGTCTCCCAGTGCGTGTCGGTGTGGTGAAGTCGCCTTACGGTAACGACCGATCCGGCCGATGCCAGTCGGCATGGGTTCGAAAAACAATGCGGCCCGGGGGTCTCTTGATCGACAGGGCGCCGGCAGTACATTGCGGTGAGCCGGCCGTTGCGGGCGCCAGGGAGCCAGGAAGCACATGTCGAACAAGAACACCACCACAGTCTGTATACTGGGGACCGGCGGTATTTCACACGTCCACGCCTCCGGCTTGAGCAAGCTCGACGACGTTGACATCAAGGTTTGCAACCGCACCCGTTCCAAGGCGGAGGAATTCGCCCGGGTACATGAGGTGAGCGAGATTGTGGACAGCGTCGACGAGGTCTTCGAGCGGGACGACATCGATGCGGTGGACATCTGTGTCAGTCACGAGGTGCACCTGGATTTCTGCCTCAGGGCACTGGCCGGCGGCAAGCACGTCCTGCTCGAGAAGCCGATGGCCAACACCCTGGAAGAAGCGGACCGGATGATCGCGGCCGCTGCCGAGGCGGACAGAATCCTGTCGGTTTCCGAGAACTTCCGTTTTGAACCGGCGGTGCTGAAGGCAAAGCAGGTCATGGATGCGGGCGATATCGGCCGGCCTTTCATGATTGTCATCAACGACTGGTTCTGGATGGCCGAGATCACGTCGATCTATCCGGGATGCGACTGGCGGCGGCAGCTGGAGGGGAACGCCGGCGGCGTGCTGTTCGATCGCGGTGTGCACCTGACTGCGGTCATGAACTATCTCGGCGGACCGGTGGAGACGGTGTATGGGCGGTGCATGAACCCGCAGAAGTATTGGCAGGGCGACGAGACGGCGATCGTGGTGGCCACTCACAAGAACGGCATCGTCACGAACTACATCCAGAGCTGGAACATCCTCGGCGTCACCTGCCGGGAAGTGCCGCTGTTCGCGGTCTACGGTACCGAAGGCTCAATTGTCGAGGACCCCATGTACAGGGTTGAGGCGCACGGCTGTTACGAGGCCGGTGCCCTGAAGATCACCAGCCGGAAGAACCCCGCTTATTCGGGGTCCATCGTGCCGAGCGAGTTTCTCGCCGGCAAGGCATGGCTCGAGGATCTCTGGCGGATGCCGATTCCGCAGAACATGCTCAAGGACATGGTGCGGCACGGCACGCCGTGGCTGGTGCCGGACGATTATCCCGATTACGACGTATACCACGCGTCCGTGCAGGACTTCGTGCGGGCGGTGCGGGGAGAGAAAGCGCCGCATGTGCCGGGCAGCATCGCCCGCGACGACATCGCGGTTGTTTTCGCGGCCTACGAATCGGATAAAACGAACAGTGTCGTCAGACTGGAGGCCTGACATGCCAGCCCTGAAAAATATCGAACAGCCGGTGGCGATCGCCATGTGGTATGTCTCGTGGCTCTGGCGGCGCTACCCGGGAGGCGGCTTTGAAGACTGGGACCGTGCCCTGGACGAGCTCGAGGAGCGCGGCTACAACGCCGTCCGCATCGATGCCTTCCCGCACCTGGTTGCGCGCGACCGGGACGGCAGGAGCGTCGACGTCTTTCACGTGCCGGCGTATCTTTCGGAATACCCGTGGCCGATCTGGCGCAATCAACAGCCGATCGACATCAATCACCGTGAGGCGCTTGTCGAGTTCGTGTCGAAGTGCCGGGACCGCGGTATCTACGTTGCCCTTTCGTCCTGGATGCATGATGCGGAACCGGGGCGCTGCGAGCAGGTGGAAGGTGTTGCCGGCCTGGTCGGGATCTGGGACGAGACTTTGACTATGCTGGCGGACAACGATTGCCTGGGACCGGTCATCTTTGTCGACATGCTCAACGAATACCCGCTTTGGCACGGCATGGAATGGCTGCGCAAGGAGTTGCGCGCGCTCGGCGCGCTCGGGCGCCCGGAGCTTGATTCATCGTGCCGCTACAGCCCGGAGCAGAAGGCGTTCTACCGGACATTCATCAGCGACGTACTCGGCGAGTTGAAAGCGAAGTGGCCGGCACTAGATTTCTGCACCAGCCAGACGCAGAACTACTGGGGCAAGGAAGAGATGGACATGGACTACAGCAACTTCGACCTGCTCGATGTCCATTGCTGGATCGTGCAGTACAATGAGTTCACCGACGACACCGGCTACTTCGAGCATATCCATCGGCGTCGTGAGGACACCCACTGGGCCGAGAGCTGTCAAAAGATGATCGCCAAGTGGGCGGCGAACCGGGACGCTTATGCCGATTGGCTCGATGGCAAGATGGAGGAGATGGCCGCGGTCGCCGGCAAGTGGAAGCTGCCGTTGGCGAACACCGAGGGCTGGGGGCCGATCATGTGGACAGAACACGCCGCACTTGACTGGGACTGGGTGAGGGAGTCAGCGGAAATCGTCGCGGCGCTCGGGGCGAAGCACGGGTACGCGATCAACTGCACGTCGAACTTCTGCATGCCCAATTTCCCCGGCATGTGGGCCGATGCCGACTGGCACCGGCAGGTGACCGCGGTGATTCGCGGGGGACAGAAACGATGAGCAAACCCGGTCGCAACGTATTGTTCATCAGCACCGATCAGCAACACTGGTCTGCGATGGGCTACCTGAATCCCGAGGTGAAGACGCCCAACCTGGACAGGCTGGTGGCGCGGGGAACAACGTTCCACCGTGCCTATACAGTCAACCCCACCTGTACGCCGGCCCGGGCAAGCTGGCTTACCGGATTGTACCCAAGCCAGCACGGTGCGTACGCGCTGGGCACAAAACTGATGGAGGACGTCCCGACCGTCGGCGACGTGTTTCAGCAGCATGACTACCGCACGGCACTGATTGGCAAAGCCCATTTTCAACCGACCCGATCCACCGCCGAATACCCATCGCTTGAATCCTTTCCGATGCTGCACGACCTGGACTTCTGGCGGAAGTTCAACGGACCGTTCTACGGGTTTGAACACGTCGAGTTGACACGTAATCACACCGACGAGTGGGTTGTCGGCCAGCATTACGCGCTGTGGATGGAAGAGAAGGGCTGTAAGGACTGGCGCCAGTATTTCCTGCCTACACCGGCGGAATTCATGCAGGAGGAAATCGAGGGGTTCCCACGTTCAAACCGCCAGCCCCTGGCCCCGGACCAAGGCGTCTGGGATATCCCGGAAGACCTGCATTACAACACCTGGATCGCCGAACGGACTAACGCAATGATGGAGGCGTTCGACAGGAACGGCGACAATTTTTTCCTGTGGGCCAGTTTCTTTGACCCGCATCCCAGGTACATGGTGCCGGAACCCTATGCCAGCATGTACGACCCGGCCGAGGTTACCGTGCCGGAGCATCGCGAGGGCGAGTTTGACGACAAGCCGCCTTACTTCAAGCGGTCACAGGAGCCCAACCCGGATTTCAGTGATTTTGAGGAACCGGACGGCAACGTGGTGCATGGTTCACTTTCCCATTTGCGGTCGCGTGAGGTGAAGGCCAAAGCCATTGCGACCATGTATGGCATGGTGACCATGCTGGATACGTACATCGGCAAAATCCTCGACAAACTCGAGGAACTGGGAATGGCGGAAGAGACGCTTGTCTGTTTCACAACGGATCACGGCGACTTCTGGGGGCAGCACGGGTTGATTTCCAAGGCGATCCATCATTACGAGGACGTCCTCCGCGTCCCGCTCGTGGTCAGCATGCCCGGGACCATACCCGAAGGCGTTGTGTCCGATTCACTGCAGTCCACGGTTGATCTGCCGCAGACCTTCCTGAGCATTGCCGGCATACCCGTGCCGCGAACCATGGCGGGAGTCGACCAGAAGGACGTGTGGACGGGAGAGACGGACACGATCCGCAACCATGTCATCGTTGAGAATCAGCACCAGCCCACGACGATGAACATGCGTACGTATATCAATCAGCGTTACAAGATGACGGTTCACTACAATCGCGAGTACGGCGAGATCTATGACCTGGAGAAAGATCCCGGTGAATATGAGAACCTGTGGGACAATCCGCAGCATCAGGATCTCAAGCGGGATCTTCTCTTGAAGTTTCTCCACGGGGAAATGGCCAAGGCCCCATTGCCCATGCCCAGAATATCCCCCGCATGACCCCGACGCTTTCATGACGCGAAAAACGGCTGCAATCGCCGATCAGGAACCGACATGTTCTCCCGCCCTGCGCGCGGCGTCGCTTCGATTCGGGATCACCCCGGAGAGCGGCGGCCCGACGTACAGCGGCACCGGCGTGGTGATCGGCGAGGTCCTGGGGCCGCTGAAAACGACCGTGACCCTGCTGCAGGACGGTAAGCTGCGGGTGTGCTTAGTGGCCACCGACATCGGTTTGCAGGGACTCAATGTAAGCAACCTCTTCCGCCGGGAGCTTGCTGCGGCATTGGATATCCCGATCGCGAATGTCCTGACCCTGTGGTCACACAATCACAGCGCCACGATCATCGCCAGCAATGAGGTTCCGATTTACAGGACATGTATCGACGAGGTTCCCGAAGCCGATCTTCTGCCCGTCGGCAAGGAGCTTCTCGACACCTTGCTGAGCCATGCAAAACGCCTGCCGGATCTGCTCGAGCCGGTCACCGTCTGGTGGGCCGAAGGAGAAGAGGGGCGGATCACCTACAACCGCAAGGGCC
>DPYP01000245.1:0-172 GCA_003545375.1 Lentisphaeria bacterium
TCGCACCAGGAAACGAGATTGCGTTCGTGGTCATCACAAAAGATGTTCAGGATGATATACTCGGCGTCGTGTTGGCCCGCTGCCGCCACCTTGCGCATACGGCGATACGCCTGGTACACACTGTAGTCGCCGACGCCGTAGTTACGGACCGGTTCCTGCAGGCGCGCCGAGA
>DPYP01000245.1:578-14536 GCA_003545375.1 Lentisphaeria bacterium
AACGCGCCAAGGGTTCGGCCGTCAGCGGCGTTGGCGTAGTAAAAGGTGTCGGTGCCGTGCACGCCGTCGCCCCGGGAGATGCCATCCACGTGAACCCAGCCCAGCTCCGCGTCGAAGGTCCAACCCCTGTCGTTCTTCGGGCCGCTGGTCCTGATGAATTCCGCCACCTGCTCACGGCGTGGAATGATCTGATCGAAGTACGCTTCCCTAGTCATTTTCGTACGGTCTCCCCCAAGCCGATCTGGAAAGTGGAAATGTCTCTTTCGAGACAGTGTCTGTGGTAGCTTTGAACTGATTCTATTTTGCTGTTAATCTGACCGTGCACGCCTCATGTTTCCACGTAACTCAGTGAAAAAAATCATTTCGGCTGTGGGATGTCCGTGCAGCCGGGGAAAACGCCTGTAAAAACCCAGGTCGAGCCCCATATAATATATAAGTATCTCGTATTGAAATATTTATATTAAAGTCTTGGTTTGTCATGAAAGGTGTTGCACCGGGCTCACAGGCGTTCAGGCAGTGGCGTCTGGACCGGGTTTGCCCAGCGCCTCGGTTACAAGCGGGACCACGAACCACAGGAGGCGCGGGCGTGGGATCAGGCCTGCTGCCTGAAAAAACATCGCAAGTGGACCAAATGAGCAAACAGAAGTTGACTTGCCGATTATCTAATCTAATGTAGTGTTTTAGCCTAGTGAAATGCATGCCACATGCCGTCACCTCCCTGCCAGGCAATTAAATGATCGCGAAAGCCTACAGCGCGTCTATTCTCGGCGTTGACGCGTTTACAGTCGAAATCGAAGTCAACGCAACGACCGGCGGCGAACACCCTGTCGTCTCCATGGTAGGTCTCCCGGACGCAGCTGTGCGGGAAAGTCGTGAGCGCGTCAAATCGGCCCTTTCCTCCTGCGGCTACGGTTATCCCTGGGGTTACACGACGATCAACCTGGCCCCGGCCGACGTGAAAAAGCAAGGGGCGGCATTCGACCTTCCGATTGCGCTGGGCATGATGGCCGCGATCAGTGAGCTCGATGCGGCATTGCTGGCTGAATCAATGATTGTCGGAGAATTGGCGCTTGACGGCAACGTCCGCCCGATTCAGGGGGCACTGCCAATCGCCCTGCATGCCCGTAGTGAAGGGAAAAAGAGCCTGATTCTGCCTCGCGCCAACGCTTGCGAGGCTGCGATCGTAGATAATCTGACTGTGATCGGCGTCAACAACCTTGCCGAGGCAGTCGGCTTCCTGCGCGGTGAACTGTCTATCGAGGCAGCATCCGTTGAGATCGAGGATTATTACCGCGGCAACTCCGATCCGACTTTGGATCTGGCCGATATCAAGGGGCAGGAGATGGTCAAGCGGACAATGGAGGTTGCCGCTGCCGGCGGCCACAACGTGCTGTTGATCGGGCCGCCTGGTTCCGGGAAAACCATTATTGCGCAACGACTTCCATCTATCCTGCCGCTCATGGAACTGGATGAGGCGCTGGAAACGACCAAAATCCACAGCATCGCCGGCAAGCTCAATGGCAGTGGCCCCCTGGTGGTGCAACGGCCATTCCGCAGCCCCCACCATACGATCAGCGACGCGGGTCTGCTGGGCGGACACACAATTCCGAAACCCGGCGAAGTGAGTCTGGCACACAACGGGGTCCTGTTTCTCGACGAGCTGCCGGAGTTCAAGCGGTCGGTGCTGGAAGTTCTGAGACAGCCGCTCGAAAGTGGTGACGTGACTATTGCACGGGCGGCGGGTTCGTTTACATTCCCCGCGAATGTGCAGCTTGTGGCAGCCATGAACCCCTGCCCTTGCGGCCACTATGGCAGTACCCAGCGGCAATGCCGATGCTCGCCGACGATTGTACAGCGTTACCGTTCACGCATCTCGGGACCGCTCCTCGATCGCATCGATATCCACGTCGAGGTGGCGCCATTGTCCGACGATGACCTGATGGCGAAGCCGCGCGGCGAATCGTCTGCCGTTATTCGCGAACGCGTCCTCGCAGCTCGCCGCATCCAAAAGGACCGCTTCGCCGCATCGGGAACCCGTTGGAACGCCAATATGCAACCCCGCGAGATACAGGAATTCTGCGAACCGGACGACGCCGGCCGGCAGATTCTGAAAGCCGCGATCAGCGACCTTAATCTCAGCGCCCGTGCCTACGACCGCATCCTCCGCGTCGCCCGCACACTGGCTGATCTCGAACCTGTCGAGCAGATCGCCAGCCACCATATATCAGAGGCCGTGCAATACCGGACCCTGGATCGACAGCTCTGGTGAGCGAGTCCGATTTCGTTGGAAAGTCCATTGCGATTCATATTCGCCACGTCAAGGAAGTATCAGGTGGCGACCTTCCAACCGACGCGTTCGAAACGGGCCAGGACGAACCGATTCTCCTCATCGACTTCCGCCGGATCGCGTCGGCGAGGCACTTCCCGCGTTTCTCGTTTATTAGACTGGCAACCTTGACACTCAGGCACGGTCATGTAACCTTTTTGTATCTCATAGCAGTAAGCAAATACTGCCGCGGTGCGTGCGCTGCCTGGCCGAGGCCGGAGGATGGCAATCGGGCAAATGCAGGCCGCGAACAGCGGACAGTAAATACCGAAACGTTACAGTTGCGGAAACGAGCATGGGACATAAGCATTCCTTCCAAAAACGCTTCACTCTGATTGAGTTACTGGTTGTGATTGCGATCATCGCCATACTCGCATCTATGCTCCTTCCCGGGCTGTCGCGGGCCAAGGCAACGGCGCAGAACATAGCGTGCGTGAACAACCTGAAGCAGCTGCACCTCGGCTTTATGATGTATACCAACGACCATGACGGCTTTTTCCCGCCGACGCCGGGCGGCCAGGTTTACCTGTACACAAATATGGCCGGTGCGGACTTGTCCTCCCAGATTCCGCGCCACAGCAAGAGTTACAGCTGCCCTGCCGAGATCAGGAACAACCGGGATTTCGTGAGTTATGGCTACAATCGTTTCGTTATGATGCCAAACTGGATGTCGCATATTCCGGGGCCTTTCCCGCCTAAGAAGTCATTGCGTGTGACGCGGATCGGGCATCCGGAAATGCTGGTGTTGCTGGATGAGAACCAGTGGGAGTCCGAAAGCGTATCCTGGCGAATAGTGACGTCCACGGCTTTTGAAACCGATCCGTACCACAATCCGCATCACGACAACCTTTACTCGAACAGGGTCGCTGTTGAGGGGCATGTGCTGCGGCTTCAAACTCCGGACGTTTGGGCCGGCGGGACCGAGCCGGGTGATTATCCGAACTACGCGACGCGCAAGTACACGTATGAATGGGCAAACGCCGGCACCACCTGGAGTGAATAGCAAAACCGGGTTGCTATTGAGCCTGAAGGAGTTCTCCTGCCACTATGATGAACATGGGATGTTTGCATTTCGCCAGGCTCGCTGTCTGCTCTGGGATCGTTGCGATGGTATCGGCCGCTGACTCCATGGGACAACGGGAACACGACGGTGCGTCGCGCCCCGTAGCGCCGAATTGGCGGCCTGCCGCGCCTGAGCATTCCGGCTGGACCCAGCGCTATTACGCAGACACCGCCGTGCCGCCGCAGCCCGCCGCCGAGGAGGACGCGCGCGGTTTCATGCTCTACAGCAGGCCTTACCTCTCGCTGGTATTCGACAACTCCGTTCCGCACGCTGACGACCGTGCCGAGAAGCTGGCCTGCCGAGCATCCCCGGGCGAATACGAATCGATGACGCTGGCTGTCTACGCCCTGCGCGACCTTAATGACGTCAGCGTGCGGGTAGGCGACCTGAAGACGGCGGGTGGGGCGCGGCAGATCCCGGCCTCGCAGATACAAATCCATGTGGCAAGCAGCCAGCATAAACGGATAACCGAGCGGGCCGTTTACAAAGGGCCGCCGCCGCGGAACGAATTCATGTACATGCCCAGGTGGCTGTTTGTCGACGAGAACGTCGACATGCAGGCCCGCCAGTCCGCCTGGTTCTGGATCACCGTTCACGTGCCGGACACTGCCGAGCCAGGCACCTACAGCACGGACCTGACGGTTTACGCAGGCGGCCAGGTCAAGGCAGCTTTGCCTGTCCGGGTAGAGGTCTTGCCCATCCGCCTGGCGCAGCTTTCGGATTACGCGATCGGCTACTACTTCCGTACCGGGAATCCGGTGGCCGAGTGGTCGATCGAGGCCCGCATGGCCGCCATGCGGGCCTATGGCATGACGTCGGTGCACATCCTGCTGGACGAGGACAGGCTCCCGAAAGTACGGCTCGATGATAACGGCAAGGTGCGCGTCGAAATTTTCGGCTCGAACTTCGATCGGGCCATGTCAGCGTACAAAACCGCCGGCTTCCCGGCGCCGCCGGTGATCTCGCTCAGCGGTCGGGTGGCCAGTCAACTGGTGCCGTATGCCGATCCGCGGAGTGCGCGTTTCAGCCAATTGTATCTTGCCGTCCTGCAAGAGTTGAGAGGTGAATGTGAGCGCAGCGGTTGGCCGGTGCCGATTCTGAATCCGCTCGATGAGGCGGTGAGCCATGGGACGGGCCGTTACGATGTTCCGCGACGGCTGCGCCTGATACGACAAGCGGGTTTCATGACCGAACAGAATCATTTCCTGGCCTATCCCCATAATACGGAACTGTGGCGGCCGGCGTGCCTGCCGCATCTGGATGTCATCACCCTGATCTACAGCACCGGCAAGACGCCGCAAAGCCAGCCGCCGTGGCAGGATTGCGTGGACCTGGCGAACGATTACGGCAAGACCCTGTGGATTTACAACGCGCTCTGGCCCGGCAGCGTGCAGCCCATGAGCTGGCGTTTCATGAACGGCTGGTTTTTCCGCACCTGGGGCAAGGATGTGACGGGTTCGTTTTACTATTGCTTTGACGAGCGGTTAAGCACCCCCAAGAACGACCTGAAGCTGTACCGGGGCAATCGCGGCGACGCAAGTTTCCATGCCTGGCACCGCCCGGATCCGAAGACCGGCTTTGCCGGCGGGCCAGCGATCGATACTGCCTGCGCCCGCGAAGGGATTGACGATCTGCGTTATATCGTGACGCTCGAGCGTCTGATCCTGGAGGCCCGCAGCCACGAGCGCAATGCGGCGGCTCAAAAGGCGGCCGAAGAATCTGAGGGGACGCTGCAGTCGATCATCGCCAGCTTTGATTTCAGCAACGCCCCGCACATCAAGATCCCGAACGCCACGGCTGAGTCCGAGTGGGAGGAACGCGGCGAGCGTGACGGCCTGCCCACGGTCAGCGGCGAGTACCTCTATCGCAACGGCTGGGGCGCGACGGACTACGATCTTGCCCGGCACAAGATTGCTGAACAGATCATCAGGCTACAGACCTTCCTGGATACCATTCGATGAGCTTCGACGGGAACCACGTGCCTCGACAATTCGGCGTCAGGGTTCTGGCATGATGGCATACACAACAATCGGCTCAACCGGTGTGGAGGTATCCCGCGTCTGCCTGGGAACCTGTTTTCGCTCGGGCCTGACGACAGCCGGCTGCCGGACCGTGATCGATGAAGCGGTCGAGCAGGGGATCAATTTCATTGACTGCGCCAACATGTACCACGGCGGCGCCGCCGAGGCGGCTGTGGGTGAGGCGATAAAAGGCCGGCGTGATAAGTTTGTAATTACCTCGAAGGTAGGGGCCGATCGCAACGCCGACCGCAGCCGTGAAGGGCTGGCAACCGCCACGATCAGCCGCGGTATCGAAGCGACATTGTCCCGGTTGGGCACGGATTACGTTGATTTTTATCTGTGCCACCTCCCGGACGCTGAGACACCCATCGCCGAGACCCTCGGTGCTATGGACGAGCTGGTGCGGCAGGGGAAAGTACGGTTCGCAGGGTGCAGCAACTTTGATGCTGAACAGCTGGAAGAAGCACTGGCGATCAGCAAGCTGCAGCAATGCGCAGCGTTTGTCTGCCATCAGGTATGCTATAACCTTCTGGATCGCCGCCTCGATGATGAGGTGATTCCATTATGCACGCAGCAAGAGATTGCAGTGACGGTGTACGGCCCCACTGCGAAGGGATTGCTCGCCGGCCGCTACCGCTACGGCGAACCGCCGCCGCCGGGCACGATGTGGGACCGCATGTCCGACAGCTTCAGCAAGGTCATGACACCGCATGCCGGAGCGATCATCGACGCCGTTGTCGAGATCGCCCGGGACCGAGACCGGACACCGGCGCAGGTGGCGATGGCATGGTGCCTGGCTCGGCCGGGAATCTCAGCGGTCATGACCGGAGCCGACACCCCGGAACGCGTTCGCGAGAACAGCGGCGCCGCCGGCTGGGCAATTGATGCCGAAGCAATGGCGCGTCTGGAAGAGGTGTCAACGAACTCGAATTGATGTTTCATTCGAGAATGAGTGTTCCGAACTTTTCGGTCACATGATTACCTGCGAACGTTGGAGACCATTGCGAGCATTCCGCGGGCTGTTGGACGCGATTGCGAACCACCTGCAATCCCAACTGCGCCCCTGAGCGGACACATGGTTGTCCCAAACTTGCCCACGCCAGGGAAATCTCCAGCGTCCATGCCTGATCGTGTCGTCCTGATTGAACGGTGCATTCTGGACGCCATTGACGATCGGGTCCCTTCATGTGTGCGCTGTACATGGCTGCACGGGAATTGAAGGCCAGATGATAATAACCCCCGCCATCGATCCGCGGATCGATGAGTATTTCCAGAAGATCGTCGAACCAGAACCGCGGCGTATATCCAGCCTCGGCAGTAAGCCCCGAAAGATGCGGCTCGTGGCAACGAATCCTCAGGTAAAGGTTTTCATTGTCGTAGACAAGCTGCACCTCCGTGGGGCAGTTCGTGCGATTCCGTGCGGTTACGTGATAAAAAGCCGCGAGAGTCGAGGAGCTCTGCCAGATCAGATCGTCGAGCTTACCGTCAATACCGGGCGGCCGGTCAGTTTTCGGACAAAGCACGCTGCGAAAGGCCTCGACGGGAACGCTGATCTGAGTGGTGACGGGTGCCGATTCCGCACCGGTAACCGTCACCGTGATCTGCGGCGCCGGGTACTGATCCTGCAAATCGTCAATTGTGGCCTGAAGAATCAATCGTCCCGTTGCACCTGCTGCCAGTGACGTGCACGGTAACTGCGGCGCGATGCGCCATTGCGAGTTCGGCACTGACAACGGCTGGGCGCTCACTTCGATCGGTTTGTTCACCGCGTTCGTGATGGTCAATTCGATCGAACCTGAGTTCTCGCCATCGGCCAGCTCCAGTTTCGCCTTGATCGACTCGAGAATAGCGGGGGTTTCAACATGCTCATAGTAGACGATCTTGTCACTGACAATGCCGCTGGGCCTGATGACATCAACATGGCAACGCTTGTCAGACACCGTGACCAAACAAAAATGGATGAAATCGCCAAGAGCTTCTTCATCACCGCGGGTCGTGGTGCTTGCACCCGTGATGTAATAGTGCACGCCATCGACGGGGCCGAACTTCATGTACCGATGGACATGACCGGCAAACACCGCACAAACCCCGTGTCGTACAAGCACGGGATGAACGTGCGTCATCCATGCCTCGCTTTCCGCCACAGCCATAGGGCCGCTATCACTCCACAAAGGGCGGTGCAGACAAACAACCCTGGCGTCAACGCCGTCACTACCTGCAAGGCTCCGGTCGAGCCAATCCAGTTGTTTGTCATCAATTCGAAGAATTAACTTGTCATGCTCGTCACGCACTTCACTGTCGAGAATGACAAAGTGTACGCCGTGCTGAGTAAACGAGCGAAACGTAGGTCCACACCGCTCTTCATAAACTGATCGTGACCGGGAATCAAAAATATCATGATTCCCCGCCATCGTCACCACCGGCGGCTGCAACTGGCGCAACAGGGAATCGGCATCATTCCATTCGCCAGGGAGCCCGCCCATGATCTGATCGCCCAGATGCACGACGAGGTCGGGCTTGAGCTGGTTGATCGCGTCAATCTGCGGCATGGCCAGTGCAGCGCGATTGTGCGTATCGCCAAAAACTGCGAATCGACAGGTCATGCTCTACTGACCGGCTCTGTCCAGCGATCAACCAAAACGGTCGCATCGTGGAGTAGCTGGTCTTGTTCATCGTGGGCTGCTTTGATTTCCAGCGTCCGTGGACCGGAAAAACCGAGACGGTTCAAAGTCGCCAGAAAAGCATCCCAATCGATAACACCTCGGCCTGGTAGCCAATGATAATCCGTTGTGCCGTCGTTGTCGTGCAAATGCAGGTAAAAGAGCTTCTCCGCCGCCACTTCCAGCTCTGCCACAGCGTCAAATCCGTTCATCGCGGCATGGCCTGTGTCCAGGCAAATACCAACGTGGTCACCGGCGCCTTCGATCATTTCCAAAAGCTCCACGGCCGAACATCCCGGGCGAGGTCTACCGCGCAGTTGAAGGTTCTCGACCGCCAGTTTCAGTCCAGCCGAATCTGCCAGCTCGCTTATCTCATGGATCGAACGCACTGCCTGAGACCATACCTGATCCCGCATCTCGTTCGTGTAATGATTGTGCAAGTCCGCAGTGGGATGGTGTACGACATACTCGGTTCCGATTTGAGCCAGGGGCTTAAACACCGACGTAATCCTGCGTACAGCTTCACGTCGTTCCTGTTCATCCGGTGACCCTGGATCAACGCCCAGACATATCGTGTGGGCTGCCGGGACCGAAGACCCCAACTCTAATAACAACGCCTGAACCCCCGTCAGATTCCTTTCCAACGCCTCTAAATGAGGGCCTTCATAACAAGAAAATTCGATCTGGTTAAACCCGCAATCCGCAATCTTCCGCAATGCCGGCTCGAGTTGCGAATTGAGAAACAAGCTCATCGCAATCCCATAACATGTTGTTTCAGACGTCATTTATAGCGATCAAAGTTAGAAGAGGCGGGCTCGAGAGACTGATAGGGAATTGCTTCAATCTAGATAAAACTCTATGAGCGGACGTGTGAAATGCAAGCAAGGGACACAGCGGCAGAAAGTACTCGAAAAGGCCGTGCTGGGTAGGGAAATACAATGAATACAGAGCAAGGCAAAATGCTCCCTTTCTGTATTGCTGATCATCACATCCGCCGAGTACTTTCTGCCGCTGTGTCCCTTGCTTGCATTTCACACTCCCGCCCGTAGGGTTTCCAATGGATACTACTTTCGTCGTCATGACCGATACACATTTCACTGCGCCGGGAACCGCGGTGGACGAATGTTATTGGAACCGGATGTTCCCGTCGAAATCAGCGGCCATCGGCGAGTCGCTGGTCTCGACCGTGACGGCCCTGGCGCCGGACTTCGTCATTCACTGCGGCGATCTGACCAACTCGAGCGACCTGGAAAGCTTCGATTTCGCCAAGACGATCATGGACCAGCTGCCGTGCCCATACTATTGGGTGCCGGGCAACCACGATACCTGGAGCAGTGGCGTCCGCGAGGCGATAACGCCGCTGTTTGAATTCTCGGCGGCCGGCAAATTCTATTACACGCGAGAGTTGGCCGGCATACGGTTTATTTTTCTCGACTGCGCCTACTGGATCAAGCGGGACGGGACAGAGTGCGAGGATCTCGATTTCGAACTGCACAAGCAGAAGGTGTATGCCGGCATCGGCCCAACGCGGGCCGAATTGCAGTGGCTGGAGCGGGAACTGGCGGCCGATCGGGACACGCCGACCGTGATCGTCAATCACACACCTCTGCATGCGAAGCCGACGTACGCGATCGGCACCTTGCCGGGCGCACACGCGCCTGAAGCGGATCTGGCGAACTGGGATCCCGCACCTGAAAAGCAGTTCGAAAACGGTAACACAACGATCACCAAGAAGTATTGCGTTCACGGCCCGACTATCAGGCAATTGCTGGCAGACGCGCCGAACATCGTTGCGGTGTTCGCCGGGCATTGGCATATCAACGACATCACCTGTGATGACAATGGCGTGGTGCACTGCCAGGGCGCTTCACTCATTGAATACCCGTTCGAGTTTCGCCTCGTAAAGATATGTGGCGATCAGATGTCTATCACCACCGTCGGGCTGGATAATCCACGATTCGGGCAGGAATCGCTCGTACCGGAATGGCGCAATGACTGGGTCGCCGGCAAAGACGACGACCGCTCGTGGACCGGGAGGATCGACCAATTAGCGGGTTGAACGATTCTCGAACACCAAGCCCCAAACACATGAAAGGAGCCCTGACAATGAATTCGACTTGCCAACCAAAGCACCTGGTTCTCCTCGGGATAGCCGCGCTGCTGAGTGCCCAGATCATCGGGGCACAGGGCCGCCCCGTCAAACCGGACTGGCGGCCCGCACCGCCGGAGCATGGCGACTGGACCGAGCGGTATTTTGTGGACGACGCCGTAGTGCCGGAGCCTGCTGCCGAGGAAAAGGACCGTGGCTTCATGCTCTACAGCCGGCATTACACGTCGCTGATCTTCGACAACTCGGTACCGCACGGTGACGACAAGGCTGAGCGGCTGAGTTGCCGGGCTTCATTGGGTGAATACGAGTCTGTGACGTTTGCCGTCTATGCGTTGCGTGACCTGAGCGCGATCAGCGTGCGAGCCGGTGATCTGCAGAAGGCCGGTGGCGCGCAGCGGATTCCAGCATCCCGGATCAAAGTCCAGGTCGTGGAGCATCAGCACAAGCGCATTGCCGAACGCGTGCAAAAGCACCCACCGCCACGCCGTGAATTCGTGTACATGCCAAGTTGGCTTTTTGAACGTGAGCAGATCGACCTGCACGCGACGCAGTCCGCCTGGTTCTGGATCACGATTCAGGTGCCGGCCGATGCCGAACCGGGCACGTACACCGGGAATGTGACCGTCAGTGTTGGCGGCCGTGACCAGGCCAGCCTGCCGCTCGAGGTCAAGGTGTTGCCGATTCGGCTGGCTGAACTGCATGGCTATCATATCGGTTACTATCTGCGGACAAAAGCCGAACGGCCGACCAGCACACAGGCAAAATTCCCGCCGTGGCCGTTGGAAGACCGGTTTGCCGAGTTGAAGGCTTATGGCTCGACCACGGTAAGCATTATTGTCCACATCCTGCCGGAAGCACGCCTGGATGCGCAGGGGAAACTGCAAGTGGAAATCATCGGCTCGGAATTCGAGCACGCCATGGAAGCCTACAAGAATACCAACTTCCCGGCGCCGCCGGGTTTGAGTTTGGGCGGTCGAGTCATGAATCAGATCTCCCAGTTAGCCGACCGGCGGAGCATCGCCTACAGCGAGTATTACCTGTCGTACATGCAGCAGCTGAAAGCCGAGTGCGACCGCCGCGGCTGGCAGCCGCCGATCATCAATCCGATGGATGAAGTCACCAGCCACAACTGGCCGCGCACCTATATTGCGCGGAACCTGCGGTTGATCAAGCAAGCCGGGTTCTACACCGAATTGAACCATTACCTGGCCTATCCACATAACAATGCGGAGATGTGGCGGCCGGCGACGCTGCCCTTTCTCGATGTCATCAACCTCATTTACAGCACCGGCATGACCCGGCAGCGTCAGGCGCCGTGGAAGGATTGCGTGAAGATCGCCAACGAGAACGGCAAGACCCTGTGGATTTATAACTCTCTTCAACCCGGCAGTGTTCAACCCAATTCGTGGCGGTTCTGGAATGGCTGGTTCATGCGCAGTTTCGGCAAGGATGTGACGGGCATCCTCTACTATGTGTTTACCGATCCGCATACCCATCCCGGCAACAACCTGCAGGACTTCCGCGGTGATCGCGATTCGGAAACCCTGCACGCCTGGTATCCCCCTGACCCGGACAACGGTATGCCCGGCGGGCCGGCAATCGATGTCGCCTGTCTCCGCGAGGGCGTCGACGATCTGCGTTACATCGTGACGCTCGAGCATCTTATCCGGGACGCCCGCGACATATACGAAAACAGCAGGCCGGTCAATCAGGTCGCCAACGAAGCACAGGAGGTGTTGAAGTCGATCGTCGACAGCTTCGATTTCAGCAATGCGCAGCACATCAAGATCCCGACCAACGGCACTTGCGATTCCGAATGGCTGGAACGCGGGGAGCGCGACGGCCTCCCAACCGTCAGCGGCGACTATGTCTACGTCAATGGCTGGACTGGCGCCGATTACGATCGTGCCCGGCAACGTGTTGCAGACCAGATCTTGAAGTTCCATCGGGTGATTGCGGAATCAAAGAAATGAAGGATGGGCTTGTCACGTATGCCCCACGTCTCCTTTGCAAAAGCCGGCAGTGAGCCGGAGCCAGACCGCCACATCGCCTGCCGCCGAATGCTGGTCGGACCGTGGTGTAATCAGCCGGAAGAGTATCCCGGCTACAACGGCTTTGTCGGCTGGGCCGGTGCGGCTTGTCTGCGTTCCGGCCGGCTCGTCGTTACCTTCACGTCGGGCTATTGGCACGGCAGCCTGCCCTGCAGCGACGAGATGCTGCAGGAACCGTACTACGACGAACTGTTCAAGAAACGACGGGACCGGTTCGGCGGTCTCGTGGACCTGCGTGCCCCGCGTGGCGGACGCGCGCACATCATGTACTCCGAGGACGCGGGTGAAACGTGGAGTGAACCGTTTACACTGGCGGACACCGAGGACGATGACCGCCACCCCTGCATCCTCGAGCTTGACGATGGCACACTGCTGGCAACGCTGTTCACCTGCCGGCTGCGGGGACCGCAAAAGTCGGATCGCGGCGAACACCAATACGACAGCCAGTACATCGCCTACTCCAAGTACATGCGATCCAGCGACGGCGGCAAGACGTGGAGCGCGCTCAAGGCCGGTTATGATGTCGATGATTCGGTGCAGAGCAGCACCAGCCCGGCGATTCAGCTTGCCGACGGATCGGTCATCTGGTTGATCACCGGGCGGCACGACCCGGACAACCCCGATGCGGTGGCCACCGGCGTCTTTCGATCCGCCGATCGTGGCGAGAACTTCGAGCTGGCCTCATTCATCAGCACGGATCATGAGCTGTGGGAACCGGCAATTGCCGAATCGCCCGATGGCCGGCTGGTCACCATCGCTCGGCGCGAAGGCGATATCGCCTGGTCCGACGACGGCGGCCGGAGCTGGACCGATCCCGTGCGGACCGGTGTGGAGATGTTCAATCCCGAGCTGGTGATGTTGCCCAACGGCGTGTTGGCCTGCTTCCACGGGTCCTATCAGGCGCTTGGTCTGCGCGTCATTCTCAGCCCCGACTTCGGCGTGACCTGGCACGGGCCGGCCGACTCTTACGGCTACGCCGTCGACCCGAAGGTGTACGGCTATTCGGCGCCAATGGTGCTGCCGGACGGGACGGTGTACATCGCCTACAACCATACCGGCGGCCATTACCCGGCCGACGCCAGGACCGCGGCGCTGTGGGGTTTGCAGTTGCGTGTCAGCGACGCTGCGGACGGCATCGAGCTGCTGCCGACGCCGGGCTCAGTAGCCGCCCGCGGAACCGGAACCACGGGCCTGGGGTACATCGACAGCCGCCCCGAAGATCCTGAGCTGGGCGCAGCGGAGTGAGGATCATCTCAGAGGAGAAACCCGTTGCAATGGTCCGAATAACACTGCTGTTTATGTTGGTCTTTTCCGGATGGGCCTGTGGTCAGACCTTGACTCAAAATCAGCCGGCTTTCCCCGATCCGACATTGAAATGCGCGCCGACGAAGACTCCGCCCCTGATCGATGCGGACTTGACAGACACCTGCTGGAAACGCTCTGCGGCCCTCGGAGGATTCGTAAGGCTCGACGGACTCTGGTCTCGGGAGCAGACGGAAGCTTTTCTCACGTACGATGATGCGTACCTCTACGTCGCCGTTCGCTGCTATGAAAGTCAGATCAAATCTCTGGGCGTGCACAATTGGCCCCACGACAAGGAGTCTATATGCAGGCCCGACGCCGTGGAGGTCTATCTCGATATCAATCGCGACCGCAACACCTTCTATCACCTGATGGTCAATCCGCTGGGCAATGTCTACGAGGCCTTCTGTGACGCTGAAAGCGGT
>DPYP01000087.1:0-1910 GCA_003545375.1 Lentisphaeria bacterium
CGGTCGCGCCCGCACATGCCGGCGATCGAGGCGATATTGATGATGCTGCCGCGGCCTGCCTCGACCATTGCCCGGCCGAACTCCCGGCAGCAGTACATGGGCCCGATGAGGTTGGTTTCGATCATCGCCGTGATCGCTTCAGGTGGGCGCTCGAACAGGTCCGGGGTACCGCCGACACCACCACCAGCGTTGTTGACAAGGACGTCGATGCGTTCCTGCCAGTCGAAGGCCTGCTGCGCTACTGCCGCCACTTGGTCAAAGTCACAGTGATCGAGTGCGAGCGGCAGAACCTGTACGCCGTGAGCCTCGCGAAACTTGTCCGCTGCTTCATCGACGGCTTCCTGGTGGCGGGAGGTAATGACCAGATCGCTGCCGGCTTCAGCCAGGACATCGGCAATGTCATAGCCCAGGCCTCGGGCACCGCCGGTGACGACGGATACCCGGTCGTCGAGTCTGAAACTTGCGAGTGTGCTCATTTAAGGACCTCTTTTTGATTAAGCATACAGCCATGCCGACAGGATGGCGGCGTGATGGCGTTTTGCAGCAATAGAGTCACGGAAACGGTGTCATTTTCAGTTGCGCGGGCATGGGAAAAAGCCTGTTTACTCGAACGCTGCAGCATGTCAACCCTCCAACACTCCATCACGTACGGGTACGCGATGGATCGGACTGCGACTATATTGCGCTCATCGGCAAAAACAATAAATAAAAAAGCCGCAGCGGAGTGCGGGCTTTCATTACAATTCCAGTTTCGACGTGCACTTCGTTGCCCGTTTTGGAGTCGATCAGATCCTGGACATTGCCGACGATGACCGACTGGCAATCGTTTTTATTGCGATCTGCGTCTGCCTCATTGACGATGGTGCCCTGATTGTCCGGTACTTGGGTCAAAACGACGCACCGATACGGGACGATTGTGACAGCCTGATCCATACACTGCCCTACGGATTTACCTGTCCGGCTTGCCCTGATCCGCTCGCCGGGACTTTCTGAAATCTCGCCAAGTCGAATGTAATTGACTTGAGGTGAGTGGGTTAGCTGATAGATTAAGAATCAGTAATCGCCCAGCCCGTTGCCCCTGCACAATGAAGCCGGCGGCATTTGGCATGGGGTGTGCTAAATACGGATGAAACCCCTTCATACCTGACATATAGGAGACTTAAGACATGCCTTTCTTCGCCTTGTTCGATCCTCTCTACTGGCTGCTCATCGGACCCGCCATGCTGCTTGCCCTGTGGGCCCAGTTGAAGGTCAAATCATCGGTCAAGCACTGGTCGAAGTACGCTACCAGCGGCGGCTACACCGGCGTCAACGCGGCCGCTGCAGTGATGCGGGCCGGCGGCGTCAACGATGTCAACATCGAAGTCACCAAGGGCTGGCTGTCGGATCATTACGATCCGGCCAGCAAGACACTGCGGCTGTCACCCAACATCTATCACAGTAACAGCGTCGCGGCGGTCGGTATCGCGGCCCACGAGGCGGGGCACGCACTGCAGCATGCCAAGAACTACGCACCGCTGCACCTGCGTTCGGCAATCGTGCCGATGGCCAATTTCGGTTCCTGGCTGTCCTGGCCGATGATCATCATCGGTGCCATGATCGGCAGTCTCGGCCTGGTCAAGATCGGTATTGTCCTGTTTTCCGGCCTGGTAATCTTTCAAATCATCACGTTGCCGGTCGAGTTCGACGCTTCGGCCCGTGCCAAGAAAGCGTTGCAGTCTATCGGTATTGTCAACAGCAGGGAAGAGGCTCAGGGCGTGTCTGCCGTTCTTTCCGCAGCGGCGATGACCTATGTCGCAGCGACAATCACTGCCGTTGTCCAGCTGCTTTACCTGGTGATGCGCTTCGGTCTGCTCGGCGGCAGCCGCGACTGACAGCATAACCACCTGTGATGAATATAGTTATAGTGA
>DPYP01000087.1:2315-4985 GCA_003545375.1 Lentisphaeria bacterium
CGCGTGACATAGTGGCCCTAATGGTGTGGTATCTGGCGCTGCCCCAGTACGTTGCATGAGTCGACCGGCTGTTGGCAAAGAAGATGCGTTTCAAAGTCAACGAAAGAACACCAAACTTCTGGGCCAACAGCGGAGGACCACGATGAATATGGAACGACTGACAGAACGGTCGCGTGAGGCCGTTTCCAACGCTCACGAGCTGACGGTCAAATCCGACCACCAGTACCTCATGCCCCTGCACCTGCTCGCTGCAATGCTCGAGCAGGAAGACGGACTCGTGCCGGCATTGCTGCAGAAACTCGACGTCTCCCTGGCCGATTTCAGCGGCGCCGTCGACCGCGAGCTTGACGGCGTGCCTGCCGTCACCGGTCCCGGCGTCGGCCAGGTCGGCGCCACGCGTGAACTGAGCAAAGTGATGATCGCCGCCGAGCAGACCGCCGAGCGCCTGAACGACGAGTACGTCAGTGTCGAGCATATCTTCCTGGCGCTTGGTGATGACCCGACCTGCAGCGAGTTGATGAGGCAGTTTAATATCACCCGCGACCTGTTGCTGCAGGCGCTGCAGGAAGTCCGTGGCAACCAGCGCGTTACCTCGGCCAATCCCGAAGCCACCTTCGACACGCTCGCTAAGTACGCTGTCGACATGACCGCCTTGGCCGCCCAGGAAAAGCTCGACCCGGTCATCGGCCGCGACGAGGAGATCCGCCGCATTGTGCAGATCCTGTCGCGACGCACCAAGAACAATCCGGTGCTGATCGGTGACCCGGGCGTCGGCAAGACTGCCATTGTCGAAGGGTTGGCCCGTCGCATCGTTGCCGGTGACGTGCCCGAAGGTCTGAAAAACTGTCGACTCATGGCCCTCGACATGGGGGCCCTGATCGCCGGCGCCAAGTACCGTGGTGAATTCGAGGAGCGCCTCAAGGCGGTGATCAAGGAAGTCACCGCAGCCGATGGTGAGGTTATCCTGTTTATCGACGAGCTGCACACTGTTGTCGGCGCCGGAGCGGCCGAAGGCGCCATGGACGCCGGCAACCTGCTCAAGCCGATGCTGGCGCGCGGTGAACTCCATTGCATCGGCGCAACGACGCTGGATGAGTATCGCAAGAACATTGAAAAGGACAAGGCACTGGAACGCCGCTTCCAGAGCGTCCTGGTCGAGCAGCCGTCGGTTGAGGATACCATCTCCATCCTGCGCGGTTTGCGCGACCGCTACGAAGTGCACCACGGCGTCAAGTTCCGCGACGCCGCCCTGGTCAACGCGGCGGTGCTTTCCGACCGTTACATCAGCGACCGGTTCCTGCCTGACAAGGCCATCGACTTGATCGACGAGGCCGCCGCCCGTCTGCGCACGGAAATCGACAGCCGCCCGCTCGAGATCGATGAAGTGGCACGGCGCAAAATGCAGTTGGAGATCGAGATTGCCGGCCTCAGCAAGGAGGAGGATCCGGAGTCGCAGGCGCAGCTTGCGGAACTCAGGGACGCACTGGCGGAGACCGATGACAAACTTAACGAACTGCAGGCGCGCTGGGACAAGGAGAAGGGTGGTATCGAAGAATTGCACGCCTTGCGCAGTGCCCTCGAAGTAGCCCGCCGTCGCCTGGCTCAGGCGGAACGCGACTACGACCTGGACACCGTCGCCGAACTGCGAAACGGCACCATTCCCGGCATCGAAAAGCAGATGGCCGACAAGGAGGCCCAGATGAATGTCGAAGGTGCCAACCGCATGCTGCGCGAGGAAGTCACCGAGGACGACATCGCCGAGATCATCAGTTGCTGGACGCATATTCCAGTGTCAAAGCTGCTGCAGGGCGAACGCCAGCGTCTGTTGCATCTCGCCGACCACCTCCACAAGCGCGTCGTTGCGCAGGACCAGGCGGTCGATGCCGTGGCGAATGCCGTTTTGCGCGCCCGTGCCGGCCTGCAGGATCCGGGGCGGCCCAACGGCAGTTTCATTTTCCTCGGACCGACAGGCGTCGGCAAGACCGAGCTGGCACGCACGCTGGCCGAATTTCTGTTCGACGACGAGCATGCCATGGTGCGCATCGACATGTCCGAGTATATGGAAAAGCACAGCGTCGCCCGCTTGATCGGCGCGCCGCCCGGCTACGTCGGCTACGACGAGGGCGGCCAGCTCACCGAGGCTGTTCGTCGGCGACCGTACGCCGTCATCCTGTTCGACGAGATCGAAAAGGCGCATCCGGACGTCTTCAACGTCCTGTTGCAGTTGCTCGACGACGGGCGACTGACCGATTCACAGGGGCACGTTGTCGATTTCCAGAACACCGTCGTGATCATGACCTCGAATATCGGCGGTCGGCATCTGCTCGACGAATCCGCCGATGACGCGCAGCTCGAGGCGCGTGTGCTCACCGAGCTGCAGCAAGTGTTCCGGCCGGAGTTCCTCAACCGGGTCGATGACATCATCGTCTTCAAGGCGCTGACGCCCGAAGACCTGCGTACGATCGTCGACATCCAGCTGACCAGGTTCGAAGCGAAGGTCGGCAAGCTCAACCGCCAGGTAGCGGTCACCGATGCTGCCCGCGAACAACTGGCGGCGGAGGGGTATGATCCGGCCTACGGCGCCCGGCCGTTGCGCCGGGTGATCACCAACCGGCTGGAGAATGCCGTCTCACGAATGATCGTTGCCGGCGAGTTCGATGAGAACACCAG
>DPYP01000432.1:0-4839 GCA_003545375.1 Lentisphaeria bacterium
GCGGCGGTGGTTCGGCCTGCAGCAGTAACGCGCCAAAGGCCATGATTCCGATGACAAGGGTCGGAAGAAATTTCATCCGGATTGCTCCTGCTGTTCGGCTTTAGTCTCGAACCCGAATCTATTGATTCAAACTTATGCCAGGTAGACGTAGCGTAAAAGCCTTGAAACACCCGACCGACGAGCACAGAAGTTCGTGGTACTATTCTCGCTCCACCGTGATCTCAACACCTCTCAGGAAATTCGCCTTGTCTCCGGAGGCATCGTCGATACCCAACGCGTCACAGACAAACAAGAGCTTGCCGGGCGCGATCTCCAGCATGCAGGTGTAGCCGGTGAGTCCGCCCCAGTACACTATTATCGACTTTTCCCAGTTGTCCCCGGTGCCTGTCGGGTCAAACATGATGCTGTTGCCCGGCCGGCCGAAGCTGCAGGCAAGCACACCGTTGCTCATCAATAGCATGTCCGGGTTGACACTGGCAATGCCAACATTGGCTGGATCCTCTACCACGCTCTGCGCTGCCGGATCCAGGTCGGGGTCGAGGATGATTGGCTCAGACCACGTCTTGCCGTGGTCACTCGAGCGTGTCTGGCGCAACGAATGAAAACTGCCGACACGGGCCACGCACAGGATGTCACCGGCGGCGGTCCATGACAGGATACCCTCGTCGAATCCTTCGTAATATTCGCCCAGGTCAGGATTTGGATCGTAGCCGATCGTCGAGAGATAGTCGAAGGTCAACCCCCGGTCCCTCGAGATCGCTGCCACTGCCCGATATTTCGTGTCGCCCTCCCACCAGCCGTACATAAACGCCAGAAGACTGCCATCCGGCAATTCGAGGATCGAACGCCAGAAAACCATCGCGATGTAGTGCTTATACTTCGGGTCGGGCGGTGGAATAGGCTCACGATTGGCCCTCGGCATATTGACAGTGACGTCGATCGGTCCCTCGAAGGTCTTGCCGCCGTCATCCGAGCGGAACATGCTGCCTCTCGACTGCTTCGAACCCGGCGTGACGGGAAATGCATGGCCGTTGTATGCCAGAACCGTGCCGTCGCGGAGCTGCACGACGGCCTCTTCACGGACGACGCGTGGCGGATCAGGCGTCCAGGTCTTGCCATTGTCCACGGACCGCAGGCAGGCGCGTCGGGCCGGGCACATGTCGTGGTCCAGGTGGTAGTCGAGCAGCAGCGTCCCGTCCTGCAGCTTCCAGAGGTCGGGGTAGATGTGTTCGCCTTCTCCCGTCACCGAGTTCGAGATCGTCCAGGGCTCACCAATCGTGATCTTCATGGCCGCACCCGCCGCTGCCACTGGGGCCAGTCCAGAGGCATTCGCTTGGTCCCGTTGACCACGGGAAAAGGCAACTCATAGAGATGCACGGCATACGGTGCGAAGGCATCTTCCATGACACCGTCGGTGACCTCGACCAGGCGATTCTCGAAACGCACCGCAGCGCGTGGCGCCAGACCACCCTCGGGGACTGGAAACGTGAACCGTCCTTTGACCGGCGTGTCAAAGCCGTTGACAGCGATCAGGAAGTAGCTGTTGGCGGTTTTCCGCAGCGAGAGGTGCAGCGCCGTGTAACCGAAATTAAAGGGGGCCGCAGATCCTTCGATAATCTCCGCCTGCAGCTTGTCGGGCGACTCCGCCGCCGTCAGGTAGGGTGTCAGTGTGCGCAGCTCCGCCGTCAGGTCCGCAAATTGTGCCCAGTACGCCGGGGCCCGTTCGTTGACCGACCAGCCGCCGGAGTGGAAGCTGAAATGGATAATACCGCTGATGCCGTGCGTCACCGCCATGTAGGTCATGCAACGGACCTCTTCCATGGTCGGGGCGCGGTCTTTGCCGTCGAGCGGCGTCGGGCTTTGCGGCGATATCTGCACGTACATCCAGCCGGGCTTTCCGGCGGCGCCCTGCACGACGCTGTCGGAATTGACAGCGACATGTGTCAGGGGATAATCGGGCAGCGGGTAGACGTCGTCGGAGTGGATGTCCGCAACGTCACGGTAGTCCTGATGGTCCTTGACACTGCCGTATGCCAGGTTGAGCCATACAGGGTGGCCCGGGTCAAGCCGCTTGATCAGGTCGTACACCGGCTTGAACTGCTCCGGCGGTATCGTGTAGGGTCGCTCCATGTGTGGCAAATCTGCAGGTTCAGGGAGGCGCATATTGGGTTCATCCTCCAGCTCCCACGCCAGCAACCCCGGGGCATCGCGACAGGCCAGGATGATTTGCTCGACCTTTTCGAGGTCACGCCATTTGCCATTGGTGAGTGAAGCCAATGAGTACATGCCGTTGGCAAACGCGTCGTCAATATCGAGCCTGTACGACTCCGGATCATCCAGCCGTCCATGGGTAACAACGGCATTGAAGCCCTTCGCGCCCACCTCCGGCAGCGCAAAATTCCAGTGCGCCGCGTGGCCGATGCCGACCAGAAAAAACGGCTCGCCGTTTACCCAGAGACTTTTTCCTCGGATCTCAACTCGCTCGATTGGCGGCGGCGTTACAGCGCGCAGCGGCAGCGCGCTCAGAAGCGTGAGCACGATGAGTGTCAGGGCTGCCCTCATAGCGAGCCTCCAGTGTCCGGCATCAAGCTCATAGCATCCCCTCATCCATACACCATTTCAGCGCCAGCTCCAACCCCGCTTCCATCGTGTGCTGCGGGGCGTAGTCCAGGAGATCCTCGGCTTTGCGCATGTCAAAACACATGTGTTCCATCAGGAAGCCGGTCCAACGTGGCGAGGCATCGTCCGGGCGGCGCTCGCAGAGCGCTTCCAAGGACATGTATTCGGGCATCGACGTGCTGCCCAGGATGTCTTTGGCGGCGTTGAACCATTGAGTCAACGTGAGGGCGCGACGGGCGGAGATATTGAAGATCTCACCGACGATTTCGTCGCCCTTGCCGACGCCGCTGACGAAGGCGGCGGCGAGGTCGTCGTTGCAGCCGGCCTGGAGCAGCACGTTGCCATCGCCGGGGATCTCGAGGGGTTCGCCCGCTTTCATCAATTGGTAATAATGCGGATTGCGGCCGCCCCACGTTTCGATGGGCACGCGTCCGGTCCCGCAGATGCAGGTGGGGCGAAAGATGGTGGCCGGGAAATTCTCTAGTTCCAGCGCGCGAGCGTCGCGCTGGCATTGCTCGTAAAAGTTGACCCCGGTATCCTCGCGCCAGGGATGCTTTTCATCACCCGGGATGTACTGCAGCGGTGTGTACGAGCCGGTGGAACCGCAGATGAAATAGTGCTCGATCCTGCCGGCGAAGTGTTTATTGGCGAGCTCGACATCTGCGATGGACGGCACGCTGTCGATGATCACATCGAATTCCCGGGTTGCCAGCTCGGAGGCGTAGAAGTCCTCGTCGTACTTGTCGCCGGTGATGAACTCGATACCATCGAGGGAGACCTGGTGCCGGGCGTTTGTGCCGCGCGTGACGCCGGTGGTCTGGTGCCCCGCATCGACACAACCACGGGCGATGCGGCCACCGATTTCACCAGAGGCACCCAGGATCAAAACTTTCTTTGAATTGGACATAAGGTCAGGTTCCAGGTTTGGATATTGCTGGTTTCAGGAAGGCGAAGAAGAAAGTCAGTCGGCTTGTCACCGCTGAACATAGTTCATGTCAGACGGGTGAAAAGGACGTAGTGCCTTCGTATTGTCGTTTTGTCTTCTGCGGCCCTTTACTTCAGCTCATCAGTGATCCGATGTGTTCCTGCCGCCAGGGTCCGGACATCGTGCGCATTCGGCAGTGTCACAGTGGCAGTGCTGCCACTGGGCACAACGATCTCCCATTCAAAGCGACCGTCCGTGCACTGCCAATTACTCACAATGCGCCCATGCGGGCAGTCGTGGTGCGCTTGTACCCAGTCAAGCCCCGGGATGAGATGCGGTTTCAGGAAAAAGTGCTTGAACCCGGGCTGTTCGATATCGGGCTGGATGCCGGCCAGGGTGTTGTAGAACCAGTTGTCAAAGCCGCCCATCATCGGGTGGTTCAACGAACGCGGCCCGTCGGTCTGATCGTGCATGGCTTCACCCCAGCATTCCCAAAGTGTGGTCGCCCCACGCTGAATCAGATGTCCGAAACTCGGATAGCTGTCCTGGTGCATAAGCGCCAGTGCCAGCTCGCCACAGCCGTGGCGGGTGAGCACTTCGAAAAGAAAACGCACCCCCATGATGCCGGTGTTCAAATGGGTATCGCGCTCGCGAATGTCGCGGACCAGGCTGTCTGCGACGCGGTCTTCTTCGCCGTCCGGGACGAGTCCGAAGTGCAAGGCCATGACATTCGCGGTCTGCGAGCCGAAGGAGCCGGCCTGGCGATCATAAAAGCGACCGATCAAGGCATCCCGGACCTGCGCTTGCCAACTTTCAAAACGATCCGCCTCCGGCTGTTTTTCCAGCCGGACCGCAGTACGTGCCATCACTGCTGCACACTGTTGGAACCAGATTGTCGTCGTCAGGGTCGGCGGCGTGTGCATGCAGGGCTTTTCACCGCCCGGGTCGTACCAGTCACCATGACCGCCCTCGAGAATCCAGTTGTCGGCACACTCGCCGAAATGCTCGACCTGAAGGCGCATACCGTCCCAATGCTTCCGGAGCACTGACAGATCGCCGTAGTAAACGTATACGTACCATGGCAACATGATGAAAGCGGCCGCCCAATCATGGAGGGCCTGGCCGCAGGTGCGCTTACCCGGGGCAATATTGCACGGCAGGCCCCCGTGCCGGGTGCGGTTCGTTTCGATATCATCGAGGTACTTCTCCCAGAACGCCCTGCCCTGGAAATTCCAGATCGAGTACTCGGCCACGATATTGGCATCTCCCAGCCAGCCGCACCGTTCCCGGGCCGG
>DPYP01000001.1:0-6265 GCA_003545375.1 Lentisphaeria bacterium
CCAACGCCTCCCAACGCTCCGGTGGATAGCTTGGCCAGAGCTCAGGATAGGTGAAGGCGGCATCCGGTTGCTGCAGGCTGACGATGTAGTCGGCGAACCTGCAAGCGTGATTCAGGTAGTCGGCCTCGCCGGTGACGGCGTGCAGCGTCGTGGCCGCCCAGCACATTTTGTGGCTGAGCGTGTTCGTCCACAGATCCGTTGCCCGGGTGATGGTGTCATTGTATAAGTTCACGGCAGCATCCAGATAGTTGCTGTCACCGGTGGCACCGTAGACATGTACCAGTGCTTCGACGATCAGTCCAACCTTGTAATAGTGCTGTTTCGGCTGGTCCCATCGCAGTATCGTGGTCGCCGCAACTTGATCGGCCTGCGTCTGCATGCCATCCGGTTCGGACCACCCGGTGCAAAACTGCCGCTCCGGCTCCGGCTGAAGCCGACACAGGTTCAGCAGATAATCGCCTCCCCTGGCAGCCGCTTCCGTACGCCCTCCCTGGGCGAGCGCGAGAATGCTCATGGTCGTGCTGTCGAGGTCGATCGCGCCACGTTGATTCTCGCGCTCATCGGTGCCGGCAAAGAACCCGCCCGAAGATGGATCCTGGAAGCCGCCAATGGAATCCAGCAACTGCCGGCTCAGTTGGAGTTTCTCTGCCCTGAGCGCGGCCCATGCCAGCCAGCTCGGGACGTAGGCGATCATCTGATCCCGGTTCGGCTTCTGCCGCAGGCTGCCGTCGCCGTCAATGAAGTTCTGCTCGACATGACCAAGCGCCCGATGCGTCCAATCAGGGCGTCCACAGTGAACGCCATAAACGGACAGGGCGAAATATCCATCTGCCGAAGTCTCCGTCTTCCAACCCCCGTTCCCTTCGCGCAGTTGGTTCTCGATCCATTGGTCGAATCGTTGTAAACATGAACGGTACGCGGCGACCCGCCGCTGATGGCCCGAAGAGGCGTCGGGAGTGCTTTCGCCACCCTGCGCGGCCCGACCTTCACGCAGTTGTCCGGCGCGGTCATTGACAGCGCCAACCAGGTCGATCCGGGTCATGGCCTGGTCGCCGGCGAAGCCGATTATGTCAAAGCCGGCCTTCTGCGCATCGTTGAAGGCACCGCTGAGTATGGCCGCCATTTTATCGTGTCTGCGGCAGGCAGCCATGACCCGCTCGACTGCTTCCAGGAAAGGTTCATACGACCACAAATCCTTGCCGCGCCAACCGCAACTCAGACTAAGATCTTCGGGCCCCAAAAGGACGCCGCTGACACCATCGACGGCGACAATTGCCTCCACCTGTTCGAGCCCCTTGGCGGATTCGATTTGCGGCAACAGCAGCATCCGTTCGTTCGCCGTGTCCGGTTCGAGCGCGTACATCACGGCTCGGATGCTGCCGGCCGAAGAACGGTCTCCCAGCGGCGGGAAGTATGCGGCGCGGACCAGCGACTCCGCCTGCTCAGCTGACTCGACCAGGGGGACAATCATTCCTGTGAACCCGGCATCCAGGGACTGTTGAATCCAGTAGACGCTGTGGTCGGGCAGTCGTACCAGGGGGGTAACGTCGGGATCGGCCGCCTGAATGGCCCGCAGAATGGCGGTACTGTCCCCGGAACTAACCTGGGCGTGTTGCAGCTCTACAGCGACGAAGTCCAGCTCGGTACCGTTGACGATCAACTCGGCAAGTGACGGCGAGTTCAAGCCGAAAAATATTCCGACCCCAAGCCGGGATTCGGCAATACATCGGTGGAGGCGCGTGCAGTGTTCCATTGAGATTTCTCAATTACTCCTTGCAGATTTCAGTCTTCGCCATACTACTCATCCGATTGTCGACGCTTAACTGCTAAACTTTGACGTATGGAACCCGTTCGTCAATGGGGCGACGTGAAACGCCGGGACCAATGCCGTCGCGATATGAGATCAATCCTTCTCTTATCCGTGGAATTCCATTGCGAATGAACCGATTGCGATCGGGCGCTCAGGGCAGTCCCATAATTCGCCGGATGCCGACGTCGATGGCGTAGGTCAGAACAAGGATGACCAGGGTCAACCAGTTGTCCCAGACCGTTGCCTCGTGGTGCAGTTGCTGCTGATCGTTCTCGCCGGTCAACTGCTCCGGGATGCTGCCGAGTTCCGCCAAGCCCATGACCCGGCCGCCGCTGGCGCTGGCAAGGAACTCCAGCATCTTGCGGTTGACATCTGGATGCCGCAGTTCCTCGGGGGCGATCAAGACCCGAATCTTCGCCTCCACCTTGTCGCTGCCTTCCGGTTGATAGGTCAGCCGGTGGACACCAACCGATTCGGGCGTGAATCTGCCGGTGTAGCGACCTGCCTTCGCATTGTCGGCGACGACTTCGACGGTTTCCGGACCATCGGGGCTGTGAATTGTGACGAGTCGAACACGAGCAACCTCCGGCGAACCGTCCTGTTTGAATGCCATCAGTTCGATTGCAGCCTCCTCGCCGGGTTGCGCGCGAACCGGGCGAACTTCGATCCAGCTGTTGCGGCCGGTCGCCACGTCGCGGCGGGCGAGGAAGCGCAGCGCCTGGCCCCAGAACTTGTAGAAGTAGCGGTCGCCGACATTCTCGCGCCAGAGCCAGGTCGAGTCCGTCCCGACAAACATGACCTTACCCTCCCCGGCATAGTGATAAGCGATCAGCGGCATCTTGCCATAGCGTGTTTCAACACTGGCGTTCCAGGCCAACACCGTGGCGCCGGCGGCCGGACGTTCGACGGCGGCACACCAGTAAAACGGTGGAATCCCCGCCCAGACCTTTAGATTACGCCCGGGATCGTCGTACAAGCGCATGGTCTCGTGAATTTCTCCATCGGCCGTGAGTTCCAGACGGTAGGGATTATAGACCGGCGCCTCGTTCCCCGAGCGCGTCACGTCCAGCTTAACCGGGAGCAGATCCCGAATTGTCGAACCGTACTGATGCGGCATCGTCTGCGTACCGGCCGCAACGAGCAGGCCGACGCCTTCGTCCCGCACCGCCGCAGCGAGCATATCTCTCAGGTCATCGTTCAGCAGTTCACGGGAAACATCACCGAGTACGATCGTGTGATACTCGGCGAACTCCTCGGGCGTGCGCGGCAGAGCTGTGAGCTGCTTGTCGAAATCCATTCGACGCCACTCGGTTTCAACCACGATATCCGGCAACTCTCCAGCGCGTCCGGTCAGTCCGGTGTCGCGACGCACAGCGTTCTTGAGAAACCGAAAATCCCAGCGCGGTGAACCGTCGATTATAAGGATGCGCAGCTTGTCGTTGCTGACACGGACAAACGCCGTGTCGGTGTTGTTGGCAAGTAACTCTTCGTCTTCCTCGGGCAAGGCCGGCAGGTTGACAGCGAGGTAATGCGAGCCGGCGCGTTTGGCTTCGAAGGTCAGTACGACTTGGCGCTGTTCGGCGTCACTTACCCTGACCTCCTGGCTGTCGAGCAACTCATCACCGTCCTTGAGTTCGATGGTGATCGTGCGACCATCGAATCCTTGAGAGGCAAGTGTGGCATGCACCTGCACAGTGTCCCCGACAGCGACAAGGCCGGAGGTATAAACGTCGACCAGCGCGACATCCTGTACCGGCTGGACGGAGCCGAGCGGCACAACGAACAGTGGCGCCTTGGCGGCCGCGGCGGCTCGGGCAGCCTGTGCCGGAGAACTGCCGCCGGTGTTTTGGCCGTCCGTCAACAGCAGCATACCGGCCATTGGCCGGCCGGCGCTTTCCTCGAGGATATGCAGAATCGCATCGCCAATGCAGGACGCCGAGCCGCTGACAGCGTCCTCTTTCAGTGGTTCCGTCGTGGTGAGATCGAACGGCAGCAGCGTGCACGAGCGATTGAAGGTGTAATACCGCAGATCATATGTCTCGCCCACCGGCTCGAGCAGTGTCGTTGCGGCATGCCTGACGAGTCGTGCCGCCAGTTCTGCACGTCCGATGCGGTTCATGGCCTTGCGAGTGTCGGCACCGACGGCTGATTCGGACTGTACCAGGCCGGCAGCGGCGGCGATCCGGCCAAGCTCGTCGTCTGACTCGAACGGCCCTGCTGACAACTGCATGCTCTGCGAGCGGTCGAACATTACAGCAAAAATTGGTTTTCGATCGATTCTGTGATCGAGCTTCAGGTACGGACCGGCAAGTACGATGACCAGCATCAGCAGCACAATCGTACGCGTCGTCGTGAGGGCAATATGGAACTTTTGCGGAACGGTGCTGAGGTTGCGACGCTGGCGGCGGTATATAAAAACACCGGCGGGTGCCAGCAGCAGCAAGCCGACCCAGAAGATGGCCGGCCGCTGAAAGGCCAGGTGCACATTGTCGAGGTGCTCGACAATGTCATCCGCCACGCCGATCGATTTGAGAAAGAGTTTCATAGAATTGCGATGGTGTGCAGGAGTCTTGGAGCGGTGCAGTCTTGGAATGGTGTAATCTTACGCGTTTACCAATCTTTCCTCCTGCATCACTCCAATGATCCGTCCCCTCTTATTTTTCCTCTCACTGGTCCACCTGGACGCGGGTGAGGCGTTGGAAGTAGTCGCGGATGAAGGACCGATAGCCTTCCGGCCCTTCCTCCCGCAGGCCCTGCAGCATCTGCTCGCGTTGGCGCGGCTGCATCTTCATAATGACTGTACGGGCGTTGAGGTCCAGGCTGATAAGCCCGGTCAAAATGTCCGCCATACTTTCGCCTTCGATAGGCTCCGACAACTGCGCGAGCGGGTCTCCCATGGCGCCGGGCTTCGGCGGGCGACGCTTATCGCCTTGCTCCAGGCGCTGCAACATCCCCTTCGCCTGCTGCATGGCTTCAGAATTCATCATAGCCGCCAGCTCCTGCATTGCTTCGAGTGAATTCGCTTCCTCGCCCAGAGCGTCGATCATTTCTTCCACCGACTGCTGATCTGATTCGACTGCCTTCTGGGCCAGATCCAGTTCCTGCACTTTCTCGAATTGGCGTGAGCGCATTTTGTTTTTTTCCGGGTCTGAGTTTTCAGCCTTTTCCAACTCTTCGCGGATATCGTCCTCGAACCGCGGGTCAAGCTTGGGCTTCGGCCCGCCAAGCGCCGGCAGAAAAATTTCCGGCTCGAGCTCTTCGTCGTCCGGTGATCCATCCTTGTCTTTCGTTTCTTCTGTTGTGTCGCTGTTGGGGGTGTCCTTTTCGGCGGGAGGTACCAGGTATTCCTCCTGCTCGGGGTTATACGGGCGTTCCGGAAAAAGCGGCTCGTCACGCAACGGATTCAAAAGCTCTTGGACGTCTTCGATCTTCTCATCGATCTCGTTTTCGAGTTCCGTCTGATCCTCTGCCAAGCTGTCGCGCAGGCGGTCGGACAGCTCCTTCTCGTTGTCGGCGATCAGCTCTTCCTGCACCCCCTTGAGGATTTCAAGGTCATGCGCCAGTTCGTCCATGAACTCTTTGAGGTCCTCGAGCGCGCGCGCCGCGGCGTCGGCATCCTGAGACATGAGGTCCTCCCGCAACTCGGCCAAAGCATCCTCCAGATCATCGCGGCTGTCGGTCTGCGCCTTGGCCAGAGCCTCCATGCGATCCTTCACGGCGTCGAGATTCTCCTGCACCTGCTCACTCTGGCGCTCGATGTCCTCGATCTTTGCTTCAGGTTCGCGAAGCATCTCACTGAGCGCGGTCATCGGATCGACCGCCATTTCACCGAACGCCTGCTGCACGAGTTCCTGCTGCCGGGCGATTTCAGGCGGCAGAAAATCTATCTCGGGTGATTGTTCAGTCAGTTTCTTCAGTTCCTCAGCCAGAGCTTTGAC
The DNA here is from genome assembly GCA_003545375.1 of Lentisphaeria bacterium. Classification (GTDB taxonomy): domain Bacteria; phylum Verrucomicrobiota; class Lentisphaeria; order JABSQK01; family CAJWLW01; genus CAJWLW01. The sequence continues at coordinate 5,749 of DPYP01000001.1, forward strand.
CAGCTCGACATTGCTGTCTTCGCGATTGGCCAGTTCGGTCAGCTCATGCCGCAACTTCTGGTCATGGAATTCGGTGTTTTCTGCAGGATCGGTCTTCTTTTTCTCCGCCGCCAGGTCCACCACGGCTTCATGAATCTTCTCCTGTTCATCCAGCAGCGTCTCCAGCTTGTCACGGAAAGTTTCCGTTTCTTTCTCGTACACGTCGAAGACCTGATCGGCAGCCTGTGCGTCATCAGCAACAATACGGATTGAGTGCACAGGACTTACCGCGCTTTGATTTTTTCGGTCGCGCGCTTCCAGGCGGAACCTGAGCGTCTCGCCGATAGCCGCGTTCTCCTCAAGCAGGTTGAGAATGATCGCTCCGGAAGCGCTACGTCGCGTCGTGTCATAGGTCTTCACCACACGGCTATCGAACGGTTCGTTCTCATCCTTCTGCACTTGCAGAACAATTGTATCAAGCCCGAAATCGTCGTAGGCCGAGAAATGAATCGCAACACCCACCGGCGCGCTGACGACA
>DPYP01000288.1:0-12382 GCA_003545375.1 Lentisphaeria bacterium
CTGCGGCGAGCGCAGGTTCGAGGGATCCTTGAAAGTCAACCACGGGTGGCCGGTTTCGAACAGCATCGATAGCATTTTACGCCAAAGATGCACTGCTTCGATACGCCGATGTTGCTTGAGCTGGTCGTTGGCGGCCATGGTTTCGTATTCGATGTACCGCGTTTCGAACGCTTTGCCGTAGAGGTCGTGCAGGTCCGGCACATCATTGGGACTGAACAAGGTCCAGTGGCCGGCTTCGGCGACGCGTTTCATGAACAGATCGGGAATCCAATTCGCCGTGTTCATGTCTGGCGTACGCCGGCGCTCGTCGCCGGTGTTCTTCCGCAACTCGAGAAAATCCTCGATGTCGAGATGCCATGTCTCCAGGTACGCACACATGGCGCCCTTGCGTTTGCCGCCCTGATTGACGGCTACAGCGGTGTCGTTGGCGACCTTGAGGAAGGGGATGACGCCCTGGCTCTCGCCGTTGGTGCCCTTGATGTGGGCGCCGGTGGCACGGATATTCGACCAGTCGTTGCCCAAACCGCCCGCCCACTTCGACAGAGAGGCATCGTCAGAAACGACTTTGAAAATATGTTCGAGCTCGTCCATTATCGTCGAAAGGTAACAGGAGCTGAGTTGTTGGTGCAGTGTGCCGGCATTGAACAGCGTTGGCGTCGATGACACGAAATGGAATGTCGAGAGCACGTTGTAGAATTCGATGGCACGTGCTTCCCGGTCGTCCTCTTGCATGGCCAGGCCCATGGAAACTCGCATCCAGAAGTACTGCGGCGTCTCGATACGGCGTCCTTCAATGTGCAGCAGGTATCGGTCGTAAATGGTCTGTAACCCGATATAGGCGAATTTGTGATCGCGGGTGAGCTCAAGGGCGGCGACAATCTTTTCAAGGTCATAGGTGAGCAGGTCGGGCGACAGCCGACCCGCCGCTATGCCGGCGTCCAGGTAGTTCTTGAAATAGCGGCGATGGGTGATCTCGAGTTCGAGTTGCTGACAGTCTACACCCAAGGATTCGCGATAGATGATCTGTAGCAACAAGCGTGCGGCGGCATAAGAATAGTTGGGCTCGATTTCGATGCGTGACTTGGCGGCGAGGATGAGTGCCTTGTCGATTTCTTCCGTGGTGATGCCGTCGTACAGCATCCGCATCACTTCACCGTTGAGGTCCTGAGCGGAGGTCTCGTCGAGGCCCTTGCACGCTTCATAAACGATCTCGCGGATGCGTTCGGGATCAAGCTTCACGATGCTGCCGTCGGCCTTGGTCACTGTCATCGTGACCGTTTCCTGCGATGCACCGATATCGGCCAGGACGCGCGCTTTTTTGCGTTCCTCCCGATAGAGGATATAGCGGCGGGCGACGGTGTAAAAACCCTCCATCATCAGCTGTTGCTCGACGACGTCCTGGATCCATTCGACATCGAGATTACCGCCGCGTACGGCGAATCCGACGACTTCCTGGGAGACAGAGTCGGCGATTCTCTGGGCGTTCTGCTGGTCCGACTCGGGCAAAGCCAAGGCTTCGTCGAGATCGGTTGCTGCTTTGAATGCTTTTTCGATCGCTCGGTAAATGCGGCTGTCCTGAAACACGTCCATGCGACCGTCGCGCTTGCGGATCTTGAATTCGCGGTTCTGCAGCGGGTCCAGTCCGGCCAATTGGAGCTGGGTGTCGGATTGTGATTTAATCATCTGAAAACCTCTGAGGAATTGACAAAATGTGTTTTGGCTGGTGCGGGCTCCACCGATTTTGCGATGTAACTGTACACAAACGCCCGGAACGCTTCACACGCCCATCATGCATGCAACCATCGCTTCCATGGCATCCGATCTTGGATCAGAAGCCGAAACTCCCCACCCTGGATTATAGTGGCTGGAAGCGGGGATCGGACTACTCTGATCGCTCTGCAAACGAGGCGTGGCTCACCGTTCCATATCCTTTAGCAACCATATTTAGCCGCGAAGGACAGAACAATATAGGAAGTCCAGTTTCCTCCAACAAGCTTTGCGGCCATTTTTCTTTTTTTTTTTCTGACATGGATTTATTAACCCATTGTTAATCCGTTAGTTACACATCGGCTAAAAACTGACAAATCCCCTTGTCCGGCGCTCTTTCCCATTCTGCCGCCAACTTGATTCCCAACTAATTGAAAACAAGTATGTTATACAACACAAAATAGCCTCGGAAAGCATTGATCTGGCGGAAAAACGGCGGTTTTCCGGCGAATATTCGCGAAAAAAACCGCCGTGTTCGGACAATCCGGCTGTTAGGTTCGTTTTTCTGACGGAAAAAGGCGCTTAAAATCGATCGATACGCATTCGGTAAATTATCATAACTGACTGATGCAAAAAATGTTATAAATTATAAATGAAGCGGCATTACGGCGTATTTGTGCCCCGCGCGCCGTGGCTCACGCCTGTTTTGTCGATAAAAGTGCCGTAATTCGTGATCTATAACTCATTTGTACCGCGACCAATATTCATAATCGAAAGAGACTGTGGCCTACAGGTCTCATGGCGCGATATTCAAAACGGGGCAACCAGCGGCAGTTGGGGATCTACAGAATCACAGCGACAGGTCCGGCAGCAGGTCGTCGGCGTCGTCGGCTGCCGCCGCTGGCTCGATGCACAGCGGCGAGTTGTTGCGCGGAGAATTGACCAATTGCGAAACCGCGTATGCCTCGAGCTCGCCGTTATACGGCCGCAATAGCGACAGGGCCTCAGCTTGATTGCCGCGGTCCGTGCGCAACCATTGTTCGATGCCGTGGCCTGACAGAATCACCGGCATGCGATCATGAATATCGGCGATTGCCGCGGCTGGCTGTGTCGTAATGATCGTGTACGTATCGAGCCGTTTGTCGTTGGCGGAAAACCATTTGGCGTGCAGGCCGGCGAACCACAACACGCGGTGTTGCGGCGATCGGATGTAATACGGAGTTTTGCCGCCACGGCCACCGGCTGGTGCCTCGTGTTTTTTCCACTCGTAATAGCCGCTGGCCGGAACGACGCACCGCTTTTTTTCGACCAGGTTGCGGAAGGCGGGTTTTTCCGCGACGGTCTCGCCGCGCGCGTTGATCATGCGATTACCGATCGACGGATCTTTCGCCCAGTGCGGAACCAATCCCCAGCGCCGCAGGCCTGCCGTGAGTGTCTCGCCGCCGGCAACTGTCGGTGTGTAGGCAGTTGGCGCGACATTGTAGCAGGGGTCAAAAGGTTCGAGACCAGTGCAGTCGACGTGTAGACCGTCGAGGCTGGCGATGATCTCTTCCGGCGTGTCGTGCAAGGTGAAACGGCCACACATGTTCGATTAACCTGGCTATAACGCCGCGCGCATACGGTCGAGGCCTTCGGTCAGTGTTGCGCGTGGACAACCGAAGTTCAGGCGCATAAAACCCTCGCTGCCGAACTCACGCCCGTCTGACAAGCCGACGCCGGCGTCTTCGAAGAATTTCATCGGGTTCTCGATACCGCTGTCGCGGACGTTGAGCCAGGCGAGATAGGTTGCTTCTACATGAGTCATGCGGATGTTCGGCAACTGGTCTGCGACATAACTCTCCAGTAGATCGCGGTTGCCGCGCAGATAGTCGATCAGTTCCAGCCGCCATTGTTCACCGTGCGTATACGCTGCCTGGCAGGCGGCATAGCCGTAACTGTTCATCTCCGGCATGATGCCGCGCATCTTTGCTTTGAACCGCTGGCGCAATTTGTTGTCGGAGATGATTGCGCAGGCGCAGCATAGTCCCGGAAGATTGTAGGTTTTGCTGGGGGCGAGCAGCGTCACGGTACGGGCGGCGAGCTCGGGAAGAATCGTTGCGGTCGGCAGGTGCTCGACGTCGTCGAGCAGCAGTTGGCAATGAACCTCATCGGAACATATGATCAGGTCGTGTTCGATGCAGAATTGACCAAGCGCCGCAAGTTCGTCCTGACGGAAAACGCGGCCGACGGGATTGCACGGGTTGCACAGCATGAACAGGCGCGTGTCCGGTGTCAGTGCTGCGGCCATCGCCTCGAAGTCGAACTGCCAGCTGTCGTTATCGAGTGCCAGCGGCACCGAGATCAAGGGGCGGTCGGAGCAGGGCGGGGCCTGCAGGAACGGCGGATAAATCGGCGTCGTTATCATCACTGCTTGCTGCGGGTCGCAGAATGCGCGGCAGGCGAGATTGAGGGCTGGCACCAGGCCGGGCAACCACACGACCCAATGCGGTTCGACAGTCCAGCGGTATTCACGCTCGAGCATGCCGACGATGGTGTCGACTGCACCGACGGGTGGCACGACATAGCCGAAGACGCCGTGCTCGGTGATCTGTTTGAGGGCGTCGATAACCGGCGGCGGCGAGCGGAAATCCATGTCTGCAACCCACATCGGGATGATGTCACGGTCGCGGTACTTCTCCCACTTGAAACTGCCACGGTCGCGGCGATCGACGATGGTATCGAAATCGTATACAGGCATGTTGACGGGGCACCAGGTATGAACGAGTAGAATTGACTTAGCCGATCAAAGGCGCTCAGCCCGAATCATTTATCAACCTCACGCGGATGAGCACCAGTGGTGCTTGCGCACAACAGCACCAGCGCAAGCGTTGGAAAAAAGCATATCGGCCCTGCCTCCCGCGGCTCTTGGCCGGTGCTTGTGGAGACGCGACCGCTGCTCATATGCCGTCGAGCTCGTGCATGGCCCGCTCCGATACGGTGCCCCATGCATTGACCGTCTTTTGAAAGGCGCTGAACGCATCGTACACTTTGCGACTCTGCGGGTCGCCGCTGCAGAGGTTCTCGATCGTTTCGCGGGAGTAGATCTTCAACTGCTTGAGCACCTCGTCGGGAAAGCGGCGCAGGTCGACCTTGTATTGATCGACCAGAATTTTCAGGTGATCGTTGTTTTTCGCCTCGAACTCCGACAGCACGGACAGGTTTGCACGGAATGCCGCTGTCCGGATGATCTCCTGCAGGTCGGCAGGCAGGGCCTCGAACGCTTTGCGGTTGACGATCAGTTCGAGCACCGTCCCCGGCTCGTGCCAGCCAGGATAGTAGTAGTATTTGGCAACTTCGTGGAAGCCCATGAGGTAATCGTGGTAGGGGCCGACCCATTCAGTTGCGTCGATCAGTCCGGTTTCCAGGCTGCTGTACAACTCGCCCGGCGGCTTGTTCACAACTTCGGCTCCGACCCGGTTCAGGACCGCTCCGCCGATGCCGGGCATGCGCATTTTCAGCCCCTTGAAGTCGTCGACGGCATTAATCTCGCGATTGAACCAGCCGCCCATCTGCACGCCGGTATTGCCGGCCGGCATACCCATCACGCCGAATGGTTCATAGACTTCGTCCCACAAAGCCTGCCCGCCACCGTGGTAAATCCAGGCGTTCATCTGCTGGGCGTTCATTCCAAACGGTACCGCAGCAAAAAATTGCGCTGCTTTGACGTCCCCGGCCCAGTAGTACGAAGCGCAATGACCAAGCTCTGCGTCGCCCTGGCCGACCGCTTCGAAAACACCGCCGGCCGGAACCCGTTCGTTGGCGCCATAAACCTTGATATGCAGACGCCCCTGCGACATCGTCTCGATCCAGGTCGCCAGGTTCTGCGCCCCTTCGCCCAGAACTTTCGATCCTTTGCCCCAGAACAGGACCATGCGCCATTCGAAGGTCTTGTTGCTGATGATATTCGGACCGCCGATGTCTTGCTTGCAGCCCGTCGCCAGCGCCGTCGTCCCGACCGCTGCCGCTGCCGCGGTCTTCACGAACTTACGGCGACTGATCTCTTTCGAGGGTTTCTTCCGAGGTTCCATCTCGTCATCCTGTGCGTAAAATGGTCGACACCGGCTGCGACGGCACGCCGCGTCATGCGTCAGCTGTTCAACATGGACAGCACAATAACATCCACTGTTGCGAATGTCGAATGTTGAGAGCAGGGAATGGGAATGTCGGCTGCAGACCACTGGTTTGTCGGAGATCAGATTGCCCCGTCAGTCCCGCGCGCGCACCTCGGCAATGTCGCGCTCGATCTGGTCGCGCAGCGCTTCGAGGCTGTCGAAGCGGCAGTCGGCGCGGATGAAGTCGCCGTAAACGATTTCGAGCGAGCGGCCGTAGATGTCGGCGTCGAACTCGAAAATGTGCATCTCGACGACGCACTCTCCTGGATTTGCATCGGTAACTGTCGGGGCTCTGCCCTGATACAGAATGCCGGGATGATCTGTCCAGGTGCCTTCGTCGTTGCAAAGGCGCGCCGTCGCGGCGTAAATGCCGTCTGGTGGCAGGACCCCGTTGCCGGGCTTGATGTTGGCCGTGGCATATGTCAGGCTGGCGGCGCCAAGACCTTTGCCTCGTCGTACCGCGCCGTACACGGAGAACCGCCGCCCCAGCATCGATTCGCAGGCTGCCAGTTCCCCGGCCACAACCGCGGCCCGAACCCGTCTGCTACTGACGGTGCCATGGCCGTCGTTGACCTCGGGGACCGGTACGGTTCGAACATTCAGATCATTGCAGAGTTGCTGCAGCAGATCGGTGTTGCCGGCCGCACGATGGCCGAAACGCCAGCGTGAACCGACACAAACGGCTGCCACTCGAATGCCGCTGCCGCACAGCACGTCGGTGACGAACGCCGCCGGCGTGATTCTGGAAAAGGCCTCGGTAAACGGTATGACGACCGTCGCTGCTATCTCCTGCCGGGCCAGCAGCATCAACCGGTGGTCGGTCGACAGCAGCAGCGGTATGGGATCGCCGGTGCCGATGACATTCTGCGGATGCGGATCGAAGGTCACCACGACCGGCGCCGCTCCTGTGTCCGCTGCTTCCTGTTGCAATCGGTCGAGAATCCGGTGATGCCCGCGGTGCAAACCGTCGAATACGCCGCAGGCAACGGCGACCTGGTCGATGCCACTGCCGACAAGTTCGTGCAGGGATGAAGTGCGAATCATGGTAGTGGGCGGTGAAAAGTGGATGGTAGACGTGATGCGTCAGACATACTTGAGCGCGGTCTCGAGCGGGATATGGTGGCGGAGCAACGTGTCGCGATCCCAGGTCTTGATCGTCTCCATGTCGGTTGCCTCGGCGATGGTAAGCTCGCCGCAGCCGGTCCGGCGCAGAGATTTCAAATAGGCGCCGCAGCCCAGTCGGTCGCCAACGTCGGCACACAGGGTGCGGACATACGTACCCTTGGAGCAACCCACGGAGATCGACACATCCGGCAGGTCAACGACATCGACAGTGAATGAATGAATGGTGATTGGCCGTGGCATTCGATCGATCTCTTTGCCTTTCCGCGCCAGCTTATAGAGCCTTTGCCCATCGATTTTTACCGCAGAATACATGGGCGGGGTCTGCATCTGATCGCCGACAAAGGCGGCACAAGTCTCGGCCACGGCATCGGCGGTGATTTGCGACCAGTCGGCGGTCGCCGTGACCTCGCCGTCGGCATCCTGGGTAGTGGTCACAGTGCCCAGCGTCATGATCCCCTGGTAGAACTTGTCCTGCCCGGAAAACTTGTCGGCCAGCTTCGTGGCCCGGCCCAGCACAATAACCAGGAGCCCCGTGGCACCCGGGTCGAGTGTGCCGCAATGTCCGACCTTCCCGACCTTGAACCGCCGCAGATAGCCGACAACGTCGTGGCTGGTCCACCCGGTCGGCTTGTCGACCAGCAGCAGCCCGCTTTCCTGAAGTGTCTTGTCGTCGATGATAGACATGCGGTAACATATCGTTTCATGCGCGACAAGAAACGAGCGGCGGCCTGAAAATTTGTGGTGCGGTCGTTCCCGACCGTGCATGGGAACGGTACAGTATGGTTTCTTTCCATTCACAAGTCAGATGTATTCGGTACCGTAAACGTCGTATAAGCTACCGCGGACAACCATTGCCACAGGCAAGCCAATCCACATGAACGACAGCGACATCAGTCACGACACGGAAACAACCTCGCCTGTGATCGTTTGGATGATGGTTTGTGGTGGTAGCCTGCTGCTGCTTATCGGCGTCGGCATGATGACTGTGCTGAGCCCGCTATTCATCTACGGCAAGTTTTATGAGCAGCGGCCGGTGATCGCGATGGTTGCGGTCTACCTGGTCGCCTGGATCGGCTACGTCCTGATTTTCGCACGGTCGCGTGCTGCCGGACGCACCCGCAGCCTGTTCTGGATTGCCATAGCTTGCGCGCTCGCCGCACGGCTGCTGATGTGTTTTTCCAGTCCGCTGCTGGAGAACGATTTCTATCGCTACATATGGGACGGCATGGTCGTCAATCACAAGGTCAGTCCGTACGCCACGGCGCCGCACTTCTACGACGTCACCGACATTGAACTGGACCCGGAGCAGTTCGAAGCGGCAAAGCTCGTGCATTCCCGCATCAACTACCCGGCAGTCAAGACCATCTACCCGCCGGGTGCGCAGGCAGTCTTTGCTCTCAACGGCGCAATTTTCGGATGGTGGCCTTACGGCCTGCGCTGCACCTTTCTGGTCGTTGATCTGATGATTATGATCCTCCTGTTTCGCTCCGGTGCAGACCGGGCTGAAGGCCGTCGCCGCACGATCATCTACGCCTGCTGCCCGCTACTTCTCAAAGAAGTTGTCAACTCGATGCACCTTGACATTCTCTGTGCCTTCCTGCTGACGCTTTACGTCCTGTCGCTGATGCGCAATCGCATTGCACCGGCGTATGTCTGGGTTTTTCTCGCCGGCTGGGTGAAGCTGACGCCGTTCGTGTTACTGGCGCCGTTGTTCTTTCTGCAAGTGCGTCGGCGTCAGTGGCGGCAGCTGGCGATTGCTCTTTTGCTGTTTGGCGGCGCGTCGGCAGGGATGTTGGGACTCATGACACTGGGCGCCGACGAACCGTTTGCGGGGGTGAAGAAATTTTATGACTCATGGGAATCGAACGCCTCCGCCTTTTCACTTGTGCGCAGTCGCTTTGAGCACAGCCTGTTGGCCTGCGGCATTTCGACGGATGACGCATATGCCGGGGCGTGTCAGAACGCCAGGGATGTGCTGGCGTTCGTTTATCTCATCTTTCTGTTGCTATGGTGGCGCCATGTTCGCGATGAGCACGCGGCGTTGCGCTGCAGCATGTGGGTGCTGCTGGTGATGCTTCTGATTACGCCGGTCGGTAATCCATGGTACCTGCTGTGGCTGCTGCCGTTCATGGCAGTGCTGCGGAATCCGATGGTTCTGTTGTTGATGGTCATGACGTCGCTCTATTATCTGTCATTCCACATCCTCAACCACGATCTGCCGCCAGAGACGAACACATACCTTCGTCTTGTCGAATACGTCCCGTTCTATCTTGGGCTCTGCGTCTATCTGTCGTATGTGTGGCGGCGGCGGATGCGGGCAGCGAAAAGCGTGGAAGAGACTGGCGATCCTGCTATAATCAAGACGTCGTGTGAATAGAGCTGCTGTTGGAGTCAACGCTTTCGTGCGTCTTCAGCGGCCGGTCAGAAGCGGGCGTCGGCCATACTGCCGAGCAGGTGGAGGACTTCAGCCATCGACGCCGGCCGGTTCTCGGGGTCTTTGGCCAGGCAACGGTTGACGACGAGTTCGTCCCAGTCCTGCGGCACGGTCAACGGACGTGCCCGGCTGTAACCGAACTGCATCAGGTCTCCGCACAGGTTTGGGGCGTAGATATTCGGCCCCCCGAGTATTTCGACGTGTACTTCGGCTCTCGGTTTCATCAGTGTGGCTCCTGCACCTGCCGGTAATGTGGCGGACCTTGCAGCTATTTCTACACCGACAGAACAGGTCGTATCGATCGGCTTGGTACTCCGCGCAGTACTCGTCAGTTCAGACGCTTGAGGATGATCGGAATGGCGGGCGGTTGCTGTGCCTTGGGCAGTGCCTTGCGGATCAGGGTCATGTGGTTGGCCGGCAGGACAACTAGGTCGATACCCTCCAGGCGCGTCGATTTCAGTGGCACCACGCCGTCACCGATGCCCGTGACCAGATTGTGCATCGACGTCTCAAACTGTGTGCAGCCTTTACAGTCGCCTGGAAGCGTCGCCCGCATGCGCTTCATAAACTTGGTCACGTCCTCACGGCCGAATGGACTGGCGCGGCCTGCAATGACCAGCATGTCGATGTCCTGCGGGTGCGGCCGGCCGTTCAGTTCGGCGAGAAAATCGCTCTCCGGCAGCAAGTCCAGCTTGGCCTCGCCGGCGCCGTCGAAAACGCCGCCGAACAGCAGACCGTCGCCGCTGAAAACACGGACCATCTGGTCGCGCACCTCGGCAAAGCCGCGGAAGCGCGCGATTGGTGCCCCGTGATTCGGCGTGCCGACCATGATCAGGTGTTCCACCTTCGGATAGTTCATGTGGCCGCTGCCGCTGCCGTTGAGCAAGTCGGGGCGGGTCAGTATTTCACGCGAAACCAGGCCGCCCATGCTATGCGCGACGAGGCTGACACGGCGTACGCCACAATCCTTTAGGATCGCCAGGTGCTTTGCCAGCGAATCCGCAGATTTCACAATCGGCTGGTCGTTCGGATATTCATAGCGGCAGACATCGTGACCGTGGTCGAGCAGCTCGGGTATCACGTTGTTCCAGATACGGCCGGTGTCGTCGATCCCGTGCACCAGAACGATCACGCGCTCACCGAGCGCAGCGTCCGCCGGCGCGATATAATAATCGTCAGATGTGCACGCGAAAATGCCATACCGCGCTGCTGCTGCCGAGGCAGCGTCCGGAAACCATTCCTCGACCTGCCCGCGAAACTCGCTACGGATATGTTGGCTTTGGCGGCGCATAGCGGCACGATCGATGTTGATTGTCAGGCGGTCGTCGTCCAATTCGAAGGTAACGATGCCCTCGGTCAATTCGGCCAGGCGTTTATAGTATTTGCGGTCTGTGGCATCAGTCAGGTCGAGCGACAAGTCGATGTTCTCACAAATTTGCTTGTTGTCGAGACCCATTTCCTCTGCCAGCCAGCCGAGCATTCTGCCTACGTCGAGGCGGCCCTCTTCGAGCGGAATGCTCACCGAATCCTGCAGCTCCGTGTGGTCACCCGCATGCAGCATGAAACCGGTGCAAAGCAGACACAGCAACCATCGCTTCTTTATGCTCAAAATTTTCATAGTCAATGCCCGAACGGAAACCCACGTGCGCCGAAAGACGACCGCGGGGGATTTCGTTCAGGCACCAGATACCTCAATAGGTCGGCTCCCGTCAAGTTACCCTGTGTCAGCCCTGTCTGCATACTCCAATTTCATAATTCAGCTGCCAGGATGAAAGTCGCGATAGAGCCGCAGCAACCCCTGCTGGGCGCATGCGTTGCTGACGACATCCCGGGCGCGGCTGGGCGGCATGAAAAAATGGTGCATCGCTTCCTTCAACAGCCGGTTGTCCTGCAGCTTCGGGATCTGCAGCAGCGCCTGCTTGCCTTGCTCACATTGGGCGGCGCTCTGCTCCATCATGCAGTCCGCAAAAAAAAGCGGAATAGCCAGGTTCACCAGAAGGTCCTGGAAGCGGCGCTCGCCAAGGAGGCTGGCGGGCTTTTTCAGGGCTCGCGTGAAATCGTAGAAGCTGTGCCAGGACGCATCGGCGGCAGCACCGAACAGGTCGTGCAATTGCCGCATGGACTCCTGTGGCGTCGTTTTGCGGCGCATCGTCTGAATGATGTTGCGACCCAGCCTGTAGCTGTTGTCACGCAGAATCAGGTGGGCCGCGAGGAGGCGGCGCTCCGGCCAGTTGTACGGCCGCAGGCGATGGCGATTCCAGTGAATATCCGGGCAGCCCCGGCGATGCGGCCACCAGGCGTCCCACAATTTCCGAACCAGCGCCCGATGCTGCGGCAGCACCGCCGTGCGCGTCGGATCCGGCAGCAGCCCTGCCGCTCCGAAAAGAATGGCCATCGCCTCATGCTCGCCGGTCAAAGCGCTCAACCGGCGCACCGGCATATTCTCCGCCAGGCGCTGGAACGCCAGACGGTTGTTCTTGTATCCGAGGATGTCGAGGAACCGGTAGTAAACAGTCTGCTCCAGACCGTTCCGGAGGATTTCTTCGGAAATCTCGCGCGATTTCTCCAAAATCCGGGCGATGCCGTACGACTGGAGCAGATCCGCGATATGCTCGTCGCTGAGTTTCGCAAAGTGACCGGCGCAGTTACCGGGGTGAATCTTACTCGCATAAGGATAAAGTGATAGGTCGATGCGTGCCAGCAACTCGGGCAGCGGCACGCTGAGCTGATGCTGCAGCACGCACAGCGGTATGTTCTGGGGGAATGTGAGGTGATGGTTGGGATTGCTCCAGACGACGTGGAGGATGGTTCGGCTGTAATCGGGATTGCCGTCGTGGTGATGCCGGAACCAGTCCTCCGGCTGCAGGTGAATCTCGACCGCACCGTGCTGCAGCCGGCCGTTCACTGCGATGGCGGCATCATGGAAATCCGGACCGGACTCGACGTTCCAGACGCCGGCATGGAA
>DPYP01000288.1:12803-13886 GCA_003545375.1 Lentisphaeria bacterium
TCCTCGTCATTGAAGACGAAGAAACCGTTGTCAAAGAGGTCATTGTAAAAGGTGCTGAGCGTTTTGTTGGGATGAGGTTCTATATCGGGAGGCATCACAGCACCGTGAAATATCAATCGTTCGACTTGTTCTCTTCGACCACTACCAGAGTAGAACGGTTCCAATGCCGTTGAAAAACAGGTGAATATCATGACCTACCGTATCCTTTGGCTCTGCTTAGCAACTTCGTTCGGGTTGTCGCCCGTTGCGCCAGGCCAGGCCGTGCTGATTCCGGCTACGTCGAACCGTATGACGCCAACTGTGCACGCGGTCAATCAGGTGCTGCCTTCGGTTGTCAATATCAGCACCGACCGCCAGGTCATCGTACAGTACAAGTATCAGATCGGTGCGGTCACCTACCGTTCGCGGCCGCAAGCCGATCACCGCCAGTCGCTCGGCAGCGGCATCGTCATCGACCAGCAGCGCGGTCTCGTGCTGACCAATGACCACGTTGTCAAGCAGGCCCATAGGATCATCGTCACCCTGGCCGATGGCACCAACCACGCCGCCACCCCGATCGCTACCAGCGCCGCCAGCGATCTGGCCCTGCTCATGATCGATGATTTCCTGCCGCGCGCCGGCGTCACGGATATCCGGTTCGCCGTACCCGGCGATGTCTTGCTGGGTGAAGTTGTGATTGCTGCCGGTAATCCGTTCGGACTTGGCCACAGCGTCGCCGAGGGCATCGTCAGCGCTGTCGGACGCAACAAAGAACTGAACGGCGTCTATTACCACGACGTCGTGCAGACCACTATTTCGATCAACCCCGGAAACAGCGGTGGTCCCATGAGCAATGCCGACGGCGACCTGATCGGCATGAGCACATTCACCGAGGAAGAGGCGGAAGGAATCAGCTTCGCTATCCCCGTGCAGCAGCTCGAGAATGTGCTCGGTGTCTGGCTCATTCCGTCGCGCTTCGGCATGAACAGCTGCGGTTTCGTGCCGGGCACCCGGGTTGTCGACGGCAAAAGCGTCGCGGTTGTGCGCAAAGTGCTCGAGGGCATGCCCGCCGCCGCGGCGGGTCTCCAGGCAGGCCAGGTGATT
>DPYP01000288.1:14290-21974 GCA_003545375.1 Lentisphaeria bacterium
GAGGTGGTGCTCGGCAGCGGCGAGGTCATCAACTTCACCGTCGCAGGCATGCCGGATGTCAGCGAATTGAGCGGCAAGGAGCTCGGTGTCAAACGGCTTGGGCTCGAGCTGCAGCAGATGACCGAACGCTTGGCGAAAGTTTGGGGTTTCCTCGATTACCGCGGCCTGGTTGTCAGCGAAGTCAAGCCCGACAGTGTCCTGCGGCGCCGCGACCTGAAGCGTGGCGACATCATACGCTTCATCGGAGAGGAACCGATCGCGGATTTCGTCTCTCTGGCGCGTGCTTTCCAGAGGGTGCACTATGGCGACGTCGTGACACTGGTTGTCGACCGTCCCGGGCAGAACGGTCCCTACGGCTCCGGGCAACGCTCGTTTCAGCGGCGCTTCATCGAGGTGCCTTTCTTCCGCTGAGCCGTCAGGTAAACGGACGTTGCGGGTTCCGGTGTGCGTCGCCGCTGCCGTACGCTGCCGGGAGATGCCGGATTTCCTGCAGCCGCCAGCCCCGGATCACTACTTCGATGACGTCGAAGCGATACGCAATATCCGGGTGTCCTATCTGGCGCAGATAGCGTTCTGCGGTGCGCACAATGTGCCATTTTTTCTTGGCGGTCACTGCATCGAGCGGTCGTGATCGCGACGACGGCTGCCGCGTCTTGACCTCGACAAAGCACAGCATCAGCCCATCACGCCCGACGATATCAATTTCGCCATGTGGTCCTGCGTAGTTGAACGTCAGGATCTCCATGCCCAATTCGCGCAGCAGTCGCGCCGCCAGGCGCTCGCCGCGCTCACCCAGACGCAGATGCGCCGCTCGCAGCTCGGAGAATCGCAGTTTTCTGTCCGTCGCCATATCTGTCCGAATGTGATCGCCCCAGTGAAAAAGTAAAGCCTCGATTCCATCAATAATTTATACCCGTAAAGTTGACAGAAAGAATGTTGGGAAGATGTACGCAAGACAGATGCAGGACATTGAGTAGTTGAGCGAAGAGGATCACGGGATATTGCAATTCGGCTAGGGTTTTCTATATTTGGTTATTTGGCCAGGAGGGGAGGTGCAAACCTACCAGAAGTATATCTCCAAGGCGGCGGTTCTGATCGAGGCGCTGCCTTACATCCAGCAATTCCGCGGCGCTTTGGTTGTTGTCAAATTCGGCGGCAGCGCCATGGAAGATGCGACGTGTGCGGAAAGTGCACTGCGTGACATTGTGCTGATGGAATGCGTCGGCATGAAGCCGGTCGTTGTTCACGGCGGCGGCAAAGCGATCAGTGCTCGGCTGAAAGAACTGAACATCGAGACCCGATTCGTCAACGGGCTGCGCTACACATGTGAAGAATCCATAAAAGTCGTCGATGATGTGCTGCACAACCAGATCAACCGCCAGTTGGTGCAGTCGATCGAGAAATTTGGTGGTCAGGCTGTGGGATTATCCGGCAAGGACGTGATCGGCGCGATCCCGATGAATGCCACGGATGAGGCGGGTGAGCCGGCCGACCTGGGGTTCGTCGGCGAAGTTGATACGGTCAACGTCGATCCCATCCTGGCTGTCACCGATCGCAACGAGGTTCCGGTAATCACACCGCTGGGCACCGGAGCGGACGGGGCTATCTTCAACATCAACGCCGATCTCTCTGCCTGTCGCATTGCGGAGGCGTTGGCGGCGCGGAAGCTCGTGTTCCTCAGTGATGTTCCGGGTATTTTGGCCGATTCGCAAGATGAGTCGTCGTTGATCAAGACCGTTTGTCTGTCTGACGTCGATCGCTTGATCGAAGACAGGACGATCACCGGCGGCATGGTTCCGAAGATCAGAAGTGCTGTCGATGCGTTGCAGGCCGGCACCAACAAAGTTCACCTCGTGGACGGTCGCATTCAGCATTCACTGTTGCTGGAAATATTCACCGACGAAGGGGTCGGCACGCAAATAGTAAAAACCTGAGCTGCTGCCGGGCATCCCGAGAGAGCACAACACGGATCAACATCCAATGAATAAGGACCAAATTCTCAACCTTCAAAACCAGTACGTACTCGAAACCTACACCCGGGACATGCTCCTGGTGAGGGGCGCTGGCAGCAGAGTCTGGGATGCCGACGACCGCGAGTACCTCGACTTCACTTCCGGCATCAGTGTCTGCAACCTCGGGCACTGCCATCCGGATGTCACCGAGGCGATCCAGCGCCAGGCCGCGCGGCTGGTGCATGTCTCCAACCTGTTTTACAACGAATACCAGCCGCAACTCGCCGCGGCGATTTCCGAGAACAGTTTCGGCGGCCGTGTCTTTTTCGGCAATAGCGGTGCCGAAGCCAATGAGGGACTGATCAAATTCGCCCGGAAATGGGGGAATGAACATGGTCGTTACGAGATCATCTGTATGAACGAGTCATTCCACGGTCGTACCTTGGCGACCCTGGCTGCTACCGGGCAGCCGAAGTACCGGGAAGGGTTCGAGCCTGCGGCTTCCGGCTTTCGGTTCGTCGACTTCAACGACCTCGAAGCTTTGGACAAGGCGATTGACGAGAAGACGGCAGCCGTCCTCGTCGAACCGGTTCAGGGCGAGGGCGGTGTGGTGCCGGCGACCCAGGAGTTTCTCAGTGGTGCACGGGAGTTGTGTGACAAACATGCAATTCTTCTGCTGTTCGATGAAGTACAGTCGGGCATGGGCCGCACAGGCACGATGTTTGCACACCAGGCGTATGGCGTCCAACCGGACGGCATGAGCCTGGCCAAGGCACTGGGCAACGGCTATCCCATCGGTGCCTTCATCGTGCAGTGGAAATGGGAGAATGTGCTGGTACCGGGAACGCATGCCAGCACGTTCGGCGGTACGCCGTTGGCGTGTGCTGCTGCACTGGCCGTGTTTGAGGCCATTGAGGAAAGCGACCTGCTGTTCAACTGCCGGAAGATGGGTGAGCACCTGCGCGGCGCCCTGGTAAAACTCACCAACGATCACCAGAAGCTCAAGGAGGTGCGGGGTATGGGGCTGATGCTCGGAATCGTCGCCGATGAAGCTGTCGCACCTGTTCTGGCAGCAGCCCGCAGCAAGGGCCTGCTGATCCTGCCGGCTGGGCCGAATATCATTCGACTGTTACCGCCGCTGAACGTTTCGCAGGAAGACATCGACCAGGCGGTTGCCATCGTCAGCGAATCTCTGGAGGTGCTGTGATGTTGAAAACCAAGCACTTCCTCACATTGCAGGACGTCGACATCGACGAGCTTGCTGCCCTGGTCAATCTGGCGCAGACTCTGAAGCATCAGCGGGGCGCGGCCGACTCGCCGAAACCGCTGGCCGGCAAGAGTATCGGTATGATTTTCTCCAAAGCCTCGACCCGCACGCGGGTGTCGTTTGAGGTGGGGATTCACGAACTCGGCGGCCAATCGATGTTTCTGGGTATCGACCAATTGCAGCTTGGCCGCGGCGAGACGGTTGCGGACACCGCAATGGTTTTGTGCCGCTACCTGCACGGTGTTGTCATTCGCAGCCATGAGCACGAAGGTGTCGAAGCGTTCGCTGCCTGTTCGAGCGTACCGGTGATCAACGGGCTCACGGACCGCTATCACCCTTGCCAGTTGGTGGCGGATTTGCAGACGATTGCGGAGTCTGCAGGAAGAGTCGCGGGCGTCTCCGTGGCGTATCTTGGCGATGGCGCCAGCAACATGGCAAATTCCTGGGTGATCGCAGCGTCATTGGCTGGTATCGACTTGCGCGTCGGTGCACCGGTTGGTTATCAGCCCGATGCTGCACTGCTCGAAAAACTGGAAGGCCCGGGGCGTGTCACCGTGACCGACGACCCTGTCGCCGCTGTGGCCGATGCCGATTTCGTCTATACGGACGTTTGGGTCAGCATGGGATTCGAAGAAGAGGCGAAGGATCGTCTGGCGGTGATGGCATCCTACCAGGTGAACGAAACGTTGCTCGAGCAGGCAACGCCGGATGTCAAAGTACTGCATTGTTTGCCGGCGTATCGCGGCAAAGAAATCACTGCCGAAGTCCTCGACGGTCCACGTTCGCTGGTCTGGGATCAGGCAGAGAACCGGTTGCACGCGCAAAAGGCGGTGTTGACTGCATTGATCCGATGAGCACAGGGCCAACCAATCCGGACGAGTTGCAGGGGCAGATCGCTCAGATCGACGACCAGGTGCTGGCGTTGACGCGGCAGCGTTCTGAGTTGACGCGGGCGTTGGCGGCAACGCAGGCAGCGGCAACCGGTGCCGGTGCGGCGGATGACGGTGTTGCCTCGGTGGCTTTTCTGGGGCCGGCCGCGTCGTTCGCACACCAGGCGGCACTGGTGCGGTTCGGCGATGCGGCGGATGTGTTACCACAGAACTCGATCGCTGCAATTTTCACAGCGGTCGAGGCGGGCGTGGCGAGTTGCGGCGTGGTGCCCGTTGAGAATTCCACCTACGGCACGGTCAGCGATACGTTCGACATGTTCTACCAGACGTCGGCTAACATCTGCGGTGAGATCAGCCTGCGGATCCATCATCATCTGCTGAGCCACGGCGGGTTCGAAGACCTCGAGGAAATCTGCAGCCACCCCCAGGCGCTGGGCCAGTGCCGGCGGTGGTTGCAACGACATTTGCCCCACTGCCAGCTCACCGAGACGAGCAGCACGGCGGAGGCCGCGCGCCGGGCGGCGGAGGCGAAGAAAACCGGGGCGCTGGCAAGCAAACTCGCCGCTGACCGGTATGGCGTGCCCGTGATACAGGAGAATGTGGAGGATTCATCAGACAACTTCACGCGCTTCGTGGTACTCGGACGCGACATTCCGGAACCAACCGGTGATGACAAGACGTCCCTGCTACTGGTGATTGAGGATCGTGTCGGTGCGTTGTTCGATGCCCTCGAGGCGTTCAAGAAAAACGGCATCAATCTGAGCCTGATTGAGAGCCGCCCGTCGCGGCTGAAATCCTGGACCTACTATTTTTTCATTGACATCGCCGGACACGCTTCAGAAGCGTGCTGTCGAAAAGCGCTGGACGAAGTCGGCACACATTGCGAAACCATCAAGTGCCTCGGCAGCTACCCTCGTGCGCAGGACCCTGCGTAAGATATATTGGCGATTGGCGAAAGGAGACTGGATGAACACTGACTATATCAGGTTGATTGCCTGTGCCGCATTGCTTCTGCTGGCCGACCCTGCGGGTGCCGGCGACGCGGTGGAAGCGGGCGATCTGGTTGTGCAGGGCACGACGCTGCGGTCGATCGCGTTGCGCTGGGATATTGCGGGTGACGACAATCGCAATTCTGAAGTGACTGTGTCGTACCGTCGCCAGGGCGAGATCAATTGGCAGCCGGGTCTGGCCATGTTGCGGATCGGCGGCGAAGACACCGGCACGGAGACGTACATGAACGATTACGAGATGCCATCGCAATTTGCCGGATCAATTCTCGGTCTCTCCCGTGGCGCCACCTACGAAATACGCGTTGTTCTCGAAGACGAGGACGGCGGCAATCGCAACATGGTGATGGAGGCCACCACCAGGGATGTGCCGGTGGCAGCGGCCAATTCGAGTGTCCTGCATCTCTATCCGAAGGACGAATTCGGTGTCAAGAATGAACCAAATTTTGACACGCTCGGCTCGGCCATCTCCGCGGCGTTTCCCGGAGATACGGTGCTGGTATACGGCGGTACCTACCAGGGCTCCTACGTCGTGCAGAACCGCGGCGAACCCGGCAAACCGATCAAGATCCAGGGGGTGGGGGACAAGGAAGCGGTTTTCGTCGGCGACAGGTGGAACTCGCTCATCGACATTCACAATGCCGCGTATTTGTGGTTCGAAGGGTTGACTTTTCGGGACCCGGGAACCCATGACGGGCATCACACTGGCAACGGTGTCGTCATCCAGGCGGGCAACCGAAAGCGCAGCATCGAGTCGACATGCGTCGGACTGACTGTGCGCTATTGCAAGTTCGAGGACTTCGGCACGGCGATCATGGCATCTGATGCGAACTGCCGCGACTTCACGATAACGGACAATTCATTCTACGGCCGTCAGAACTGGCTGGCGCCACTGGAAAACAAGGCGTTCAACTACCTGCGATACTCCGGCAGTGCGGTGACCATATCCGGCAGCAGCCACGACATCGGCTACAACTACATCGAGAATGTGCGCACCGGCATCCGTGTCACCAACGGCCGCGACGGCCGTGGTTTTCGCAAGGGTCAGGAGAATATGGCGATCGACATCTACGGCAATGAAATCACCCAGGTAGGTCGGGATTTTGTCGACGTCAGCGAGGGTGATCAGAACATCATTATTCGCGACAATCGCTGTGTTAATTCCGGGCGTGCGGGCTTCACTATCGGCCCGGTGTACGGCGGCCCGATCTACGTGATCAGCAATGTCCTGTACAATGTCATGCGATTGCTGCCAATGCACCTGACGCGCAATGCGACGGGCATTGAAGCGTATCACAATACCTTTGTCACTGGCGGCTGGGCCAACGGCGAGCCATTCAGCAACAGCCACTTCCGCAACAACATCTTCGTGGGCCGTCCGAATCTGGCAACGCACACCAGCTATACAAGCTTCGACTACAATGCCTGGAAAGAAGGCACCGTCACGTACGGCGAGCCCTCGAACGAAGGCGTAACGGAGTTCGCATCGCTGGCGGAGTTCACGGCCAGTA
This sequence comes from Lentisphaeria bacterium, assembly GCA_003545375.1. GTDB lineage: Bacteria > Verrucomicrobiota > Lentisphaeria > JABSQK01 > CAJWLW01 > CAJWLW01. Next base: position 20,918 of record DPYP01000288.1, read on the forward strand.
CGGGTATGGAAGCCAATGGCAGAATGATTGAATACTCGGACTTCGAAAAGCTCAAGCGCCCGCTCTTGAAGCTGCGCACCTACGATCCGTCAGAAATCAACTTCCACCTGCAGATCGAGTCGGCCGTCGAGGACGCGGCAGTCGTCATTACCGGTCTGCCTCGTCAATTACCTATCGGCAATGGCCCGGACATGGGTGCCTGGGAATTGGGCCAGGACCGCCCGCATTACGGCCCGCGTCCGCCCGAGTAATTGGCGCTATTCTCAAGAGACATCGTCCGCCGCCGGCACGACAGGTTTCTGAACACTGCTTCTGGGTGCCGTCGCGTTGTTGCTTGCCATCGTCAGGTTGCGGCTGTCGCCGGCTTCGAGTCCTCGGCTTTGAAATACACGGCCAGCGAGGTGTTCTCGATATAATAAAGTCTGTGGTCCTTCGACAATCCGTTGAGGAATGCGTAGATGTCACGGTGCAGAATGTCGAAGTCATGCCAGACGATGATGCCATCGTCCGCCAGCATTCGAAAGGCGTTTTCGGTATCGCTCTTGACGTACTCATACGAATGCCCGGCGTCGACGAAACACAGACCGACCTTGCCGTGCCACGGCGAATAGTCGAAGGTCATGGTATCGCCGAAAAGCTGGGTCACATGGCTGTATGCATCTTTGCCGACGAAATGACGACCGGTCCCGTCTGCCTGCACGCGCTGGTTGGTGACGACATCTTCGTATTTCTGCGAGGCGCTGAGGTGGTCGAGCGTTTCGTAATCGGTGTTCGGCGGCAGGTCGAGCGTGAAGACGTTACCGCCGTCATCCACGTTGCGCGCCAAGTGCACCGTGGAGAAGCCGTTGCAGGTCCCGAACTCGAAAATACAGCGTGTACCCGAACCGGTGGTCAGAAGGGCCAGATACGGGATCTCGGTGATGCGGGTGTTGAGCCAGATATGCGGGTACATCGAGATCGCGGTCCAGCAGAAGTTGTCGCGGCGGGTCCGATAGAACTCGGATTCTGTAAAGTTCCTGAGGTTGCACGAGCGGTCGCGGACGTAAGCGAAGATGGC
>DPYP01000288.1:22366-24948 GCA_003545375.1 Lentisphaeria bacterium
CTCAGGATTGAGCAGCAGCGGATGAGATAAAAGGTCAGTCGACTCATGGATATCCAGCGCCGGCGGCAGCGGCGGCAGCCACTTGTTCCACCTCGGTGTCGGTAAGCTCCGGGTGAATGGGCAGGCTGACGATTTCGGCGGCGAACGCGTCGGTGGCGTCGAACAACTGGTGCTTCTGCCTTTTGAAGGCTTCCTGCCGGTGTACCGGTACGGGATAGTGGATCAGGGTCTGGACGCCGCTGTCCCTCATGTGTTCGATGAAGGCATCGCGCTGCTTCACCTTGATCGGAAACAAATGGTACACCGGTTCACCGTATTCCCGGATTGTCAGCAGGCAGCCGGCCGGTAAAAGTTCACGATAGCGTGCGGCGATTTTCCGGCGGCGCGCGGTCCAGCGATCCAGATGTTTCAACTTGACGTTGAGAATCGCTGCCTGTATCTCGTCGAGCCGGCTGTTGATGCCCTGGCTGGCGTGATAATAGCGCCGGCTCTGGCCATAATTGCGTAGCTGCAGAAGCCGCTCATGCAGGTTTGCATCGTTGGTGACTACGGCTCCCGCGTCGCCGAAAGCGCCCAGGTTCTTAGTAGGGTAAAAGGAAAAGCATCCAAGCTTGCCGATCGTCCCGGTCGTCTTCCCGCGGCAGGTTGCACCGACCGACTGAGCGCAGTCTTCGATCACGCTGATTCGATGCGCTTGCGTTAATGCCGTGATCGCATCCATATCGCAACTCTGACCGTACAGATGCACCGGCACTACGGCGCGCGATCGCGGTGTGATCGCAGCTTCGACTGCCGCCGGATCGAGCAGACCGGTCGCTGGATCGATGTCGACAACTACCGGCACTGCCCCGGTCATCGTGATTCCGGTGATCGTCGGGAACGCAGTCATGTTGCTGGTAATCACTTCATCGCCGTCACCGATCTCTGTCGCCATCAGGGCCAGCGCGATGGCATCGGTACCGGAGGCAACACCGACAGCGTAGCCGGCGCCGATGTATTTGCTGAATGACTGCTCGAACGCCTGCAGTTCTTCGCCGAGGATGTACCATGCGCTCTCGAGTACCCGATCCACAGCCGGACGGATTTCGTCGCGTACCGCATCGTAGTGGGATTTGAAATCGTTGAACAGAATCATTAGGTACCCGTGAAGAAAACTTAATGATCCCGTGCACACTGGAGGAAGTCGTCGTAGTTGCGGATGTAGTCGGACTCGTCGTAGTAGTCGGATGCGGCGATGAGCAGTACGCAGCCGGTTGAAAAGCTGTGCATCTCATGCCATAAAAGGCGGCCGAGAACCACGCCTACATGATCGCGGTACATAAGGATCTCCTGTTGCGTCTCGCCGTCGTCGAGCTTCAGTACAAAACTGCCGTTGATACAGAATATCACCTGCTCGAGTTCGTGGTGGGCGTGCTTGCCCCGGATACTGACGCAGTTCTCCAGGTTGTTGATGTAGTAGATGCGCTTGACCTCGAACGGAACGTCACGGTGCTGCTCGAGGACACAGAGGTTGCCGTCGTGCCCGTCGTTGATTTTCGTGAGCTCGACATAGCCGCTGCGCGCGACGTGAATATCCTGGACATGAATATGGTGAGGATCCATCAGCAGAGGTCCGGGGTCATGGTTCCCAGATGCGCCGCGACTGTGATGTTGTCGGGAGGTACCGGCCACTCAGGCGCCAGCTCACTTAGCGGGCGCAGGACAAAGTCACGGCATGTCAGATAAATATGCGGAATCCGCAACGCGGTCGTATCGAAGACCAGATCATCATACAAAAGGATGTCGATGTCGATGATGCGATTGTCATGATAACCACGCTGGCGAGGTCGTCCCATTTTGTCTTCCACGGATTCGCAGACGGCGTGCAGGTCGCTCGGTGAAAGTGTGGTGCGGCCGACGACAGCGGCGTTGAGATACAGCCCGGCGTCATCCGGGCAATCAACCGGTTCGGTTTCCAGCATGGACGACATTTGCAGCTCGGAGACTGCCGTTTGGCCGAGATGCGCCGCCGCGGTGCCCAAATACGCCCGGCGGTCGCCCAGATTGCTGCCCAGCCCGAGCGCCACGCGATGACTGGCCGGTGCCATCAGTTTCGCCTCCGATAGATGCGGCCATTGAGCCAGATCAAGGTGTGGATGCCGCGCAAGATCGCGTCGTCACGACGTGGCCGGTAGTTGCTGAAGGTCAGGGTTCGCAACTGTGTCCGTTCTAAGGGTGACAGGTCAGTTACTCGAGTGCCGCTGATGTTGAGCGATACCAGTTTAATATCCATCAGTGCGGAGATATCCTTTACCTTCGTGTTCTTGATATTGAGTTCGGTAATCGGACAATTCGCCAGAGAGGAAATAGTTTTGATTGGACAGCCTTCGGCATGCAGGACACTGATTTTCTTGCCGTCCAGGGGGCTTAGATCGGAAATATCCGTGTTCGAAATGTAGAGCTCTTCGACCGGCATGGTCTTGACCGACAGAATGCTGGTCACGTCGGTGTTGCGGATGGCAAGATAACGGATTTTCTTTCTGGCAATTGGCCGCAGGCGCGTGATCGGGCAGCCGTTCAACGCCACACTTTCCAGCGGCATC
>DPYP01000162.1:0-1503 GCA_003545375.1 Lentisphaeria bacterium
GGCGATGAAGCCCAGCAGAAAGAGCAGACCATGTCGGAGCCATTTGCGGGGAACGGTTAAATGGTCAGGTCGGGTTTCCATGGTTTTCCTTTCGGGTTATTGAAGACGCAATTGGAGGTGACTGCCGATTAATGATAACAGAACGAGAAAAATCAAAAGCGAATACCGCATTTCCTGGGCAGTGAAGCGCTATGTGTCTGACGGCTCTGGTGTTCGAAAATCGGTGGGTGCTGTGCCGTGTTGCCGATGCTATTTCTGCAATTGCGGCGGCNNATCCAGATCGGGATCCAGCCGATCACCGCGCCGATGATGGACAGGCACTGGAATGCGCCGTAGATGATAAACATCACGCCGAGGAATTTGATCCAGCCCTTGACCGCGTACAACGGCGCCAGAAGTTGGGTGCCTGAATTGGACTGCGGCAAATAGTCACCGCTGCCGGGTTCTGGCATCTGATACGGATTATTCTGGTCCATCGTACACTCCTGAGAAGATTTCCGGCATAACTACGGGTGGATTCAATATAGTACTGCCCTTCCCTGACCTGACAAGACGCCGGGGAGCTGCCGTGACGCCGTGCAATACGCCGGAGTAAAACGATATTCCCGGCACTATGCGAATCACTGATGCGGATATCGAGACGTGCTGCGAGCAGGGCTGCATCGTGCTGCTTTACGGTACCGATTCTTTTCTAATGCATGTATCTGACGGCGCTGGCGTTCGATAATCGGCGGGTGCTGTACCGCGTTGCCGCTGCTATTTCTGCAATTGCGGCGGCACCACGATATTCAGCATTTTCTCCGTCGCTTCAATAGCCGCGACAATCTGGTCGCTGTTGACCCCGATGGTGACCAGCGGGATGCGTCCGTTGTTCTCCCACTTGATCGTGGTTTCCACCAGCGCGTCGCTCATGCCGCCGGGCGGAATGTGCACCGAGTAGTCGAGAAGTGCCGGCGTTTTGATGCCGCGACGCTTGAGTGCTTTGCGCGTCGCCTTCATAAATGCATCGTAGCCGCCGTCGCCCCTACCCGTTGCCGTCAGTTCCTCACCGTCGCAAGACAACGTGATCTCAGCTGTCGGCAGACTGTTCGATTCGCTGATGATCCGGTAGTTCTCGATCCACACGGTTTTTTCCAGATCGGTCTTCAGCACTCTGGCTATGATAAATGGCAGGTCTTGTGCGGTCACCTTCTTCTTCTTGTCGCCGAGTGCGATGACTTCCTGCAGGACGCGGTTGCGCTCGTCCGTAGTCAGTTCGAGGCCGAGGTTGGCGAGGTTCTGATCGATCGAGGCCTTGCCGCTGAGCTTGCCTAAGGCATACATGCGGTCACGATTGAAGCGCTCGGGCAACAGCGCGTTGGCGTACAGATTACCTTTCTTGTCGCCGTCCGCATGGACGCCGCAGGTCTGCGTGAAAACATCGTTGCCGACGATCGGGGCGTTGCCTGACAGGCGTTTTCCGGAGAATGCTTGGACCACATGAGCAATGGCGTTGACCTTTTT
>DPYP01000162.1:1892-3431 GCA_003545375.1 Lentisphaeria bacterium
TTGCCGGCGCGCTCACCAAGGCCGTTGACCGTGGTATGTACACCGTTGATGCCACATTCCACGGCCACCAGTGCGTTGGCCGTGCCGAGGCCGTAGTCGTTGTGACTGTGGAAGTCGAAACGTACATTCGGGTACGCCGAAATCATCCAGTCGAGGTAGCGGCGCACTTCGCTCGGCGTCAGCACGCCCAGCGTATCCGGCAGCATGATGCGCGCGACGCCCTGGTCCACAAGGACATTGCAGAAAGCGTGGACATACTGGAAGCCGTCGCGGACGCCATTCGACCAGTCTTCAAGATAGACGTTGACAGTCAATCCCTTCTTTTTCGCCGATCGGATATTCTTGACGACGTCCTTGAAATGTTCGTCGGGTGTTTTGCGCAACTGCTTCCGGCAATGCAGCTCCGAGCCTTTCGTCAGCAGGTTGATCGTCCGACCGCACACTTTTCGGATCCAGCTCGATGAGATGCCGCCGTCGCAGAATCCGAGGATTTCCACCCGGTCGTCCTTACCCTTGGCGGCAGCCCACTCGATGATGCGCCGGGCGCTTTCGGCCTCGCCTTTGGAGACGCGCGCCGAAGCGATCTCGATGCGGTCGACGCCGACCTCGCCAAGCAGCATCCGGGCGATCTGGAGCTTCTCGGCCGGGGTGTACGCCAGTTCCGGGGTCTGCTCGCCGTCACGGAGCGTGGTGTCCATGATCTCGATATATCGTTTCGACTGTGCCATGATATGTGTCCTCGATGCAAGAAAAAAGCCATGAACTCGTCCGGGGAAAGTTCATGGCTGCTGCTGATTCGACTGTCGACTGTTCAATCCCGGATCGGCATAGGGCGCGGACTGCCTGCGATCGGCGCGGACAGTCCGCATATAATAGTGATAGTTATGATCTGTCGGGGTTGATGCATGTTTGACCCGCGGTTGTGTGTCTGCCGATTAGTCTACACCATCAGCCGCAGTCTGCGAATTCCGCAACGCCGCCGCCGATGCTTATGGCACCACCGTTTCGATATTGGCGATACCGCCGGTGCCCGTGGCGGTGCCGCCGGTCAAATTCTCGACGCCGGAGAAGGTGAAGCTGCCGTTCAATGTCCCTTCGTTGATTCCGGTAATCTGCCAATCATTGACACCGTTCGGCCCTGCGAGCCTGTCACTGGCGCCGCCGAATGCGAATACCTCGATATTCTGGAAGCTGTCCAGATGCCACTGCTGCGCGAAGAGCGAGTCGCCCGGCGTCAGCTGAACGGTCGGCGTTGCCGGTTGCGGTCCGGCTTCGAAGAGGGTGGGCAGGTTGTCGAACAGGTCGATCGCGGGTTGGTGATCGGGCAGGGCGGCCTGCGGGCCTTCGGGCACCGTCTCTTCGAGGATTGCAGCGATCGGCGTGGGCTCTGCGGTCNNCGGTGCCCGTGGCGGTGCCGCCGGGGATCTTGACGATCACAGGGGTGGTGTAGGCGGTGTAGTCGAGCGTGTCGTCGGGACCGGGACCGCCGTCAACAATACCGGTGACGGCTGCCTGATCGCCGAAGACGAACAGATCATT
>DPYP01000271.1:0-1197 GCA_003545375.1 Lentisphaeria bacterium
ACATAGCTTTTCACGCTCGGCAACCTCTCTATTTGTGTGCCAAACAGACTGGCAATCTCTCATCTCCACCCCTCGCATCCCATGCGCCGCGTGCTACGTTCCATGTCACTTCAAATTCACTTCAAGAGGTCACGTTATGAAGACTGCCAATTTTACCGCAACTGTCATAGTTCTTGCTTCACTTTTTATCTTGCCAAGTTCTTTCGCGGCCGAATTCGTCTTCGCGGAAGGTGAAAAATTCCTGCCGCTCGATGATAAGGGATGGGAGGTGACGCACCAGGACGATAGCTGGGCCAGCCACACCTACGGCGGTGCATGGACAAGTCACGGTGGTTTGCTGGGAGCGCCTGCGGACAGTGTCGGCAGTGTTGCTGTGCAGGCTATTACCATTCCGGTGGCCGGTGACTACCGGGTCTGGAGTCGCTACCAGGCGCCGCCCTATTTCAATTTCTCGCATCGGGTTGAAGTGCATCAGGACGGCGAGGTTTTGTACTCTTACGTGTACGGCCGGAAGGAGAGCATGCGCCAGTGGAGTTTTGGTACCGTTTCCGACCAGTTGTGGTGGTCGTGGGGCGTCGACCACGACGCTGCTGAAGCGCCGGACGACAAGGTGGTGAAGTTGAAGGCAGGCCCTGCCAAGGTCCGGCTTGTTACGGTTGAGATGGGAGAGCCGGCAGGCGATCCGATGGTCGACCTGGTTGTCCTCACCAACGACCTCACCGATGCCGCGATCGGGCCTCCGGGGACGCTTTTTACGACACAGGCAATGGACGCTTCCGAGCTGTATCTGCGATTCCGCAATACCACCGATGCTCCGGCCAGGCTGAAGCTTCGCCGGCCGACGGGACATTATCAGCCACTGCAGTATATCGGCGATAATACCGTAATACCCGAAACTGATGTGCCCGCAGGTGAGTGGAGCGATTGGACGAACATCGGGCCGTTTTGCATGCTCGTCCACGACGACGGTATCCATGTATCGCTTGCCGATGCTGCGGGATTTCCCGTCCAGGTCGCACGGGACCAGGCAGGTAAAGACCTGGCCGGCGACATGGAGATTGCCGGGACTACCGGGGTTATCGTGATCCCCGTCGACATCACCTGGAACCGGGCACGGCACGTGCAGACGAGACGTGAGCACACGGCCAGAGTGATCACTTTGGCGAAGACGAAATGGCGCACCGCGAACGGCGGGCG
>DPYP01000271.1:1517-2996 GCA_003545375.1 Lentisphaeria bacterium
GGCGGGCGAAAGCCGCAGGAATTGCTGTATTTCGGATGGGCCGCAGGCCCGGAACTGAAGGACGCGCTGGGCTATAACACGCTGTTGCCCGATCAGTACGATCACAATCCGATCGACGGGTATTTTCAGCACGCCTCCAATGAGGACCAGATTCGCAAGCTGGCAGACCGCCTCAGCGACAAAGACAAGGCCAGCCAACGGGTTGTGAGTTACGGCGATGAAACGTCTATCGGATTCGAAAAAGCACAAGCACTGACAAGGCTGACCCGGGAATTGATCGGGCCGCAGGTGGAGACCGGAGTCAACTACAGCCCGCATTACCCGTTACCGCAATATTACGGCGCCCAGAAACACTGGGTGGATATTTTTAAGGCGGCACCGGATGCGCTGTCGATGTTCTGGACCGAGGACTATCTCTTCAGCGTGCCGCAATTGCCGCAGACGTTCTCATGGACCTACGCTCAAATCCACTGCGGCATCAAGTATCACAACCAGAAAATTCACATGTACGTGATGCCCCATGCACCTGGGCAGGTGCCGTCTGTTTTTCGGCGCAACTTGGTGTTGAGCATTGGCGCGGGCGCCAGGCATATCGATTCTTTCTGCGTGGCGCCGGCGGCCGTTAATACCGAGAATTACGTGTCCTGGCGTTGCACCGATACATTCCGCGTGCTCCACGAATCGATTTACGATTCGGCCGAAGCCGAACCTTACCAGATCAACGGCAAACTGCGCCCGGGCCGCGTTGCGATTGTTTTGAGCCGAGCTACGGAGACTAATGAGGCAAAGCTCGTTTTCGATCCCGCCACCGATCCGTTCATGAGCCAGTGTAAAAACGCCGCCGGCGAAAAGACTTACAACCGCCAGACCTTGTGCCGCAAGGATCAGCAGATGCTGTATCTGGCGTTGAGGCATGCTCAGTACAAAGTGGACCTGATCACTGAAGACGACATCTTGGACGGTTACCTGAAGGGCTACGACGTCGTCCACTTTGCCGGTGAATGGATCGACAGCAGAATAGTGCCGAAACTGGCGCAGTGGGTCGAGACGGGCGGGATTCTCTATGCCACCGCCGGTATCGGACACCTCGACCAGGACGGTGCGAAATGCCCCGCGATGTTGAAGTTGCTGGGACTGCAGGACAGTTCGCTGACAAAGAACATCCAGATCATGCGGCCGTTCCTGGAGATGGCCCTGGTTGACCCGATCGATTCGATTTCCCTTGCTGGTGCGGACAATGCGCTCCCGGCAATCGCCATGCGCCAGGTGCTTGTGCCTGCCGACGCAGAAGTGCTCGGAACCTGGGCCGACGGCAGTCCGGCAGTTACTATGCGTACGCTGGGCAAGGGCCGGACAATCGCTGTCGGCACGTTGGCCGGAAGCAGCTACATACGCAGCGGACTCAAGCCGGTGCCGTTTGCCCGTGGCGGCCGCAAGATGCTGTACAATCCCACCGAATTCTCACCGGCAGCCGTGCAG
>DPYP01000452.1:0-2796 GCA_003545375.1 Lentisphaeria bacterium
TCGTGGTGGAATTTAGATTTCCGCCGCGCATCGCCAATCGGTGTTTTTTGCCGGTCCGCAGGTAAAAAAAGCCGGTTTGCGGCTGTAAAATAGTCCTCATCAGACGTCTTAAATGGCAGTAAGACTCTGATCAATGCCGGGTTTGCAAACGGGGGCGATCCTCTGGCATCAACGTTGCATTAACGCAATCAACACAATTCTCCGGCACATCCACTGGGAGGTATTCCATGGTTCGCAAATTCGTCGCAACTCTCTCCGTCCTGCTCCTTGTCTTCGTGACCGGCTGCATGGACGTCACACTGGACGTCAAAGTGAACAAGGACGGCAGTGGCGTGCTGACGCAACGCGTCTTCATGGGCGGTGGGATGTCAGCAATGATGGCCGACGGCGGTGACGCATCACTGTACAAAATCGATGACCTGAAAGCAGCAGCCGAAAAGATAGGCGAAGGCGTCACCTTTGCCGGCGTCGTAGACGTCACCAACAAGAAGGGTGCCAAGGGCTTCCGGGCGAGCTACAACTTCCCCGACATCACGGCGCTCAACCTGCAGAGCAGCGATGAATCGGGTATGGGCCAGATGATGGAAGGCATGACCTTCGAGTTCGAAGGCGGCGAAACAGCCAGGCTTACCATCAATATGCCGGGTAACGGGGAAGGTGACGGTGGCGAAGGTGGCAGTGACAGCGGCGAAGGCGGCGGTGACAGCGACGAAGCTGGTGGTGACAGCGACGAAGCTGGCGGTGACATGCAAACGGGTGCCGAAGGGATGATGGAAGGGATGATGATGGAAGGGATGCAGCAGATGTTCGATGGTATGCGCTTGTGGGTCCGCGTTCGTGTCGACGGTACAATCGTGGAAACGAACTCCCAGTACGTCAACAAGAGAAAGACCGGCGTTACTCTGATGAAGATGGATATTGGTGAAATGATCAAGAACACAGAACTGATGGAGAAGCTGGAGGGTTCGGATAATCCAAGCCCGGCGGCGATCAAGAAAGTCTTCGGTGACGTTGGCTTCTTGCGCTTGGAAGACCAGGAAAAAGTGGTGATTTCATTCAAGTGAGGTAACCCGAAGACCTGCATCGCCTGCCGGAAAATTCGGCGGTGATCTTTCGGGACATGATCGGCAGGCGGTTGCAGCGGCGACGGCAACGGGCTGCTGATCGAGACGGAGTAGTTTGGCGGGCTGGCGTTACGAACCGTTGCCTGCCTTCCCCGGCAGATCATGCCTCGTCGTCATTGCCGCGCGGCATTTTGTACGGCGGCACGAACAACCCCCGGCCGAGCGGGCTGGACTTGCTGCCGTCCGGCCCGAAGGCGCTGGCGCCTGCTGCCAGTGCCGCCTCGTCGATCTTGTGCGGCTCGCGCACGCCCTTTTTTTCCGGAAACGTCTCGATGTGCAGGGATTGCGTCGGGTAGGCAAAATCGACGCCGATCTCGGACGCCAGCCGCAGGATCTCGAGATAGATGTTTTGGCGTTCGACAAGCTCGGTCGCCCAGTCCGGCACCTTGAGGAAGCAGTAAAGCATGACGTCCAGTGACGAATTGCCGTAGCCGTTGAAGACGACGTGGTAGTAGTCCTTGCGCGTGTATTCATTCGCCTCGACGATGTTCTTGACGCCCTCCAGAAACGCTTCCATTTTCTCCGGCGGCGTGTCGTACGTAAGCCCGAAGAATGCCTTGATCCGACGAAACTCGCGGGCGCCCATGTTGTCGATGTCGGCGTTGGCGACCGTGGCGTTCGGAATCGAAATGACGGAGTTATAAAAAGTGCGGACGCGGGTCGAGCGAAACCCGATGTCTTCGACAGTTCCTTCGTTTTCCCCGATCAGCACCCAGTCGCCGATTGAGAACGGGCGATCGAGAAAGATCATAACCGAGCCAAAGAGGTTGGCGCACATGTCACGGGCCGCCAGGGCAAACGCCAGACCGCCCAGGCCGAGCCCCGCCAGCACCGACATGACGTTGATGCCGAGATTCTGGAACATCACCAGGATGCCGATGATAACGATGAAAATCTTCAGAGCCCGATTGATCAGTGGCACCAGGTGATCGTCCAGAGCGGAATCCGACCGGGCCGCCAGCGTCTTCAGATGATCCGTCAGCACTTCGGTCAGTTTGTAGATTATCCAGATCATGGCAATGCTCAGGATGATCTGAGCAACCAGCGACATCACTGTCAGCATCATGCCGGAGAACTGCAGGATGCGGAGCGATGCTATCCAGAAAAGACTTGCGGCGAGCAGACCGACAGGGCGTTCGATGGCGTCGGCGATTTTGTCGTCCCACTGGACCTTTGTTTTCGACGTGAAGCGTTTTGCCAGGTGCAGCAGATGCTGGGCAACGACTTTCAGCATAAGTCCGAGGAGGATCGATATAAACAACCCGATCCACTGCCAGTTTGCCACCAGCAAAAATTTCGCTTTGGTCCAGTCGGGGACGTGCTGTGCGACCCACGGCTCGCTGTACAGCGCACCCTGCCCACCCTCTTTCAGGTAGGGATCACGCTTCACCATCTCCCAGTCGATGCGGACCTGCTCGATGGTGTTGCGACTGAACAGATGCTGGCCCCGGCGGTCGCCGGCATCCACCTGTGTTGTCCAGATGTTTGTGTCCTTCAGCCGCCATGACAGTATTGTCGGATCATCGGGAACCAGTTCGTAGTCGACGACGATTATCCGATCGATGATCTCGCGCGTGAGGATCGCGGTTTCCCGGCGATAGTCGGAGGTGATGCCGACCATGCCCTCGAAGTTGAAGCAGCGCACGGCGTCGTTGATCCGCTTCATCTGGTG
>DPYP01000287.1:0-15331 GCA_003545375.1 Lentisphaeria bacterium
GCCCTGCGGCCCCTGCGCGCCGCCCGTGTCGGGTGCAGCCAAGACAATCAGATCGATCAGGCCTATCGTCGTTGCGTGCCAATCGGCCTCTCTCTCCTTCGGGCTACCGTAAATTATCACGCTGGCTGCGGTAACATTGTCTGTCGCGTCAAACTCGATTGTCCGAGTTATTACCCCATACTCGCCCGGGATTTCCGCGGACCAGTCGTCAGTTCCCACCTGCACCCAGGAACCACTGTCCGCTATCTCGACGAAGGCGTCCATATTCTGAGGCCGGAACCCGGCGTTGCCGCCGCCCCAGCCCTGAATCTCCGCCGCGATCGTGTCTATTTTTACCGGCGCCGGAAAGTGGACACTGTATCGGCCTTCGCCGCAGCTCGTGTCGGGATTGCGGGCAGGATTATTCGTGCACTTGTACCACCAGTAGTTCTGTCCCAGGTACTCCCAGGTATACGCCCCGGTACCAGTACCAATTGGGACACCCATGGTGGTCTCGTTGACCCACGTAGGCTTCGAAGTATTGTACGAATACGTCAAACCCGGGTTTTGTGCGTTGTCAGCCAAATCGCCGAGCACATCGCCATTCGCACCAAAGGCCGCTGACGACAGGAACAGCATCACGGTCACAGTTAATCCGATTAAGTGTTTCATTGTTTTCTTCCCTCCAAGTCTTTCGTCATTTTCGATTTTCGCCGCCCCGGATGGCCGGGGTGTCCCGCTGAGCGGGAACACGATCGCGGCTCCTCGCCGCAATATTGATCGTTCGATACTAAAAGGTTATCGGAAATTCGCCGACCAATTGCAAGCCTTTTCTTCAAAAAGATCCCCCCCCCTTTAGTAAGGCAGGACGCACTTCTCAAAAAGGGGGGGCGTTATCTGGCTGGAGAAATGGGAACCGTGTTGGATAAGCTTGGCCGGCGACTTGGCAAGAACCGCGACCGTTCCGTCTACGGAGACCGCTTCGAGGAAAGATACGGCTGTCTGCGCCCGGTGGCGGCGTGAGTTCCGGCCTACGTTGAATCGTGTTGTTTCACGCCCAGCAACTCGGCGACGTTGCCGCCCAGGATCAGATCTTTTTCCTGCTGCGACAGGAAGTCGCAGTGGAGGCGGATGTAATCGACGGCCTGCCGATAGGTACACCAACTGCCACCGCAGTATGGCATGTCCGATCCCCACATCAGCTTTTCAACGCCGACTTCGTCTCGCCATTGCCGCAGCATCTCCTGTCCCTCGGCGAAGGGGTACTCCGGCCACTTGGCCGGCATCAACACCTCGGCGTGCACGTTCGGTCGCTTCAGGAGCGACATCACCTCGTGAGGCACGCCGATTTCGTGGATGATGGTGGACGGCACCAGGCCGTGGGTCAGCACCGTCGGGACATCCGCGTGTGCCTCGGCCCAGCGATCGACCTCGGCGATGTACTGCATGAAACTTGCCACCCGGTCGCGTCGGCGGGCATCCAAGTACCACCAGACGGAAATTTCGAGGTCGCGCACCACTTCCCAGAGGGGCTCGAACTTGGTGTCGTCAAGGTGATCGGTGAAGCCGTCGAGGGCGAACAGCTCGACACTGAAGTAGAGCCCCTTGCACCCCTGCTCCCGGACGGCGCGCTCCAGGCGTTCGAGTTGGGCGGGTTGATCCGCTTCAGGTTCGCGAATCTGCGCCAGTGCGAGGAAGCGATTCGGGTCGCGCTCCATCGCCTTGGCGTAGTAGTCGTTGATGCACGAGCCATAGACATGATCGCTCTGCAACACGCCCATGTCCACACCGGCCATGTCCATCTCCGCGATCATCCGCTCCGGTGTTGCCTCCAGATTCTCGAGGTTCGGCGGGTACATCGCCATATAATAGTCGACGCCGTCCACGGTAAACTCGGCCTTGCCGTACGCAGCCATCCGGAAGTTCACCTGCGGCATTTCGTGAATGTCGTCCGAGGGATAGTCCAGTAGCCGCTCTTTCACACGCTTGCCGTCGGCCTTTCTCCAAAAGTCCGTGAAGTCCCGCACGTGGTACTGCCATAGCTTCAGCGTCAGTGCGGTGCTTTCCGGGTCGGAGCCTGTGGCGAACCGCGGGAAGATATGGGAGTGGGCGTCGATAATCGGGCTACGACGTGCTTCTCCGGGGTTTTCCACGGGCCGCCAGCCGGCACCGAAGAACTCCAATTTTTTGTCTGTGCTCATCTTTCGCGTACCACCGATATGTTCCGGGACACGGAATGCCGGGTGCCCGGCAGCTGGCCGAATTGCAGATCGGCAACATGAATCCAACGGGTCGTGGATTGTCGCGCCAACCTGCCCATCACAAGCTCCTTTCTCAAAGGTTGGATCATCATGGTTTGTTCCAGGTGCTCGTTCATTCTATTCTACGAGCGCGTTGCGGAGACGCTCGACGTGTTCCGGACTGAGACCCCCTTCCAGGAGGTACGCCTGTGGGCCGCCGTAGCACTCGTCCAGATGGCGTAATGTTCCGAGCATGACATCCGGCGGGCAGCACTCCCGCTGGTAGTCCTGCTCCGAGGTATGGTGTGCCTCGAAGCCCGGCGCCTGCCCGTCCAGCGAGCGTCTCAGGAGAAAGCGGGCACTGAGGGCGTAGTCCTCGGCGATGGTCTCGGCGGGCACCCCCACGAGTCCCAGGGCCAGGGCGGCAACAACCCCCGTTCGGTCCTTGCCGCCGTGGCAATGGATCAGCGCCGGCAAAGCCCCCGGTGTTGCCAGCATCGACAGTATCTCGCACAGCCGGCGTTGCCGGTGGTCGATCAGCATGGTGTAGATCCGCAGGATGCGCTCGAGGTTCCCCGTGGCTGGCGGCAGTCCGTCCAGCTCGGCCTGCAAGGCGTCGCCAATCACGTCCATGTGGTGATATGCTACCTCGGTCGAACTTGCGAACACATTGGGCTCGCACGCGAGTTCATTGACGAATCTGAGATCGACCACCGTGCGCACGCCGTAATCGACGAGCGCCGCCTGAGACGCGGGAGCGAGGCGGTGGAGGCTGTCGGCTCGCAGAAGCCTTCGCCAGCGCGTTCGCCGGCCATCGGCGGTAAGGTAGCCGCCGACATCGCGGACGTTGTAGGTGCCCTCCAGCGGCAGATGGCGTTTGAGCTGTCGTTCGTCATGCATAGGCCCGTGGCCCTGTGGAAATTGTCGCTTGATCAGTTGACTGAAAGGGATTTGCTTTCCGTTCCGGCTGCGGCAGGGAGGATAGCGTCCGGGGGTTGCTGAGTCAAGGGACAGGCTGGGCTTTTGGCTTTCGCAGTCGCCTTGCGGGGACGCTCAGCGTGTTGCGGACCGACGCCCCTCTTCCAGGAGGTACGCCTTCAGTCCGCCGTCAATTGCGCAGCCTTAGAATCCACTCGATCATTTTTGCTCGCAGCGCTTGCAGGTCGCCACCGGGATCCATTGTCGCCACCCATGCCTCTGCTTCTTTTGCCAGTGCGGCTTTGTCATCGGCGGCTTTGTCGCGCTCGATCTCTTTCAGGAGTGTGGTCAGGTAGCGCACGTCATCCACTCCCTCGCGAAAGCCTTCCCACTGGATGGTGTCGATCACACCGTCCACGGTTGGATACGCGAAGACGTGATCCCGGAAGGACGGGCCGTCGTCGTCCACATAAATGTCGCCGGAGGCGTGCTGATAAGCGTAGTTCATGGTTCCATCGTAGCCCGATTTCCACAGCACGAGGCCGAAATTGCGGCGGTAGGTCTCGGGTTGCTCGAGCCCCACCTGGGGATGGTTGTAACTGAAAATGCGGTGGCCGACGCTGTGCCATTTGCCTGCCTCACCCGGCGTCGGCGGCCCACCGTAGACAGCCAGGTCCAGGAGGTCGCCGACAAGCTCGAACGAGTCGCGGCCGCAGGCGACGAAAACCTTCGCTCCCGTCTCGTGTACGGCCTCGAATGCGGTGCGCTCGTTCTCGAGCTGCTCGCCGGTGGCTTCATCGATGCCGTAGATGTACAGGTTCTTGATTCCGTGCCTGTCGAGCTGGGCGAGGGCGGAGCGGAGTTTCGCCGTCAGGGTTTCCAGCGCTTCCGGGGTAGCGGGTGGCCCATGTGTTACGATGCCCAACGAGTACAGGGGGTCCACGACGACTGCCGCCTGCTTTCGCAGTTCCATCGCACGGTCGAACAGGTCCGGGTGCCCGAAGTCCTGGCACATGGTCGGATGGGAGACGCCGTGGGCCTTCAGGTTGCGCAATTCCGCCAGATACTGCTCCGGCGACTTCCAGTACTGATCGATGCTGTGCTCCAGTTTTGCGGCCAACTGCCCGGAATAATAGATCGAGTAGGTCAGCGCCGGCTCCTCCAGCTTGAAGGGCAGCACCTCAATGGTCAGCGGCATTGCCATTTCGGGGGCGTTTCGAGGCCGCATGGTCAGCGTCGCCCGGTAGGTGCCGGCCTTGGCCTCTTCGGGCACGTGGACGGTGATCCAGAACTGCTGTGCCGTCGCGGCCGGAATTGCGGGTACAGGCTGCAACTCGCGTGCGTCGCGGGGCGCCTCAGGGTCCTTCAGCGTGTTGCTCTGTTTCTGGTTGTCGACGCTTACGAACTCCGGGTCTCTGAGCAGGAGCTCCGGAGTGAACGTCGGTTGCCGCCCCTCGCCGCCATAGCCCAGCCCCACACCGTCCTGCCACCAGCATTTCACGATGCGGATGTCAATGTGGGAAGCGGGCAACGTCAACTCTCCGGACCTGGCATCGCTGCACTGCACCGTTACGTCGCGCAGCTCTTCGAATGCGTAGACGGAAAAACTCGCCGGCTCGTACTCGCCCGGGCAGGCGGACACCGAAAGCTCCGTCCCGGCAATGCCCGGTACGGGGAACCGTCGGGGCAGCACCTTGTGGTTACTGGTCGGGTCGGCAATCCAGACGATGTAGGGCAGCGCCGGGTGGGCCGCCGCATACGCACTCAAAGACCGACAGGCGGGGTGGGCCCTTTCGAGCTGCGCCAGCAGTTGCCGGGCCGAATCCACGACGGGGGATGAGAGTTTGACCCGCAATTCTGCGAGTTGAGTTTTCAGTTGCGCCCGCGTCTCGTCACGGTGCCGGCACAGACGCTCCCAGTAATCCTTCAATTCCGCCGAGGCGGCCGGCGGGAACACCGACGGCGTGGCGTCTATTCCCGCCGTCAGCTCTGCGAATCTCGCGGGCAGCGTGCCGGCGAGATTTTGCAGGCGGGTCTGTGTGTCGTCGGTGCGCGCGGCCTCGATTTCCGCAATGCGCTCGTCCAATCCGGCCCGGTACCCCTCCGGAAGGGCGGCCTCAATCTCCAGGTCGTCCACATAAACCACGGTCCGGCGCTCTTTCCCGTCCGTTTGGAGGTAGACCGCGACGCCCTCCACATAGGCGGCCGACCCGGGCGTGCCGCGGGCGCTGGAACGCCATGCGGTCCAGCCGTCAGGCAGGGGCGTTTCCACACCGAACTCCCTGCCGCCTGTGATCCCGGCCTCCGGGATGGCATAGGAATGGCCGAACCAGGCGCGGCCGCTCTCGACGTAGACTTTCCCCCGCACAACGGGATTGCCGTAGAAGGGGATCATCACGCCGGTCCACCAGGAGTTTATCGGGCAGTCCAGCCAGGTCACGTCGATCTTGAACGAGCGCTTGCCCGTCGCCGCGCGCTCGTCCGTTGGGCCGGCGAAGTTGACCTTGTAGGTGCCCTTGTCGGCCCAGACAGTCATCTTGCCATCGCCCCCCTCGAAGCCCTCCCTGTAGACGATCCGGCGCTCAACCTCAACGGCGGGGGCGTCCGTGGTTTCTTCGGCCGCAGACAATGTCCCCGGCGCCACCAACGCCAGCGCAATCAGTGCTGCAGCTGTCAACCAAGTTCTCTTCTCATCGTTCACGTCGACCTCCATCCAGGAAACGACATCCCCACGCCCCGACTGCAGAAGCTAGCGAAGGAGTCGGGCAAATGCAAGTGGAAGCGGGCGGTTGCCGCTTGCTTTCCGCTTGTACATCTCTGTCCACTCGACTACCTTGCTTCGAAGGCCTGCCCAGCCCGTTTCGGGTGCGATTTCGGCGGCCAGAACGGGGTTGGGGACCGTCAGACGCTTACTGGCCGAGGCCCACGGGCAAGGGAGAGCTGACCAATGGCCGATGGCGCAAGAATGAAGGGCAAGCGGGTTCTGGTAACCGGCAGCGGGACGGGCATAGGCCGCGGCATGGCATTGGAATTCGCCCGCGAGGGCGCCGCCGTTGCGCTGCACTACGCCCATAGCGACAAGGGGGCCCTCTCCGCGGTGGCGGAAATCCGGCGCGCCGGCGGCAGCGCCGAGGCGTTTGAGGCGGACTTCAACGACGTCGAGCAGGCGAAAGAACTACCGATAAAGGCGGCCGAATTTCTGGGTGGCCTGGACATCCTGGTCAACAACGCCGGGATTACCATGAATCGGCCCTTCACGGACGTCACACCCGAACAGTACGACACGCTCTACGATGTCAATGTGCGGGCAATGTTCTTCGCGGCGCAGTCGGCAGCGGTCACGATGATCGAGCAGGGTGCCGGCGCCATCATCAATATCTCGTCGGGACACGCCTTTGCGGGAGCGGTTGAGCACTCCGTATATGCCGGCACAAAGGCTGCGATCGTGGGCTTCACGCGGACCCTGGCGGTTGAGTTGATCCAGAAGGGAATCCGGGTCAACGCGATCGCCTCCGGATGGGTTCTCGTAGAGAACCAGCGTGCCATGATATCCGAGGATTTCGATGAGGAGCAGGCAGGGTTGGTTCTGCCGGCGGGTTTCATCGGCGAGGCGCGGGATATTGGGCGAGTAGCGATATTCCTGGCCTCCGACGAGGCGCGATACATCATTGGGCAGACCCTCGTCTGTGACGGCGGACAGACGGCTCTGATGGCGGCGGCCGGCGACTTTCGCAAGCCCGGCACGGAGACTTACGGCAAGGGTTATGTTCCCGGTCTGTAGCC
Source organism: Lentisphaeria bacterium (assembly GCA_003545375.1). Classification (GTDB taxonomy): domain Bacteria; phylum Verrucomicrobiota; class Lentisphaeria; order JABSQK01; family CAJWLW01; genus CAJWLW01. The sequence goes on from DPYP01000287.1 coordinate 6,921, forward strand.
ACAACGCAGTTCCTGAGCTCACTCCGCTGCCCGCGGATCACGAACCACGCATTCCACCCGTTCGATTCGGATATCTCCCCCGGCATCTTCGTAGATTTCGGACCTTCTCTTGTTTCTCTCGTCAGCGGGCTTTGTGATCGTCACGCCAAGATAGTTGTCGCCGTAGACAAACGGGGGACTGGACAACGCGATCGTGCATGATGGGAACCAGCCGTGGTACCACTTCCATCTCAACTGCTCAGGAGGTATCACCTTGCCGTTGATGTCGACGGTTATCTCATCGTCCTCCAACAGGCCCAACGGGAAGAAGATCAATCCGCTCCCCTCATTCGCCGCAGTCACGTCGTCAATCAAGGTTCCTTCATCAATCACGGGGAGGATGGGCTCCGCCGGGAACTCTTCGCAAATACGGCATCGGAACTCCCCGCGCCGGCCGATCTCTTTCCGTGACAGCACGATCTCCTGCCTCTCATAGATCTTGATGTCATCGCCCCAAAGCGGGAGGAAGACGTAGTGCCGGTCGGCGGAGGCGGCGAGGGCCTCCGGACTCTTCAGTTCCTTCAGACAGTCCAGGATATCCTGACGGTCGGCGCCCTCCTGGTAGAACGGGTTGAAGTTCTGCGTCGAAAACCCGTCCGCCCCGGCGCCGTAGAAGTTGCGCACCGCGGCGCGGTATCGAGCGGGTCTCATGGCAATGCCTGCCTGGTATCCCAGTCTCGGCTGTACCTCGGGATAGACGCAGCAGTCGCGCGCCCGGGCCAGGGAGACAAACTCCTCGTACTGCGCATTGAAATTGGTGAAGCACCAGTCGCTCGGCGCGACGTAATCGACGAGCCCCTCCCCGATCCACGCAGGGATGTCGAAGCCCAGCTTCGTACACGTCTCGACCTGTTGAAACACGCGAACGCCGAGCAGGAGGTTGCGATTTCTCCTCTCCGGAGACTTGGAACCATCGGGATTCGGGGTCATGGGGCTCGACCTCTTCTTGCCGGCCTCATTCAGCATCTCCCGAACCTGTCGGAGAAAGCCGGTCATGATGTCGCGGCTCTCGGCAGCTTCGCCCCTGGGGAAACACTCAGGCCCACGCGTAAAGTTGAACTCGACACCATCGATATCGAAACGGTTTGCCATCTCTTCCATGAGGGAGAGGAGCCAGTCACGAACCTCCTGGATGGCGTAGTTCAGGCTGCAACCGTACTTGTGGCTCTCGGGGGGGGCGCCGCGGAAGGATGGCTTGTAGTCCGTGAGTATCCACTCCGGTTTTTCCCTGGAGAGCTTCTCGAAGAACGGATGGTTGTAACCGTGCCGGTCATTCATCCGCCAGCCGGCCAGGAACTCCATTCCCTGCTTGTGGCACTCATCGATGAGGACTTCAACAGGCATCAGACCGTCGTCCATCATGGGAACCAGTCGCTGGTGCGGGGGCCGGATATCGTGGGAACACTTGTCCGTGCGCCAGAAGTGGGTCATCGCCTGGGAAAAAATTTCCTGTACGAGGGTATCGATTTTCCCTTCCCCGGCGTAAAGGCGAACGATTCGTCGCAGCTCATCGGGTCGCGCCACAGGGTCACTGAGATGACACATGGTGTTCGAAGGATCACTGTTGTAAATGAAGCGGCGAGTCCCGCGGGGTTTCATGCTGCCCAGCGTGATTGCTTGCGTCGGCACATTTGTAGCCATTTCCGTCTCCTTACTTCGGTTTCTGCATCACGGCGGGCCGGGCGATTTTGTCCATCTCAAGCCTCCACGATGTGCAACTCACGCCCGATCGTGCTCAAATCCTCGTGTCCGTCCGAGGTGATGACGACGATGTCCTCAAGCGCAACCATGCCCAACGCTGGCCGGACAGTGACCAACTCAATTGCCATCGTCATATTCTCCTCCAGAACCCACTTGCTATCCGCGGCCAGTACGGGTTCCTCGTTGACATTTCTGCCTATCCCATGGCCAAAATACATGAGATAGCTCTCGAAGCCCTCGCGCTCGAGGATACGATTTCCAATTTCAAAGAGCTGGCGAGCCGATACGCCCGGCCGCAGCGCCTCCAGTACAGCATCCATTGCTGGACGCACGGCCCCGTAAATCTGTAACAATTCCTTGCTCGGCTCTCCGACGGCGATCATCAGACCAAAATCGGACCGGTAATGGCGGTAGCTGCAGCCGGTATCGATCCGCACCACGTCCCCGGTTTTTATTTCCTGGGGATTCGGCCCGACCACGTCGATTCCCTGTGGTCCGATTTGGGTGTGGATCCACTCGTGGCGCGCGCCGGCACGGTAATGCTCCGCGCCGATCAGCGATTCCAAGTCCAGCCCGGTCATCCCAGGTTGCAGCGTCTCGACGGTAACCTCCAGCGCCTGCTGCGTCGCCTGGGCGGCGCCCCGCATCCGGCGCACCTCCTCCTCCGATTTCACCACCCGCAATTCCAGAAACAACCCCAACACTTCCCGCAACTGCGCCTCGGGCAACAACCGCTGCAGCTTTTCATAGCCCTCCACCCCAAGGTAACGCCGCTCCACGCCAATGCTCGCCCCCGCCAACCCACGCTCCTTCAAAGCAGCCGCCACCGCCTCGTAGGGGGTCGCATACATCTCGCCGGTCACGGGGGGCAGCGGGCTATTCAGCGAGCGCGGCCTTTCATCGAGACCCCAGACGCGCCGGTCCTCGATCCACATCCCCCAGTTGTACATATCGCCCTCTTCGCTCGCCCGGCGGCAGGTAATAAAAGGGTCTATCTTCCGGTCTCGGGGCAACCCGACGAAGAGCTGGTAGGGTTCATCCTTGTCGAAGGTCGTATGGGCGCCGATGCTGGTATACAGGTCGTGCTTCCAGTGGTCGGCCAGGTAGCCCGCATTAAGCAGCGTATGGGGCAGGAGCAGATCCACGCCCCAGCGCTCCATCAGGTGTACCGCCTTGTCGTAATCAAACAAGATCATCGTCGCCTCCTAAAGAGCCGCGGCCAGCGGGCATGATGCCCGTGGGGATGACGGGTGCTGTGCACAGAACGTCATTCGCGCATGCTTTGATCGGGGTCCCAGGCTTATCGCTCATGTTTCGAACGCCGCGGATGCAGGCGGAGCTCTTTGCCGGCACCTGCATCCGGCTCGATATTTGGTCAAGCCGGTCCGTGCGGTCAACACGGCTTGGTTGTTCTTGAAAACTCCCATTGCCGGTGTCCCAACGAGCAACGAGGCTCGGAGGGTGTTCCCGGCGCGGGGCCAGCCGATTGCCTGGTAGCGACGTCACCGGGCGTTTGCCGTTAACCGCACCCGCGTGCTGAACCGCAGCTCCACCGGACCGAGCAGTCCGGACACGGTCTGCCCCTCGAACACATACGACGACGGGAACGCAACGGCATAGTGGTTGGCCAGCGAATTGTAGACGGACACTTTCAATGCGTTCACGCCCTCGCGGACGTATTCTGTGATGTCGAAGCAGTAGGGACGGCCCAGTCCGACGCCGACGTATCGGCCGTTGACCTCGACTTCGGCACTGATCCGCGCCTCTCCCAGATCCAACGTAATCGCTGTGTCCAGGTGTGCCGCGGTCAGCGTGAACTCTTTGCTGTAGACAGCGCCGCCGGAGTATGTTTCCAGGGCATAGCCGGACCAGTCACCCAAAGGCATGCGCGTGGGGCCACAGGTGAATCTCACAGGCTCGGGGATTGCTGCGCCGGCATAGCATCCGGGCGTTTGCTCCAACCGCAATGCGATCTGAGTAACACTGTCGGCTATTGGCGAGCCTTCGACACGGTCCAGAGGTGAAGGGACGTCGATACAGCCGTCGCGGATCTCGACCTCATTGCCGTTGACCCAGGCTTGCGCCGCAGCGGCCTCGAGGGGCAGTGTGATCGTCCGTGTCCCCGCCGGCGCTTCGAAACGGTACCAGCCCACCCGGCCAGTAGTGTTCGGCGCAATGTCGTATGTCGGCAAGTTATCACCGGCGAACCATTTCAAATATGGCGGCGGCGGTGTTTCTTGCGCGGCTGCATCATCTGTAGGGCGGAAGGCTGCATAGATATTTATCGATTGCCCCTGATGATGAAGCAGCTTGATCATGACCCGATTCAGCCCCTGCTCCAGACGCACCGGCACGATAGCGGCCTGCTGGTCCGGGCCGAACGTCACGACCTCGCGGCCGTTGATCCAGGCCCGTTGCCCGGCACCGCCGTGACCACCGGTATCGTACGCCCAGAGTTGTTCGTGCTGATCCTGACCGTCGCCGTGGCCGAAATGAAAATCCCAGTCGCCCGCTTCCGAAACGTGCACCCAGGTGAATAAACAGCGCCATGAATCTTCTTCATCACCGGTCGCCGGGAAGTAGATGAAGTGATCGTCGAGACCGTGGACGCCGGCATGGGCACCGTAAATGTCCATGCTGAGGTGTCCCAGTGTCTGCGAAAAAACATGTTCTTCCCAGACGCCCTCGGGATCGGCGTCCCCGGCAATGATCGATGCGATGTCGTCAGGTTCCGCACCGTCCGCGAACGGACCGAGACCGAGCCAGTACGGTCCGAAAGAATATGTGACTTCGTCCCAGGCGGCATCGTTGAAGTCTGGCTGGTGCCAGCCCGCGGCACAGCCGGCGCCGGCCGCTTCCTCGCGGTATCGAAAGATTCGCGCCTCGGGCCCGACCATGGCATCACTCGCAGGCCAACGCCAGTCGCCCCAGCGATTGTCCATCGTCGGCCGCAGCTCGAAGTCCCAATCGCCCGCCAGATTGATCGGCGGCGGCGGCGATTCGATCCGTGCCTCACCGATGCAGGTTTCGGTGCCGTATTGGATGCGCACCTGCTTGCGACCGCCGGTGGTGCAGTAGCCGTCGATCACCGGACCTTCGGCGCCGGCCTGCACATCCACGACCGTGTCGAGATCGTCGTGCACGATTTGGGGGCGCTCGCCGGCCCTGAACACCAGAACGATGCCCTGATTCCGCTCCATCTCCAGCCGCACTGTCGTCTTTCCTTCGTGGCGCTCGAACCGATGATACGGCAAGATCCGGCCGCTGAAGGTGTCCCATATTTCGGGGTCACCCTCGACCCGAAAGGTGAATGTCAGGCTTCTCTTTTCAGCCCGCACGTTGTAGAGGAAGTAGACGTCGAGCGCGTCGATCCGCTGGTGTGTGTGGTAGATATCCCCGGCTTCGCCAAGCGTTACCCCGCCTGATGCTACCACGTCCCGTTCGATCGCGTTGGAAATGACGGTAGCCGTATCGGCTTTGATCCGGAAGAAACCCGGATCGTGCCAGATGTTGCGGTGCAATTCCGGCTGCGGGATAAAAATGGCCTGGCCGCCGCCCGCATGCCGCTGCGTGCTGACACTGCTCAGTCCCTGCATTGATCTACCGACGGCGTGGATATAATCTGAACTGGTGGGGATGCCGAACAGCTCTGCCAACAGCTCACGGATGCGCGGGTCGTTGCGGCCGTGCTCCGCCGAACCGCCCGGCAAATGACTTACAGCGATGACGGTGCCGCCGCCTTCGCAGAAGGCTTTGATTTTCTCAAGCGTATCGGTACGGATCGTAGTCATCGGCGGCATCAGCACGACCCGGAACTCGAGTTCGTCGATATGCAGGATACCATCGTTGACAGTGGCTTCGTTCAGCTTGAGGTCATCGACGAAATCGAAGTCGATCCCGCTTGTATAGATCTGCTGGGCCAGGGCCATGCCTTCCATCTCGATTTCGTCCCCGGCAGCAGTGAAGTGGTCGCCCTTCAACCAGTTCGCGTGGATCGAGGTCAGCGGATACAGCAAGGCCACGTCAGCACGATGCACACCCTGACTCAGGACCGCGCTGAGGCGCGACACATGTTGCGTAAAGCAATCCCAATGCTCCCAGTACGGCTGCCGGAAGTGCACGGAGGGCGGCACCCATTCGTACCAGCTCCCGAGGCTGCCGTAGAGGCCGCCGTGGGTATTGTACATGTTGAGCCCGTACGCATAATTCTCATTCGTCCACGCTAGGTTTTCTTCCTGGGTCATGCCATGGCCGGACCCCCAGTAGACGCACATCGCGGCGCGGTCGCGCTCGTACAGGTGCAGAACCGAGCTGGACAACTTGGCGTCTGCGAAACATCGACCGCCGGGTTTGGTGTGGCCGGGGTCCTCGTTGCCGGTGATGTGAAACCAGCGGCACAGGCGGAAAATGTCGCCGTACTGGTAGGTCTGCCCCAGCATGCTCTGCCGTCCCCACGTGGCGATGGTGCTGAACTGCATGCCGCGCGCCTCGTGCCAGTCGGAGAGCGGTCGGTAAAGATTCTCCTCGAGCAAAGCCGACATCACGTCGTAGTATTCGCATCGTATCTTGTCGGTGAAGTCGCCGATATCATGGAACAGACCGACCAGGTGAGGGCGCGGATCGTACCCGTTCTCCGACTGGAATCGCGCCAGCAGGCTCTCCGCGTAAACGATATTGCCGCCCAGCACATAGATTTCGTCCTGCAGATATCCGCGCAGCGTATCCGGCACAAATCGCCCGAGATGTTCGATGTGCGGTTCCCAGTAGATATCGAGCCAGCGCTGGGCCACATGCGGGTTGAGGTAGTCGAGGTCGTGCGGCTGACTGCAGACCACCGCGGCCATCCACGCCCCGTCCGGCACCTGCCAGCTCAGCCGCCCGTCGGCGATTTTGTCGGCAAGGTCGAGGCTGTCGTCGCCGTCGAGTTTGATTGTCTCGTTGGGGCTTTGCGGTGACGCCCCCTGGATGACACGAAAGGCTCGTGCACAGAGCAATTCCTCATCAGCAGGAATTTCGAACTGCAGCGTTTCATCGTCGCGCCCTTCGGCCTGATGGATGACCAGCCGTCCGCCTTTCAGATCCGGGTTGTGCTCGCTCTCGGCGCGCAGTTTGTCCTGCCACGATTCCTGTCCGGTCCAGTCGGCAAACCAGACCGTCATGCCGAGGCGCTCGTGTTCGGCGACATAGTGCTCGAAGAATTCCCACCAGCCATCGCTCCAGTAGGGCGGCTGCGCGTGCGGCTCGCCGCGCACGTAGCGAGGATAATACCAGGTGCCGCCGACGCCTTTCGCCTTTATCTGTTCGAGTTGCCAGGTCAGCTGCTCTTTCGAGAGCTTGCCTGACTCCCAGAAATAGGTCATGAAATCGCTGTACTCGAGCGGCGGCTCGGCGAACAGCTGTGCCAGTTCATCGGGCGATGGCGACTTTGTTTGCATAACAGATCTATCCCTGAGCGGCTGTCTCTTCGACGATGTTTAGCGCCCATTCCTTCCAGTAGTACTTCAGCGGGTCATCGTCCGGCCAGTCCTGGTAGACCTCGTCCCACGTCAATATCTGCATGTGCGGTTCCAGCGAATCGCTGCGCACCGGGTGGGACCGTGGTTGATAGCGGAAATCGAGCGACAGCCGGATCTGATCGGGGCTGGGGTTTGCCACGCCCTGGTGCACGGTAGTGCTTTTAAACATGATTACGTCGCCGGTTGCCAACTCACTTACCGCCCAAACGCTGTCGGCGGGAAAGTCGAGACAACTGGGAACGATCGGATCGTACGCCCTGTGTTCCTTGAATCCCCAGTGATTTGACCCGGGCACTATCGCCAGCCCGCCCAGGCTCATCGGACAGTCTCCGCACGGGATCCAGGCCGTCCAGGTTTCCTCCGTGCCACCGATGAAATTGAAATCCTGGTGCGCCGGTGTCGTTGTCTCGACGCCTCGAGGGAAAAGGGCCATCGAGATATTGCGACTGTGCGGCAACACCGGTTCGCCGATCAGACTGTCGAGCACCGCCAGGAGATTTTCGTGTTGGGCGAGTGCATGAAAATCATGCAGCTTAAGGATGTCCTTGTAGTACGCAAGCCACACAGGGTCAGTGTCGGATTCACGGATAAAGAAGTCGTTCCTGGCGATACCGTTTTCGAGCGGTGCCTGATCGTCGAGAAATCCGTGGTGTTGACAGGTCTCGAGAATCTGGCGTCGGACCGCCAGCACGTCGGCGGGCGGCAGCAGCCCCTTGAAGCAGAAGTACCCCTGTTCGCCTGCCCGGGCCCGTAATGCCGGTGGATCGAACAACAGTTCCGTGGAGTCCTGGTGCGGTCTGGTTACCGCCATGGGCGTCATCGCCATGATACGAGTCCTGTTCGTTGTGAATTGCGCGGCTTAAATTTACGCCAATCGTCGTCAATGCAAAATGACGCTTTGGCATCTGTTGCAGCTGCGAGAGATTCCCGTTCCAACCTTACTCGAGAGATTCCTTTCGTGCCTCAGAACAGCTCCCAACCGCTGGTCATCTCGATCAGTCCGACGGCCGACAAACACGGGTCAACGACGAAGCTACATCAAACGACAACCGAGTTCAACTGCGGCATCGAGACCTACGGCTTGAAGTGTCAGTTTCTGGTCGCCCGGGTTCACTCCTTGCCGGCGTGCTTCGGCTCTTTCCCATCTCTTCGTGA
>DPYP01000287.1:15663-21252 GCA_003545375.1 Lentisphaeria bacterium
GGTCGTCAATGAGCAAGAAGCCGCCATCATCGTGCCTCAATCCTTGAATTTCGGCCTTGTCCAGCAGCGGTACTGCTGGCCGTGAAAAGCAACTTCCTATCAGTTATTCAACCATCTTCTGGCAACCCACCAGGCGACCATATAACAGCATAGGCCTGCGAGCCAGACGGATGGCTGGCCTGAGAGAATCGCTCCCATGGTGGCCAAAGGTGCTGCCAGGACTGACGCAAAGCCGTTGATCCCCCAGCCCCACGGGATCATTGCTGGTATGGGATCCAGCTGTCGAAGCCCCCAAGGCATCGGCCTACCCATAGCCCATGCCAGGGGCAACAGAGCGATGACGACAAACGCACCGCGTACCGGGACCGAGCATTCCCAAAGCAGGGCAACGCCGGGCCAAAGCACGATGTAGCCCAGCAACACCCCCGCAATGATCGGTAGAAACAAGGCTGGCGCGACATGCTTCCTGGCTTCTTCCGGTGCATGGAGGCTGCCGCAGCCCGAGCCAATCAGAAAGACTGCAAAAACAACGGCCGCTGCGTAGATGGGGTGGCCAAGAAGCAGGACACAACGCTGAAAAACCGCCATTTCAAGCAATAGGTAGCCCAGCCCGAGGGCGAAGAAATAGGTAAAAATGCCCGGCCGCGTCAAGGGTGGACAACTGCGCGGCAAGCGTCCCAGTGGCAGCAGGATGAACAGGAGTCCGAGTACGGCGGCAACGGCAAGGCTCAACCCGAGCACAAGAGCGCTCCAATCAAGCAGGACGAGCCCTTGTCTCCCTGCGGACTTCCATAATCGCGGGAGGATTCGCCAACGCATGGAGTACCAGAAATAGGGGGCCGCATCTGTAGCTGGTGTGAGTGTATAGAGAGTCGCCGCAGAGGGCATGGGCTGTTCATTTTTCAGGGCCGATGCAGCCGCCTCGAAGTAAAGGGGAGACTCGAACTGATGTATCTGATTCGCTTCGTTGCGTGCCAATCCAGGCAGCCAGACCAGATCGAACCGCCAACGTTCGGCGAAAGCCCGAAAGAGCTTCTGGTCATGGAGCGAGATGGGGTCACGTCCAAGGCAGATGATGGTGTCGGCCATCGAACGCATGGCCAGGACGTGCTCCTGTGGGTCGGCCAGCCCAGCGGATTGAAGGGCTTGTCTTGCTGTGCGCAGAGCCTTTGGAAAGAACCTTGGCGGGTTGGATAGTTGCATGGGCAGTACGATAAAGCCGCCGGGTTGTAATCGTTGAAGGGCAGCCTCAAGGCTTTCCACAGTCAGGAGGAACTCTTCACCCAGGGCGTCTCCCCCGGCATGGAGATTGTCGTGTATGATGAGATCGAATTGCTCTGGGGTGGCATGGAGAAAACGACGCGGATTATCCATGACGATTTCGTCAAAGCGTTTATCGAGCCCGCGACGGCTGTATTCTTCGACGATCGTTGGGTGGGATTCGACCCAAATAGTGCGGCGCGCATCGTACAGGCGGGGCATGAATGTGCCCAGGTTTGCGCTTGTACCGATGATGGCGACGGACGGTTCAGGCCGAAGTGCAAAGGGCGCTGCCTGGAGGGTGGCTTTGAGGAATTGCAGATCGTTTGGGTCGACTGACCGGGGCAATACGATCAGCCTGTCAGCCCCGAGCACCATGGCATCCTGGGGGGGCAGTCCCTCGAGCCAGTGAAGGCTCAACCCTGTGGCAACGCGGATGTGCTGGGAACGAATGACCGTTGTCCGGTCGCGCAGCCCATCTGAGCGGCGGATGATTTTGGCGTCGGGAAGCTCAAGCAGATAGGAGAGGCGTTTGAAGTCGGAGACGTGCAGTGCGGGGTCAGGATTGAACAGGAGAAGGTAGGCGAGCAGGCCGGCTGTAAACGCCCCACAGACCAGGCCGGTCAGGCCCAGCGTACGGGTAGCGCCTCTCCCCTTCCGCAGAGCGCGGGCTGCGGCAAAGCCCGCCCCGGTAAGCAGCAGCAGGAGGGCAATGGCAAAGAGGCTCCACTCGAGGCTGACCAGGCTGAGCAGGACAGTTGCGACGAGACTGCCGATACCCGAACCGATAAGATTCACACCATAGAGCCTGCGTGTGGCCGAAGGCCAACGGACGAACACCTGGCCAATAGACAGGGCAGCCCCGAAAAAGGGAAGAAACGCGGCGAAGTTGAGCAGGAGCAGCTTGAGCAGCTCGCCCAAATCCCATGCGATGAAAAGCGGGCGAAGCTCGAGGACCTGATGGAGTGGATACATCAGGATAATGCCTGCTCCTGCCACCAGCACGCCTGCCGCAAAAAGGCTGTCGCCCCAGCGGCAAACACGGCGATTTCCCAAGAGAACCAACGTTGTTCCGGCCGTGCCAAACCCAAGAAGGGCCAGGGAGACGGCAAGGGAAGCAAAATGATGCCATTGGCTGAAACTGAACACCCTCAGCAGCATGATCTCGAGGGCAATCGTTCCAGCAGAAATCAGGGCAAGGGCGAGGAAATCTACGCGATCGGGCGCATCGTGTACTTGTTTCGTTGCCTCACGCATGGATTCGACCCAGCCTTACCGTTTCTCACGCGTAAGGGCGACGAAGCGCACCGCCAGAATATTGCGGGTGATGAACTTTCCGCCCTCTTGCTTTTCCACAAGCAAGAGGTTCTGGGTCCACCCCGTTCTTCCCACAGGGATCGCCATACGACCGCCGACCTTGAGCTGGCGCAGCAGGGGTGGCGGGATATGATCTCCAGCGGCAGTGACGATGATGGCATCAAAGGTAGCGCGCTCTTTCCAGCCAAAGTAGCCGTCGCCGCTGGCAACCGTGACATTCTTATAACCGAGCCGCTCCAGACGTTTTGCCGCCGATTTGGCCAGGGCGTCAATGATCTCGATGCTCACGACTTCCTTGACGATCTCGGCAAGGATGGCGGCCTGGTAGCTCGATCCAGTACCGACTTCCAGGACAGTGTCTCCGGGTTTGAGTTGGAGCAACTCAGTCATGAAGCCAACGACATAGGGTTGAGAGATGGTCTGACCATGACCAATCGGTAAGGGGTAATCCTCATAGGCTATACTGCGCTCAGAGGCGGGAACAAATTCATGGCGCGGTACCCGGCGAAGAGCGCGAAGGACTCGCTGGTCTTTGACGCCCCGCTTTTCAATCTGTTGGGCGACCATGGCTTTGCGTTTGTCCTCGAACTTATCAGATCCAAATTGAGGCAGGTCCGTTTTCTTGTCTGGGGCAGTTTGAACTTCTGCCCGCAGAAGAACACGATAGGAGCTGTCCGCCACAGCATCTTCGGGCGCACCGGACTGGCCACAGGCAGAGCCCTGCAACAAAGATAGGGAAATTATCAGTGTGACCATGCTCAAATGTAAATCCGTAAGGACTTTCAATGTCTGGCTCGTTTCCTCAGTTTCGTGTCCCAGGCGTCAAGCAAACTGCGGGCGCCCATGGACGATGGCTGACACCACTACCCATTGCCCCTTTGCATGCTCAAGACCCCGGATCTCGTATGGGGGTCCGATCTACTGGTGGTGACCAGCAGATTAGGAAGCTTAAAAGGGTATTATGCGAAAATCAAGACAAAGCCCATCGCTCAGATGGATCGATCCCCCGGTAAGAACGGTCCCCGTCCCCAGTGGCCGTAGACCTCGCAAAGAGGGTGACTTGCCCAATGTCATTCCACCCTTCACCTCAAGCGGCCGGTCACCGCGGCGATCGGTCTGTTGACCGAAATAGAACCGGCAGTCAACGCGGGAAAATTCGAGGCCCGCCGATGCGAAGCAGCACGGAAAATCATAATCAGTGTTTGTTGTCTGCCCTGTCTGCGTACCCGGGGAAATGCCACTCGATGACCTCCAAGGTATGAGCCAAAAGATCGTTTGCCGGGTGATATGTGGTCAGGCGATTTTAATCAATATCATGCCGAGGACAATCATCACCATCGCCAGAGCCTTTACGAACGACATACGCTCCTTCAGGATAATAACGCCCAACAGGCTGCCAATAACAACTGCGAATTCCCGGAAGGCCGCGATATAACTGACGGGGCCCATCGTATATGCATACAGAATCAGAAAGTAGGTTACCATACAGACAGGTCCAACGACAATAATAAAACGTTTTTTATGCCGCAGCGCGTCCCGGATTTCTTCCGCGCTCGTTTTCGCCCAGAGAAACGGGAGTAACGTCAACGCCGCAATGGCCCACATGGCAAACGTGTACGGTAAGGGGTGCACATAGCTGACGCCGATTTTGTCGACAATCGAATAAAGCGCGATAGTGAGTCCGACCAGTAATGCCGTCTTGACTGTGTGTGCATTCCGCTCACGGGCGTCAATCCCGATCCCGATCCAGAAAATCCCAATGACGATTAACGCAATCCCGAGGACGCCATTCATGGTAATTTTTTCTTGCAACAGGATTCAGGCGAGAAAGCCGGTCAAGGCAATCCCCGAACCGCGTGCCACCGGGTAAACCACTGAAATCCTCCCGTGTTCATAGGCCTTGGCAAGCATGAGGAAATAGAGTCCGTGCAGTATTCCGGTGGCGACCATGCAGGCTACAGCAGGGAACTGCAGAAAATCATTGAATCCGCGATCCATCAGGTCGCTCACAATGATGGGCATGATCAAGAGACTACTCAATACGAGGCCGCTCGTAAAGACAACGAGATTGCCGCGAACCTGCCTGCCCGCAAAATTCCACAGTGCATGCAGCACGGCGGCGGTCAATACCAAGATGGTTACCTGGTGTGTCATCGCGTTACCTTACCCGAGATTCATTTCACCGTCATACATGGAACTGTCCCCTCTCTAAGCAATGACGCAATTCAAAATCCACACCGGCCCGCAGGCCCGACTGCCTGCCGAATGGCAGGAGTTTTGACACCCTCGGCGACCTTGCATCGCAGGAGCGATCGAAAGAAAGCGATGACCATGAAGGTGGACAGGAAGGCGTTTATGGCGCGAGGATACCTCTGTCGTGCGCGAGGTGGGACAGACCGAGTACCTGCTCGACAGCGACGTTCCCGCCCTGAGTCCGGTGATTACACCGCATCTCTCAGCCGGAGCCTTTCACCATCCAACCTCGATCTCCGCGTCCTGCGGTACTGTCATGTCCGCGGGACGAGGGAATTACCACGCAGTGATCACGAAAATGACGGTGAAAAACAGCGGGTGACTTGATCGCAAAAAATCTGCGTTTATTTCCCGGGCAATCCCTCTCGGGGCCGCCACCGTGCCTCGCGCCTGTGGCGACCCGGTCCGCATATTGAAATCGATCCCCCCCCCCGAGACCCGTTACCAAAAAGGCATTGCTGTCGTACTTGTTCTTTCGGAGTCCTGCGGGTCCCCTTCCAAGAGTGCAGCCTTCCCGACGAAACGCTTCTCCATAGGAATTTCCATGGGTTAAAACTGTCAACCGGTGAAGCGAACGCTTTGTCGGAATGCATTCACGGCTGTGCGAAGGCAGACAAACGTCGGTGTATTTGGGAATCACATTGACGAAGGACCGGGCACTGCAGCCGGCATAAACGATTGCAGGCAGGGCTTGACCTTGTATAGGGGTACGTGTTACTTTCCTGCAATATGCTCAAGGAGGCACCAATGAAAAAGCGA
>DPYP01000609.1:0-3252 GCA_003545375.1 Lentisphaeria bacterium
GCCTCCCCGGCAGGCGGGTCGGCAAAAAAAGGGCAGTTTGTATTTTTCCGGCTGCGCAAAAACGCCACAACTCTTTGAACTCCAATCACACCACCACGTCATGGGATGGCACTTAATCGAAAAATAGAGACCATCAGTACACACCCTCGACGATCTTTTTCCGGGCACTCTCAAAGGGACGCACTTCGCCGACACCGTCCCAGGGGAATGCGTCACACGGGGCGCGACGCATCGCTTCGTCGCGTTCGAGAAAGCGCGGCATGAAAAACTCGCGTGTCAGCGTCGTCAACTCGACGCGTCCCCACTCGCCACTATCGACGGACTGGGCGGTGTCATCCGGCTTGACGACACGCAGGACGGCGCGCGGCTGCGGCGCGTAGTAGGTGACGCTGTAGTTGTCCTCAGGTTGCAACGGAACGCTGCAGGCGAGCCCCATCAGCGTGTTGCCGTAGGTCGGCACGAACTGTACCCGCTGCTCCAGCACTTCCTCGACAAGAAACCGAACCATCTGCGGCGTCATCGTCGTGCCGCCGCAAAACACCCCCTTGATACCGCGATCGGCAGGCGATACACGTTCTCCAATGGCTTCCAGCAAAAGCGGCGTGGTAAACAGGCATTCGATATCGCGGGCCTTGAGAATCGTAACCGCCTGATCGACAACATGCGCCTTGTACGCCCGCGCCTGATCGGATTGGCCGGTGCTGATCAACCGCTTCACCCAGCGCGGGTCGAGATCGACGAAGTAACAACTGCCGCCGCGGATATTAGCGAGGTGCTCGATGCCGAGCCGCAGCCGGCGCGGGCCGCTCGGCCCGACCATCAGCCAGTTGCTGTTCTTTGGAAAGTGCTCGTCGCTCAGCGTGGTCGAGAACTCGGTGTAATCGAGCAGGTGATCCTCCCAGCTCAGCCGCTGCTTCGGCATGCCGGTAGTGCCGCCGGTTTCAAAGACGCAGAACGGCTTGCCACCGTAAGCAGCCGGGATCAAACGTTCGTGCGGCAGATCGCGCAGGACACTGTCGTCGAAGTTGGGAAACATGCCGATCAGATCGTCAAGGGTCTGAATCTGCGCAATCGGATCGACACCCGCCTCGCGAGCCCAATCGATCCAGTACGGTGTGCCGGTGTCTGGGGAAAAATGCCACGCCACCATCTTGTGAATGTGCGCGTCGAGAGCGACACGGGCCGACTGTATGACAGTCTGGTCAGCCATCAGCTTCGCTTGCTCGGGAAAAATCGATCGACAGCGGCGGCATCGGGCGGGCGGGTGAAGAGCGAGACGATAAACATCGTCAGGGCGCATACTGCAAAGATGACTGCAACAGGCATGATGCCGTCGTGGGCGCCGCTAAAGGCATTTTCGAACAGCAAATACTCACCGCCGTAATCGGACTTTGCGAACAGAACAAGCCATGTCGCTGTAGCCGCAATCACTGCAGCGATGGCACCGGCGCGTGTCGCCCGCCGCCAATAGATCGCCGCCAGGACGAGCGGAAAAAGACCGCCGAAACCGCTGAAACACCAGACACCCAGATCGAAAATCCCCTTGTTCCAGACCAGCGACAGCAGGTACGTCACGACGACGATGCCCAGGACGAACAACCGGCCAGTCATCAGCTTCCTGCGGTCGGACCATTCCGCATCACCTTTGAGGCGCATGGCGATGTCGTTGGTGAACATCGAGCCCATGCACATGAACTGGCTGTCCAGCGACGACATGATCGCCGCGAGAATACCGGCAGTCAGCAGACCGCTCAGCCAGGGTGTGTGCAGAAGCTGGCCGACCATCTTGCCGAGGATGGCGTTGGCGTTGCCGCCCGGCGCCTCGATGCCATTGCCAACCGCCCAGATGCCCATCAGAATGCACGGCACCCAGACGATCATGATACAGATCGGATGCGCGATCACGCTGAGCCGGAAAGTCTTCGCACTGCGCGCCGTCAACCAGTGCTGGAACAGGTGCGGAAACATACCAACAGACAGCGGCACGAACAGGTACGTGAAAAACTGCCACTTGCCGATCATGCCTTCACGGATCAGGTATTTCGGGGAGGTATCCGCTACGGCCTGCGAGGCAGCGGACGCGCCGCCAAGAGCCTTGGCAATCAGGACGAACGCGATCACTCCGGTGATCATGAAGACGATAGTCTGGAACGTGTTGGCCCAGGCAGTGCTGCGGACACCGCCAAAAAAGACATAAGTCAGGACGACAACACAGATAACCAACCCGGTCAGCCACGGCGGGATTGCGCCCGCGTGCAGCATCACGCCTTCCCTGACCGGGTGCGGGATACCCGCAAACGCCTCGGGGAACATGCCGCCACTCAGGCCGCGGACAACAGCGCCGGCGCCAACGATGCCGATGAGCAGGTACGGAATGATCAGCGCCACCAGAACCGGAAACAGCAGAAAACCCAATGTCGGCGATTGGAAGCGGTCGCGAAAAAACTGGCATTGGGTCACATACCCATATTTCTTGCCAATCGCCCACAACCGGATGCCAACGAAAAAGAACACGGCGGAATGGATCAGGCCCGACCACGATGCCATCAGTCCATACACACCAATGCCGCTGGTGTATGCTTTTCCGGTCGAACCGACCAGCGCAAAGGCGGTCATTGTCGTGCCAAACAGGCTCATCAGCAGCATGAACGGCCCGATACTGCGGCTGGCAACGAAATAATCGGCACTGGTACCGCGAAAGAAATGCTGGCTCGCGAAACCGATGAAAAGCAGTAGAACCAGGTACCCGATGATGACGTAGAGTGCTACGACACTCATGAACTGC
Source organism: Lentisphaeria bacterium (assembly GCA_003545375.1). Lineage (GTDB taxonomy): Bacteria > Verrucomicrobiota > Lentisphaeria > JABSQK01 > CAJWLW01 > CAJWLW01. The sequence continues at coordinate 2,786 of DPYP01000609.1, forward strand.
CCTCCGCCGGTGCTGCGACATCGACGGCGACATGATCGCCGGTGTCATCAGTTGCGCCAGCCCAGGCTTCGATGTCGCTGGGCCAGGCGAACTTCACAGCCAGTGCCCAGACGACGCCGGCAAGAATCGAAAACAGCGTGTGGTACGCCAAGCCGATCGGCATGAAGCCAAAAACCAGATCGCCGTTTGCCCACAACCACCAGTCCTGGTGCAGAACGAACAGCGCAATCGCCAGGATGCATACCAGTTTTCTCATCTCAATTTCCCACAGCGAAGAGGTGGCTCTGAGTCGCGATATACAACGTATCGTTGGCAGCAACCGGACTGGCGTACAGCGGTGCGTAAAAATCGATCTCCGCCAGCTTCTTTTTCTTCTTGCCGGTCGCCAGCACGGTCAGGTAGCCGTCCTCGTTGCCGATGAATACTTTGCCATCGGCCACCAGCGGCGACGACCAGACGTTGCTGGC
>DPYP01000609.1:3661-3961 GCA_003545375.1 Lentisphaeria bacterium
GCGATTGCCACCGTCGAGATCGAGCGGTGCAAGTCCGTGTACTGCCAGACAATCCCGGACTTCGAAATATCACCCGAACCGGTGGCGTCGATACAGCTCAGCGCGCCCACCCCCTGGCCATGCTCCGGGTCCTGTCCGGTGGCGATGTATACGCGTTTATTGTAGATCACCGGCGTGGCAATGACTTCGCTCGGCCCTTTCCCGGCAGAGGCGTACTTGACCAGTTTGCCGTCCTCGCCGGTGCGGTATGCCGCCGGGTTGCAGTCGAAGCGCCAGACCTCCGGCAGGATATCGAAGCCG
>DPYP01000609.1:4304-4741 GCA_003545375.1 Lentisphaeria bacterium
CTTCCTTCACCGGTTGCGGATCGAAGCCGTAGCAGAACCCGTCGCCGGCGCCGAAAACCACCAGCTGCCGGTCGCCAAACGAACCGTACGCAGGTGACGACCAGTTGCAGTGGAACAGGCGCTTGCTGATACCCGATGCCTCTTCGCCGATAAGTTTACCCGTATCCCTCTCCAGCACGATCAGGCAGGGCGCCTGCGGGGCGGGAATGTTGACATGCGACCAGTCCTGGCCATTGGACGTGGTCACGTACAGGCGATTTCCTGCAACCAGCACAGAGCTGCTGGCTATGTTGTGGGGAAAAACACCAAGCTCACTGCGCATGTCAAATGCCCAGATGATATCGGCATCCTGTTCACCGACCGCCATCGCCGGTTTACCCGGCCCGGCCATGTATGAACCCTCGTCCTGGACACCCTGATTGCCGTTGGCCAGGCCT
>DPYP01000512.1:0-9398 GCA_003545375.1 Lentisphaeria bacterium
CAACGTATCGTCCAGAAATTCCACGATCTCATTCAAGTGTGCCATCGGTGACTCCTTCGATAGTCAATGCTTGCCACAGATCGCCACGCGTCATTGTTGACAGGCTGTCATCGGGATTGATATGTACGACGAAAAACTGGGCGGTCGGGTCGATCTCGGACAGGGCATCCAGATTGCTGCCTTGACTGACAAAGGCGGCAGTCGAGAGGATGTCGGCGGCCATCGCTGTTTTCGCAACGACACTGACATGCGCCACACCCTCGACCGGATGGCCGGTGCGCGGGTCCATGATGTGACAGATGCGGCGGCGGCCGATCTCGGCGAAGCGCTCGTAGTCACCGCTGCCAGCGACCGACTGATTGAGAATGGCAACGGACCCCAGAATAGTCTGGTATTCCTTGGCGCGTGGGTTGCGGATGCCGATGCTGTATGACTCCCGGCCCGGCGGCGGCTCGGCCATGCAGAACATATTGCCGCCCAGGTCGATGACACCGCGGTCGATCCCCAGTTCACGTACTGCGGCGACGGCCAGATCGATGGCGTAGCCTTTGGCGATACCGCCGGGATCCAGCATCATCCCTTGCTGAGGAAAGAAGACCGTGCGGGCGTCGTCGTCGAAGGCGATCTTGTCGAGACCGACCAACGCCGTGACAGTTGCGATCTCTTCGTCGGACGGAAGTTCCTGGCGTTTCGTGTAAAACCCCCAGAGATGCATGAGCGGGCCTGCAGAGATATCGAACCCGCCGTCACTGGTGTGCCACACGGCTCGTGCGGTGTTGAGCAGCTCCCACATGCGCCCGGTGCATTGGAAAGGCTGTTCGTGGGCTGTGGCGTTGAGTTTCGACAGTTCAGAGTCGGGCTTGTAGTTGCTGAACTGCTCGTCGATCTCCCTGAAGATGGCAAACACCATGTTGGCGGCGTGGGCGCCGGAATCGGAATCGGTCCAGAAGGTGACAGTAGCGCGGGTGCCCATCACATGCTCTATGGCGGAGTACGGCTTGCCGTCGCGATGCGGCCGGGTGTTGTGCCAGAGCAGACCGCCCGCGACCAGCGCCAGAGCGGTCAGCACGAACAGCGCCTTGCCCAGAGGCGGTCGGGTTTTCGGGACCTCACTCATTTTTGGATGCCGAGTCGCGCCATGATCTGCTGCATGTCGTTCCAGACGTCGCGCTTGGCGTCGGGCACGCGCAGCAGGTAAGACGGGTGGAAGGTGGGCATGACGGGAATGCCTTTGTACTCGAGCCAGTTGCCACGCAGCCGGCGGATGCCTTTTTGGTCTAACAGGAAGCGCAGCGGCACGGCGCCGAGGGTGACGATGACTTTCGGGGCGACCAGTTCGATCTGCCGCTCCAGGTAGGGCAGGCAGGCGGCCGCTTCGTCGGGTTCGGGATTGCGGTTGCGCGGTGGTCGGCATTTGACGATATTGGCGATGTACACATCCTCGCGCCTGATCTTCATGGCGCCGATGATTTTCGTCAGCAGTTGACCGGCGGCACCGACGAAAGGGATGCCCTCGCGGTCTTCGTCGGCGCCCGGGCCTTCACCGATGAACATCAGGTCGGCGCCGGTGTTGCCGTCGGCAAAGGCGGTGCGGTTGCGCCCTTTGCAGAGTCCACAGCGTGTGCAGGCGCTGACCATGGTTTCCAGTTCGACCAGGCTGGTATTGCTCAGGTCGATGGGGTCGGCGGTCGTCAGCGCTGCTGCATTGGGCTCACAGGCGGCCGACGGTTCGCGCCCGGGTGACTGCGGCACGGACTTTGGGATTTGCTCGCAGTTGTCCGGAGCGGTCGGTGTCGGTGCGGCGGGTGCGGGCGCGGCCGGTGTCGGTGCGGTACTGGCGTGCAAAGCTGCCTGGGCCAGGAAGGTCTGGTTCTCCGGCGACAATTCGATGTACGGATCGTCCCGGCGCCGGCGTTCGAGAACATCCAGCAGTGCGTCGAACATTGTGATTGATGACATATGGCCTTACCCAATTATGAAGTTTCCGCTGTCACCTCAACTATTGTCGGTACTGCCGGTGGCGTCAAGCGCGGGAAAACAGAGATCACCACGAAGGCACGAAGGGCACGGAGAGGGAAACGGAAAATGAATCTATGGATTTCGGGTTTCGTGTTTGTTGCAGTACATTATCGCCTTCAATATCCTTCCAGCTGTTGTTTCCACTTATTCGGAGATCCAAGATGCGTGAACTATCTGTTGCAGTTTTGATCGTGGGATTTTGTCTGTGCTTCGGTGCGACCGAAAGCGCAGCTTTCACCGCCAGCCCGCAGGCTGCGTACGCGGCGCTGCAGAGTACGCCGCACGCCATTGATGCGGCGGCTTCGGTTGCGACTGTGCCGAGCGCGGCTTCGAACCTGCTTTACCTGCCGCTGGGCGTCGTCAAACTGGTATTGTCTCCGTTGCCCGGCATCACTGCGGGTAGTGCCATGAATGACATCGGCCGTGGTGTCCAGGCTCCATTCCAGGTCGTCGGTGCGGTGCTGAAGCTGCCGTTCGCGCTCCTGTCGTCGGTGTCGCGCATACCGCTTAGTGCACTGCCCCTCTGACGCCGTCCATCAGCTGATCAGCGAGCTCTGGCGGTAGGCGCCTCGGTTTGCGCGTGGCAATTGTCACACAGACGTGGATCGTGTGACCGGAGGCCAGCAGTTCGCCGTCCCGGTGGATTTCACAGCTCACTTTGAACTTGGCGCCATGGCATTCTGCCACCCATCCGGTGATCTCGATCAGATCGTCATAACGCACGGGCAATTTGTAGTCGCAGTGCGCTTCGATCACCGGCAACTGCAGGCCCTGCACTTCCATTTCCCCATAGGAATAATCCAGATCGCGCAGCAACTCGTTGCGCAGCCGCTCGAAGTAGACGAAGTAGTTGGCGTAGTAAACGACACCCATCTGGTCGGTATCGGCGTAAGGTACGCGATAGCTAATCCTTGACTTCTCCATTCAAGCCAGGCCCTCCCTGACAATTGCCGCCAGCTCGTTGACGACTGCTTCGACTGTGCGCCCGGTCGTATCGACGACGAGGGCGTCGTCGGCCGGCCGCAAAGGCGCGATCTCCCGTGTGCTGTCGAGTCGGTCGCGTTCCTCAATCGCCGCCGCCACCGATGCCAGCGTGGCGCCGTCGATCGTCTCACCGGCTTGCTGCAGGCGGCGCTTGGCCCGTTCTTCGGGGGTCGCGGTCACGAAGAATTTGAAACGCGCCTGCGGAAAAACGACCGTGCCGATATCGCGCCCCTCGGTGACGGTGAGACCGAGGGTCGCGAGCTCTTTTTGGCGCGTGACGAGCCATTGACGGACGGCGGGTATGCGGGCGAGGAAACTGACGGCGCCAGTGATGTCGGGGGCACGGATCTCGGACTGCGGCACTTCGGTGCCGTTGAGGTAGACACGCAACTGGTTGGCCGCGTCGGGACGGCAGGTCAGATCGAGATGTTCGAGCAACGGGGCGATGGCATCTGGGGCGTTACGCGGATCGACACCGTGCTTCATGACCTGCCAGGTGAGGGCCCGGTACATGTCTCCGGTGTTGACGAAGTAGGCGTTGAGCGCCTCTGCCAGCAGCCGTGCAACCGTGCTTTTGCCCGAGGCGGCGGGGCCGTCGATGGCGATCTGTTCCTGTTTCTGCATGACAGTATCATGACGTGCTGTTGCGACCAATGCCAGCAGGAAAATGAATAAGAGGTGTCAACTCCGTGTGTGGGGGGGGCATCTCACTGGCACGGTGCGTTCCCGCCCGTGAAATCGAACTGTAAAAGTGCCGACCCATCATTCCTTTGCAGGACCCTTGACTTCTATTTCTACCGGTCAATTTCGAATCGCAGGCAGGGGTGCGCTGCACCACAATAATATGTGGCGGCTCAGATTTTTTCGGTGAGCTGGCGGTAGTTGCGGTACTTGGCGGTGGCGTGGCGTTTGATCTTGAACGATGCCGGGGTATTGGCCAGCAAGTTATTGAGCTCCTGTTTGACAGCGGTTTCGAGGCTGCGGGCGCCGTCGGCGGGACAAAGCAGGCACCAGCGGTTGAGGCTGAGCTGAGCAGGCACGGTGCGGTTGCTGGCCAGAGACTGCTGCCACAGCACCTCGGAGATGCGCCGGGACATAACTTCGGCAGCGACGGTGCCGCTTTTCTCCTGCAAACGGCCGAGGCCGACGATCGTGATCGTAATCAGGTTGTGCGGCGCTGCACCGTTGGCGGCAATCTGGTCGAATTCGGACTGCAACCGAGCTTCGCTGGGGATGCCGCTGAGCCAGTGCTGGTTGCGGGCCTGCCGCTGTCGATCGATGACGGCGTTGACACGGGCCCGGATTTCGTGGACATCGAAAGGTTTGGTGATGTACTCGTCGGCGCCGACACTCATGCCGCGGATGCGGTCCGGGGTGGTGTCCATGCCGGTGACCATGATGACCGGCAACGTGGCGGTGCGGACGTTGGCCTTCAACGTCTGGCAAACCTTGATGCCGTCGATGTCCGGCATCTGCCAGTCAAGCAGCACGATATCCGGGTGTTCGTTGATGCAGGCGTTCAGGGCCTTGTAGCCGTTCTCCACCGGGATGACGGCGAATTCGCGGTTGAAGGTGTCGAAAAGCAGCTTGCGGACGGTCTCATCATCATCGGCCACGACCATGCGGGGTTTCTCCTGGCCGGCCTCCACGACGATACGGAATTTCCAGGGCGAGCGATTGGTGCCGAGCTGGATGGTGTTGGCGCCGCCGGTGAGGAAGACCGACTCGGCCTTGCGGTTGCCGCCGACCGCGACGTCGTTGACCAGTGTGCCTTTCATACTGCCCAGGTCTTTGACATAGGCTTGGCCGCCGGAGAAGCCAATTTCGACATGGTTGCGCGAGGCGATGAACGGTGGGCGTTCTTCGCGCAGTTCCAGGTCGCTTTCGCGCAGATCGAGATTGGTGATCTCGTTCTCGTCGGCGGATGGCATGCGGCCGATGGTAAACGGGAACCTGTGGATGATCAGCTCGCCATGTTGGCGGCTGGCATCGACATCTGAGTTGTCAATCAGCAGAATCCGTTCGTCCACAATGGCATCCCCGGTTAAATTCGCGTTGAATCGCAGGCATCCTGGACCGGCCGGTGGCCGAACTCCTCACATGCCCCGTCCGGACAACTATGCTTAGGAGTGTTTACAATTACGGCATGCTGCTGGATTGTCAATCGATAGAACCCGTTTGCATAAAACGGTATTCCCCGGTTGAATTTGTGCTGCACCTCAGGCATCTTGGACCGGCGGTGACCGAACCCCGCACATGCCTACCCGGGCAACTATGTTTACGATCGATTACAATTACGGCACGCTGTTGGTCGAAGTTGCAGAGTCCGCAGCTGTCGATCCGATCGCACCGCACCTCACGTACGATGAGCGGATTGGCAGGTATCGCGCCGGTGCCCACCTGTACGCCGCAATCGTCCGCAAATTGCATTGCGACGGGTTGCCGTACGACGATCGCGCCCGGGCCTTCGCGCCATGTCCATTCGAACTGAGCGACGTGATGATGCCGCGGCCGCTGCAGCGGGAGGCGCTGGCGGCCTGGAATGCCGTTCAGCGGCGTGGCGTGGCGGTGTTGCCGACCGGCGCCGGCAAGTCCTTTCTGGCGATGATGGCGATCGCCGATGTGCAGCGGCCGGCACTGGTTGTCGTGCCGACACTCGATTTGATGCAGCAGTGGGCGACACGGCTTGAGGAGGCGTTCGGGGTGCCGGTCGGCATGCTGGGCGGTGGCAGCAAGGATGTCCAGGACCTGACTGTCAGCACCTACGATTCGGCGGTGATCATGATGGAGTTCATCGGCAACCGTTTCGGCCTCATCGTCTTCGATGAATGCCATCACCTGCCGGGTCGGGTAAACCGCACGGCTGCGGCTATGTCGATTGCTCCGTATCGCCTCGGGTTGACGGCGACGCCGGAGTGTAACGACGACGGTGACGCCGTGCTGGCGGAACTGGTCGGGCCGATCTGTTTCCGGCGCGATATCGATGAACTGGAAGGGGCAATCCTGGCGCCGTACGAGACGCATCGCATCGAACTGCCGCTGGATGACGACGAGGCCGAGGCGTACGAGCGCAACCGCAAGACGTATATCGACTTTGTCCGGGCCAACGGCGTGAATTTCGGCAGCCCGCGCGGCTGGCAGCAGTTTACCGGGCTTTGCGCCCGCATGCCGGACGGGCGCGCGGCGTTCAATGCGTACTTGGCGCAGAAGCGCATTGCCGCCGCCAGCCGCAGCAAATTCCGCATGATCTGGGACCTGTTCCAGCGGCATGCGGGTGAGTGCACCTTGATTTTCACGGCCGACAACAACACGGCGTATGCACTGGGCCGACGGTTCTTGGTTCCGGTGATTACACAGCATACGAAGGTGGTCGAGCGCAAGGCGTTCCTGGATAAGTTCCGCGCCGGTGATTACCCGGTGCTGGTTTCGAGCAAGGTGCTGAACGAAGGCATCGACGTGCCCGAGGCGAGCGTCGGCATTGTCGTGTCGGGCAGCGGCAGCATTCGCGAGCACGTGCAGCGGCTCGGCCGCATCCTGCGGCCGGTGGCGGGCAAGCAGGCACAGCTCTATGAGCTGGTGAGCGCGGGCACTTCAGAGTATCACATCAGCGACCGGCGGCGACAGCATCGTGCTTACCAAAGATCTTCTTAGATTTCGCATCAGCAAAGGGACGGTAAAGCCGCAGTTCGTCGACACCGGCAACGCCATGCTGCTGCAGCTTGCCGAGGAGTTGCTGACTATTTATCGGCAGCCCGGCGTCAGCCGTGCGGAGATCGCAGACGTTGCGGAGCCGGCGCTCAACTGCATCAGTGACCGCAAACTGGCCTGTGGCTTGGAAAAGCTGCTTCAGGATCGGGCCAGGTTCGGGCATGCCGATGATGTCGATTTCGCCGAACGCCGCGGCCAGCTGTTTGCGGATTCGGCGAACCTGCTGCGGCGGGCGGCAGGGATGAGCTTCGAAGCGTATCGCGAACAGGCGCTGGCCGATGCCGGTGACATCGACATCTATCAGGACCTCCCGGAGAACGAGCGTCTGGTGCGCTTCCGCGATCTGCACCCGCAGCAGTTGCTCGAACGTTACAACTGCGCTCAGGTGCAGTCGCTGCTGTTGCAGGCCCAGTCGCTGACCCTGACAATCGATGAACCGGAGGCGGCGAATCTGCGGCGGTTGATGAAGTACCTCAAGTTTTTTCGCCTGCTGGCGACTATTCATCGCGACGGCACGAAGCGCAAAAAAAAGGCAGTTGATGAATCGCGACTGCGCATCGTCATCGACGGACCGGCGAGCGTCTTGGGCAATACCGGCAAGTACGGGCTGCAGTTGGCGTCTTTTTTCCCGGCGGTCTGCAGCCTGTCCAAGTGGCGGTTGGAGACGACCGTCAGCGTACGCAACGGGCAGGAAGTGCGCCTGGTGGCCGATCAGAAACTCGGGCTGGTCAGTGCGTATCGCAACTTCAGTGCTTATGTGCCTGAGGAGATCGGCATGTTCCACCGCCACTTCCGGGAAACGGTGGGGGATTGGTCGATTGTCGGCGAAACCCCATTTATCGACAGCGGCGATCAGGAACTGGTGTTTCCCGATTTCAGTTTCGAGAACTCTGACGGGGGCCGTGTGCACCTGGAGCTGTTCCACCGGTGGCACGGCACGCAGTTGCTGCAGCGCCTGGTCTTTGGTGCGGCGAATCCGGACTTGCCGTTGATTATCGGTGTCGACCGCTCACTGCTGTCGAAACCTGAAATCGAAGGGGCGCTGGAGGGCAGTGATTGGTTTGCAGCGAACGGCTTTCTGTTCCGTGACTATCCAACGGTGAATAAGGTGCGGAAGTGCCTCGAAAACCGCTTGGCATGCGCTACTCTATGACACTATGAAAATCACTTTCATCGGAGCAGGAAAAATGGCCACGGCCCTGGCTGGCGGCCTGGTTGAGGGGGGAATCTGTCGCGTTGACGACGTCAGTGCCGCGGACATACTGGCGGATGCGCGCAAGGCTTTCACGGCAACGACAGGGATCACGACAGAGGCGGACAACGAGACGGCGATCGCGACGGCCGATGTCGTTGTGCTGGCTGTGAAGCCGCAGGTCGCGGCGGAAGTGCTGCTGCCGCTGCACGGGATGTTCGATGACAAGCTGTTCGTCTCTATTGCTGCCGGCCTGTCGCTGGCGAATCTGCAGAAGTGGGTGGGTAGCGACCGGCTTGTACGGGTGATGCCGAATACGCCGGCGCTGGTCAGCAAGGGGGCTGCGGTCTACGCCTGCAGCGGCGGCGTGATGGCTGACGATCGGGCGCTGGTGGAGCGGATTTTCGGGGCGGTCGGCATTGTCATGGAGATGGACGAGTCGCAGCTGGACGCCGTAACCGGACTGAGCGGCAGCGGCCCGGCATATGTGTTTGAAATGATTCAGGCAATGGTCGACGGTGCCGAGGTCGTCGGTCTGGCGCCGGAGGCAGCGCTGGCGTTGACTGTGCAGACGGTCACCGGAGCAGCCGAGATGGTAGCCCGAAAGATGGGGACACCCGACGAGTTGCGCACAGCAGTGACGTCGCCCGGCGGAACTACGGCTGCCGGCCTGGCGGTACTCGAAGCCGCGGAGTTCCGCGATATCATGACGCGAGTGATCCAGGCAGCTACCGAGCGCTCGGCGGAATTGGGACAGGGCTGAAGAATGTTTCAGCCGCCAGCCGCAGCCACCGCCAACGAACAGCCTATCCTGCAACAGATCATTTGTGTTCGGATTGTTTGTCAAATCTTGGAAAGTTTCAAGCCGAATCCTCCACCGCCCTGGCCGGGCGTGTCTTGTTTCCATGGTAAAAACATGTGTTCGGAGGGTGACACCGCGATCCACCTAACCGTTTGCCTCAGTGATGATGAGGTGTATCGCAGAGGTCATGCAAGCCAATAACCGGGTCAATAGTGTCAAACCATTGCCGGCACATGGCCCCAATGGCAATGATACGGCGTTTTGAGCCCTACGCCGGCGGGTTATTTTTTTCAAATAATATTTGTAGAATCGGTTAGCATAACTGATACAGTGGTGTAGATTCACCGTCACCAGCCAGTGACGGCGTGACGGTTTACTTCTTTTCGGCAATAGTCGAATTGTATTTTTCGTTGACAGATCGTACCGCCCGTTCCATTCTTTTCCATAACTTACGGTTCTATGCAAACCTACTGGAGGGATGGCTATGGAATAATTTGTTTTTTCCCTCAATTCAGATAGTCGTGATTCATAAAAAAGGCGGTTCAAGCCACTGAACTGCTGATTACTGCGGTCGATCATCGACCAATGGCAACCAAATCACTGTTCCAAGCGAATTTGGAGCAACATCGAGTGGGGAATCACCAATGAAAGCGAAAGAGCAAGTTAGGCAGCGAGCTGGTGTGAAGTTTAAGG